>CANQLL010000039.1 GCA_947624705.1 uncultured Bacilli bacterium | reverse complement strand
AAAAGTGAAAATCATGAAGAAAAAGAAGATGGACATTTTGTCCGAAAAGAAAGATATATTGGTAAAGCTTCAAGAAGTTTTTATGTAGGTAAAGATGTAGAAACTGAAGATATTAAAGCTAACTTTAAAAATGGTACTTTAAGATTAGAAGTTCCTAAAAAAGATGATAAAAAAGAATTACCATCTAAAAAATATGTAGAAATAGATGACTAATAAAAAGCGGCTGTTGAATAATAAATAAAAAATTATTCAATAGTCTTTTTTATGTTAAGGAAAAAATTTATGTAATTTTGAAATTTTTTAAATTAAATGTTAAAATTATTTTGAATAAACATGAGGAGAAAGATTAATGTGAAAAAAAATAATAATGCTAAAATGCAAAAGAAGGAAGATTTTACTCCTAAAAATAAAAAAACTAAAAATATAATATGGCTTTTTGGAATATTACTATTATCTTGGTTACTTGTTTCTCGTATTGGCGGTCTTATAGCATCGATTTTTAGTTATTCTATTTTTAATTCCAAATATGGTGTTGACTTTATTACGGAAGCCTTTTTAGCAATAATAGCTTTAATTATAATAATTAATAAAGGTAATTCTTATGTTTTTACACAAAAAAAAGAAAAATTTAAAAAAGCATTATTATTTGGTTTTCCAATATTATTATTTGCTAGTGTTCAATTAATAATTTCTATATTTGAAATTAAAAATTTTAATTTCAGGAATTTTTTTAATTTAATATTGTATAGTGCCTCGATAGGGGTATTTGAAGAATTTATATTTCGTGGGTGGATTCAAAATGAATTTTTAGAAAATTATGGTGATTCGAGAAAAAAAGTATTTATTTCTATATTATTATCATCTTTGTTGTTTGGTTTAATTCATTTGGATAATGTTTTAGTTGGTCAAGATTTAATCTATACTATTTTTCAAATTTTGAATGCTACTGCTTTAGGATTTTTGTTAGGAACTATTTATTTTCGAACTAAAAATATTTGGAGTGTTATTTTTCTTCATGCTTTTTGGGATTTTTCCATATTATTATCTAATGTAGGTTTAATTAAGGATTGTACTTATCAAATCACTACTAATGCGGTATTAATGTATTATATTTATTCGATTTTTGTAACAATGTTATTTTGGATTATTTCTTCTTTAATTATATTTAGAAAAAGTAAAATAAATAAACTAATTAATTCTGATTATGAAATAACTATAGAAGAAACTGAAAAAGAAAAAAAATCCCTACGAGTTTTATATATATGTTTTATAACAATTATGATTTTAAATTTTATTCCTATAAATGAAAATAAAATAGAAGGGTATGCTGAATCCAAAATATGTTATTCTTTTAAAAAGAAAAATTTTGAAAATATAACCACTCACTATCCTTATATTAATAAATATTTTATTGAATATAATTCTTATAAATTTGAACTTTTTTCAAATAAAGACAATGAAGTTGCTTTTAAAAATTTAAATACCAATAATAGTATTTATTTTAAAAAATATTCTATTTCCGATTATATATTAATTGATTATGATAATTATTTTATTATCATGTTATATGATGATGATAATCAAAAAGTTTATTATCAAAAAATTATTAAAAGTATGTTAAATAATAAAGACATATTAAAACAAGTTGAAAGTTCATTTAAAAGTTTTGATGTTCCAGAATTAGATATGATGGGTTATTTAACAGACCAAAAAAATAAATATCCATTATTAAAAAGTAGCTTGGATGAACTATTTATTATTGATGAAAACGATAATATATATTTAGTAAAGTAAAATATATATTTTGGAGGTTAACTAATGAAAAAAAGAAATATAGTTTTAATCGGAATATTACTTGTGTTAATTTTAGGATATATAAGTTTTAAAACTGTTTGTTTATATTATTATAATCCTAAACAAATAAATAAAAATGATTTTGAAAAATTAAAAAATGGTTTAGTTTTTAAAGATGATATTATAATTAAAATTAATAAAGATGTAACTGATTATTTAGAAAAAGATAATATTAAAATTCGTAATGATTTTAAAGATTTTACTTTAAAAGAAAATTGGTATGTTTTAAATAATAATAAAATAGCTTTTGCTTTAAATGGAGCAACAGAAACCTATTTAGATTATTTAAAAGCTCAAGATGTAAATGTTTATAATGCTTCTTTAAAAAATACTAAGGTAAATGATAGAATTCAATTTTTAAAAGAGAATAATCTAAATAATGATATAGATTTTTTTAAATATATGCATAAACAAGATTTTCCTACTTTTAATATTCTAACTTCAGTTAATAAAATGAAAAGTATCTATTCAGTTTATCTAATGTTTAATATTATGATGCCCTCTATAAATTATATTAATGAAATTAAGGGAGATTATCATGGTTATATCTTAAATTTAGATAATATTAAAGAAGTTAGTATTTTAAAGAATAATAAAAGATATATTTTGACTTTTATAGGTAATGATTATTTTACTCTTGATTATGTAAAAGAATTACTTAATACTATTGTCATTGAATAAAGATAAAAGTAAATAAAATGTAAAAAAATTAGCTAATTTATTTAAATTTACTAAAATAATAAAATTATTTAGTACAATTAGGTTAAGGATAGATTGCGAGGCAATAAATGGATATACAAGAAAAATTAAATTCAGTTGTAAAATTAGCTCAGTCATATATTTTCTTATTTTTAAAAGAATATTTAAAGGAAGAACAATTATTAAATATAAAAAATTTATTTGCTAATTGTCCTATTACAATAGAAGAATTAGAAGTAAAAAATAATGAGTTTGGAAAAACTATAAATATTGGCGGAAATGCTCAAGAAGATAAAATTGTCATTAATTTAACTGATATTAAAAATGTTAATATAAATAATGAATTAGAAATTAATAAATTGTTGGGAATAATTATTCATGAATATGCTCATAAAATCCGGGCTCTTAATAATCAATATGGGGAAATGTTAGAAGAGTCATTTGCTACTATATTTGCTGAAATTTGCATAAATAATGCCAGATTAAAATTAAATGAAAATCAAG
Source organism: uncultured Bacilli bacterium (assembly GCA_947624705.1). Lineage (GTDB taxonomy): Bacteria > Bacillota_I > Bacilli_A > RF39 > UBA660 > HGM10766. The sequence goes on along the minus strand of CANQLL010000039.1, from coordinate 8,536 downwards.
ATAATAAAGAAATTTTTGAAATGTTAAATTCAGTTAATTATCAAAAATATGAATCACAAGTAAGAGCATTATTGTATGTTCTAAAACAAAATAATTTAGATCAAAAAATAATAGCTGAATATATTGCGGGGAATCAAGAAAAATTTAAACAATTATGTTTAGAAATATTTGGACCAGAATTTATTAATTGTTTTAATTCTTTAAATAGTCAAAATAATGGAAATTCTGAACAATTAATTATCCAACTTCTTACAAATTATCTAAAACAACATGAATTAAATATTAGTAATTATTGGCAAAATAGTAATAAACTAACTCAAAATAATTTATATTTTCAAGGGAGTCCCACTTTAGCAAAAGCTATTGTTAATTGTGGAATTGCTAGTTTTAAAAAAGATGAACAAAAATTTTATAAGTATTATGAATCTGCAGTTAATGTTGCCAAAGAAAATGAAAATTTTATAAATCAAGAAAAAGTAGAAAGAATAAAACAATTTATAGAAACTAATTTTTCTTTAAAACAAAAAACAAGAGAAGAAATTTATGATACTATTGTTGATTTATGTTCTACTTATATTCAACATCAAAATAGAGAAAATGAAGAATCAAAATTATTTATAGAAGAAATAAAAAAAGTAATACCGGATATCGATGATTTTAAAACTAAATTTATAACTTTGAGAGTAGCTGGTAAAGATAAAAATATAGTTGCTAATTTAGATTTAAATAATATTACCTATGAAGATATTAACTTAAGTATGAATAAATTGTTACAAATAGAAAGTGATGAATTTGGAGAAATAAAAAGATGAATTTAGAAGGATTTAGTAAAAAACACATGGAATTAGGAGATAATCCTGAAGGAATATATGAAACAAGAAATGATATAAAAAAACAATATTTAGATGCAATAAAAAAGTTAGCTTTGGAAAAAATGAAAGATAATCTATTATTTGAAGGAATACTGGGAGCAACAATTAGACAGTTATCTTCTATAGGCTTAAATGTGACAAGAGAAAGTATTCTTAAAGATATAGAAATAGAAATTAATAGACAAAAAATTGCTTTAAATTGGGAACAACAGGCAGATGAACAGTTTAAAGATGAATTATTAGATATTTTTTCTTATGATGACTTACCTAAAAAAGAAATAGAAACCGATGTTATGGATGATGAAATAAATATCCAAATTGATAGTTTAAAAAATAATTTAAGTAGGATCTTTGAAAAAACTCCAATGCAAGAACCAAAAATATCTGAGCCAACTTTAAGTGTTAAAGAACAGCAAACATCATTGCCTAAAGCTCAAGAAGAAATGAATCAAAATTTAGAATGGGGCAAAGAACAACCTAGTGAGCCGACAATGAGTTTTACGGGTAATTTAGCAAATTTATCTGATAATGTTAAACAAGAAATTAAAGAACAAATGGAATCACGAAACGGAGTAATAATTTCGGAAATTGATAATATTTATCAAGAAGGAAATTATATTGTCGTTGATGCCAAAGATAATCAAGGACATTTTACTGGAACAGAATTCACTCTAGAAGATTTTGATAAAATAGTCAATCAAGGAAAGTACTTGCAACAAACTATTAATTCATCAGTTCCAAACCAAGAAGAACAAATTAAAGATAAAATCGTAGACCAAATTATGAATGCAATGAATTATGCTGGTGAATTTACATTTGGGAATATAAGTATGGGAGAACGAATGAATATTATGCAAAATGTTCAAGCTAAATTAAAGGCTAAATCTTTAGATGAATTACAAATACTTTTAGCATCATATCAAGAACAAAATGTTCAAGAAGATTCAATAAGCAGTGGAATACGAAGATAAGTTATAAAGTATTTAATACGTAGTTACATTTTATTTATATTTTCTAAAAATTTATTTAAAGTATGATACCAATTAAACATACTTTTTTTCTTATTAGAAAATTTTAAATATTCTTCCTCATTATATTCATTATTGCTTTTCCATCTATTTAAAGTTCTTTTATAACAGGTATTAATACTTGTTCTCATAACAATAATTTGTCCTTTTAAAATAGAGTAATCTTTTATATTTCTATATTGGGCTGAATCAATAACTAATGTTTTATCACTATTTTTAAAATAATCTAATGTTTTTAAATAAAATTCATCAAAATCCGTAATTAAATAATCTTTTGGCTTGTTTTTGAAAATATTTCTTAATTCAACACTTTCTTTATTATTGGAATCTTTCTCACTAAATACAATATCAGTATCAATAACAATATAATCATCATTATTTAAATATTTATCACTAAAATATGATTTACCACTACCTGATTCACCAGTAATATTTATTACTTTATCGTTAGTAATATTTTTTATATATGGTTCTCTATCAATATATAAATTAATATAAAGTGGATTTTGTATTTCTTTTAAAATATCATATATTTCTTTTGCCTCGGGAAATAATTTATCATATTCAAATATTCCTGTAGTGTTATCTTTAGAACTAATGGCAAAATCTTCAAACTCTTTTATTGCCTTATCAACATTATTTATATTAATAATATCTTTAATGATATATTTCGAAGCATTTACATAACCTCTAAATAATAAGCAATAAATACATTGAAAATAAGTAGTTAAAGGTAAAGTAGATTTCTTATATATATCAATAACCATATCTTCAGTTATTGGTCTTGGATTAGTTACTATAATTTTATTGGCTCTATAAATTGATTTAGGTACATTTTTAGAGTCGCATACAACTACTTCAGCATCTTCAGGTAGTATTACATCATAAATAGTATCTCCTCTAAAAATATATCTTAAAATTTTATCTTCCGTAGTAAAATTAAATCCACCCATTTCTTCAGGTTTTTGTTTTGAAGGATTCCATGTATTAGCAATTATTACTTCATCAAGTTTAAACTTTTGTCCATTGGCGTTAGACTTTAACCCATCCATTACTCTAACAAATTTACTCACTATAAATACCTACTTTCTATCCATAATTATATCATCATTTTTTATTATTTTACTTGTTTTTGTTGATAATGAGCAAAACTTAAAAATTATCAATAATAAAAGAAAAACTTGATACAGTAGATGCAAAATTTGCACATACAACTAGAATGGGGCATTATCAAATAAAACTCAAATTAAAGAATTAGAATATTACAATTTAGATATGATAATAGTATTAGTATATTTAATAATTTCTATTTAGATCTTAATTTTAGATATGTTACAAATCTGTAAGATTAACTAAAGTTCATTAGTGATATAATAAAGAAAAAGGTGGAAAATATATGGATAAAATTATGATAATTGAAGATGAAGAATTAATCTGTAATGAACTTTCGAAACTTTTAGAAAATAATAATTATGAAGTAATTGTTTTAAAAGATTTTAAAAATGCTTTAAAAGAAATATTAGCTGTATCTCCAGATTTAATTTTACTTGATATAAATATACCTTTTATAAATGGGGAAACATTATTGCAGAGTTTAAGAAAAGAATCTAATATTCCCGTTATTATGGTTACAAGTATTAACTGTGAAACAGAGGAAGCCTTATCTATTTCTTATGGAGCTGATGATTATATTACAAAACCTTATAATCCTACTATTTTACTTTTAAGAATAGGAGCAGTCTTAAAAAGAACAAAAACCAATTATAATTTAAATGAACTTTCTTATAAAGAATTAAAATTTGATTTTCAAAAAGGAATAATTAAAAAAGATAATATAGAAATAATATTAACTAAAAATGAAATGATTATTTTTTCTTATTTATTAAATCATCAAAATAAAATTGTAACTAGGGAAGAACTTATGACTATTTTATGGGATAATTCTGAATATGTTAATGAAAATGCTTTAACAGTTAATATAAGTAGACTACGTGGAAAATTAAAAGAAATAGGTTATATTGATGCCATAGAAACCAGAAAAGGATTAGGGTACATTTTATCATGAAATTTAGTAAATATTTTAAAGATAATTTATATAAGTTAGGAGTTTTTATCATTTGTTATGTTTTTAATTTACTTATCTTTTTCGCTTTTAAAGTAGATAAACAAGTTATTATATCTTCATCATTTTTATATATTATTTGTTTTTTACTTATTTTATTAATACCTTATTTTAGAAAGAGAAAATTTTATTTGAATTTACTGGCTAATATAGAAGCTCTTGATAAAAGTTATTTAGTATTAGAAACTTTAGTTAAACCAGAATTTTATGAAGGAGAACTATTATATCAAGCCTTATATGAAATTAATAAATCAATGAATGAAAATGTAAGATTAATAGAAGAACATTTGCAAGACTTTAAAGAATATATTGAAATGTGGATCCATGAAGTTAAAATTCCCCTTTCTGCTTTAGCTTTAATTAGTAATAATCATCAAGAACAATTTGATAAAAAAATAAAATTACAATTAAAAAGATTAGAAGATTATGTCGATCAAGTTCTTTATTATGCTCGAAGTGAAAACGCTGAAAAAGATTATTTAATCAAAGAAACTGATTTAGCTAAAGTTATTAAAAATGTTGGGCTTAAAAATATGGATGAAATACTGGAAAATAAAATAGATTATATTGTCGAAAATATAAATTGTAAAGTATTAACAGATTCTAAATGGTTAGAATTTATTTTAGGTCAAATAGTTAATAATAGTATTAAATATAAAAGAAATATTGATAATTCTTTTATTAAAATATCGGTTTTAGAAAAACAAGATAAAACAATTTTAATTATTGAAGATAATGGGATAGGAATAAAAAAATCTGATTTAAAACAAGTGTTTGATAAATCATTTACCGGCGAAAATGGAAGAAGTACGAATAAATCAACAGGAATGGGTTTATATATTGCCAAAAATATGGGTAAAAAATTAGGACATAAAATAGAAATAGAATCTATTTACAATGAATATACTAAGATTTATATAACATTTTCTAAAAATAAATATTATGATGTTTTAAAGTAAGGTTACAAAATTGTAATGGTTTTGTAATATTAAAGAGGCGACAAAAAAGTTTTTTAGGCTTATGATGTTTACGAAGGGAGAAAAAGAATGGAAAATATTTTAAAAGTAGACAAAATTGAAAAATACTATGGTAGTCGTTCATCTTTAACAAAAGCAATAGATAATTTATCTTTTCAAGTCGAAAAAGGAGAGTTTGTAGCCATTATGGGAGCATCTGGTTCAGGGAAAACAACGCTTTTAAATTGTATTGGCACAATTGATAAAGTAACAAGTGGTCATATTTATGTTGGGAACCTTGATATTACGACATTAAAAGGTAATGAGCTTAATAAATTTCGAAGAGAAGAGTTAGGATTTATCTTTCAAGATTTTAATTTACTTGATACTTTAACAGCTTTTGAAAATATTGCTCTTACTTTATCTATTCAGAATGTTAGTTCTTCTTCCATAGATAAAAAGATAAAGAAAGTGGCTGAAGAATTAGATATAAAAGATGTTTTAAATAAATATCCTTATCAAATGAGTGGTGGGCAAAAACAAAGAGTAGCTGCGGCGCGGGCTATAATTACTAATCCTAAACTTATTTTAGCTGATGAACCAACGGGAGCCTTAGATTCTAAATCAGCTAAAATGTTACTAGAAAAATTAGAATTTTTAGATAAACTGGGAGCGACAATTCTAATGGTTACTCATGATGCTTTCACCGCCAGCTATGCGCGTCGGGTAATCTTTATCAAAGATGGTAAAATTTTTAAAGAAATTCATAAAGGTGATTCTTCGCGAAAAAGTTTTTTTGATAAGATTATTGATGTGGTAACTTTATTGGGTGGAGATTTAAATGATGCTTTGTAAATTATCCCTTAAAAATATCAAGAAAAGTATTAAAGACTATGCCATCTATTTTTTTACGCTTATTCTTGGTATTTCAATATTCTATGTTTTTAATGCCTTAGATAGTCAAACAGTTATGATGGATGTTTCATCATCAACAGCCGAATTAATTGATCTTATGATGACTTTAGTTTCTAGTGTTAGTGTATTTGTCTCATTTATATTAGGATTTCTTATTATCTATGCTTCAAGATTTTTAATAAAAAGAAGAAATAAAGAGTTTGGAATTTACTTAACTTTAGGAATGAGTAAAAGAAAAATATCTTTAATATTATTTTTTGAAACTTTATTTATTGGAATTATATCTCTTGGCGTAGGATTAGCGCTTGGCGTATTATTGTCTCAAGCTATGAGTTTAATTGTAGCTAATATGTTTGAAGCTAATCTCACCAAGTTTGCCTTTGTCTTTTCCTCATCGGCTTGTCTTAAAACCATTATTTATTTTAGTATTATGTATTTACTAGTTATGATTTTTAATACAATAAGTGTTAGTAAATGTAAATTAATTGATTTATTAAATGGGGCAAAAAAGAGTGAAAAAATTAAATTAAAAAATCCTTATTTATGTATTATTATTTTTATTATATCTTGTTTAGTTTTAGGAAAAGCCTATTACATGGTTACTCATGATTTTCTTACTTTACAAGAAGTAGCCGATATAATAAAACCGATTATAATGGGAGCCTTAAGTACATTTTTTATATTTTGGTCTTTATCAGGTTTAATTTTAAGAATAGCTATGAGTATTAAGAAGTTTTATTATAAAGGTTTAAATAGTTTCACCTTAAGAGAATTTAGTAGTAAAATTAACACTACTGTATTTTCTACCACTATTATTTGTTTAATGTTATTTATAACAATTTGTTTATTATCTTCTTGTTTAACTATGAAAAATTCTATGAATGCCAATATTAAAAAACTAGCTCCAGTTGATGCTCAATTTATAGTTAATATGAATATGGATAAATATTATGATAAATATAGAAAATATGGATATAATGATTCACAAATAAAAAATGCTCATTATACATCTAAAGAATTATTTAATTTATTAGGTTTTGATATTACTTCTTATTTTAAAGATTATATAGAAGTTAATTCTTATGCCACACCAGATTTAACTCTAAATCATACTTTAGGATCAAAATTAGATGATATTAGAACCGAGTTTCCTTTTTTAGATTATGATTATCCCGAAACTATCATAAAAATAAGTGATTATAATAAAGTAGCAAAACTTTATGGCATTAAGGAATATTCTTTAGAAAATGATGAATATATTGTCGTTGCTGATTTTAAATCCATGGTTAAAGTTAGAAATATTGCTCTTGGAAATGGGGAAGTAATTAATTTGTTTGGATTTACTTTAAAACCTAAGTATGATACATGCCAAGATGGATTTATAGAAATGGCTAGTCAACATATTAATACGGGAATTATATTAGTTCCTGATAATATTGTCAATGAAGAATATTTAAATCAAAATTATTTAATGGGTAATTATAAAAGGGCAGATAAGAACCAAATTAGAGAAATAGAAAATAATATTAATAAAATTTCGGAAAATAAATTAGCTACTACTTATTTACTTCCAACTGGTAATACTAAATTAGATATTAAAGAAGCTACCACCGGATTATCAGCTATGGTTACATTTATTGGTCTTTATTTAGGAGTAATTTTCTTAATTAGTAGTGCCGCAATTTTAGGTTTAAAAGAATTATCCAAAAGTAGTGATAATAAAGAAAAATTTAAAATATTAAGAAAGATTGGTACAGATGAAAAAATGCTTAATAAAGCATTATTTAGACAAATAGCTATATTCTTTATGTTACCTTTAATACTGGCTTTAATTCATTCTATCTTTGGAATAATGTTTGCTGTTAAAATGTTAGAAGTATTTGGTAATGAACAATTATTACCATCAATTATTGCCACTGCTATATTTATTGTTATTATTTATGGCGGATACTTTTTAATTACTTATTCTTGTAGTAAAAGTATTATCAAGGAAAGATATTAATATAAAGAGAAATAATTGCAAATACAATAAAAAAATAAATAAAATAATTTGCAAAATGTATTGTCAAACAAATGTTCTTGTAATATAATTTTCTTATCAAGGAGGTTGAAATGCAAGAAAGCAATATTATCTTATATGAAACAGAAGACGGAAATGTAAATATTGATGTAGTTTTAAGAGATGAAACAATATGGCTTACCCAAAAAAATATGGCTGAATTATTTGATTGTTCTAAAGATAATATAGGATTACATTTAAAAAATATTTTTTTAGATAAGGAATTGGATAAAAATACAACTACCGAGATTTTCTCGGTAGTTCAAAAAGAAGGAAATCGGGAAGTTAAGAGAAATATAGAATTTTATAATTTAGATGCTATAATTGCGGTAGGTTATCGAGTAAATTCTAAAAAAGCCACGCAATTTAGAATATGGGCAACGAATGTTTTAAAAGATTATATTATTAAAGGTTTTAAAATAGATACAGAAAGAATGAAAAATGGTCCTAAATTTGGTAAAGACTATTATGATGAGTTGCTTGAAACTATCAAAGAAATTCGTTTAAGTGTTAATTTTTAAATTATATAGACCAAAAAAGAACAAAAATTTTAAAATTATTAGTGACAAATACAATTTAATTGT
>CANQLL010000038.1 GCA_947624705.1 uncultured Bacilli bacterium | reverse complement strand
GTGAAGAAAGATTTTTTACTTATTCTAACGAAAAAGGAAACAAAAATGAACTTGTGTCATTTGAACAAGGAAACAGGCAAAAATATGCCCGACATTTCTATTTTAAAAGAAATTTGTAAAGATTATAATAAAGATATTAATGAATTATTAAATGATAAAAAGATTTTAAAAAAATATAAACATAAAATTTTCTTTATGATAATAACTTTTCTTATTCTTATTATTATAAGTTTATGTGTAATTATTTTTATTTTCAAAAAAGAAAATACTAATAGTGATAACTTTCAATTTAAAACCATAAAAACAACTTGTGATAATTTTGAATTATCTGGAAGTATTGCTTATGATAATTCTAAAACTTCAATTTATATTTCCAATATTACTTATTGTGGCAAAGATAATCAAATAAAATATAAAGAAATTGAATGTAGTTTTTATGAGGTTAATGGTCCAACTAAAAATGAGATAGATAGTTATAAATATAATAATGGTAATATAACACTTGAAGAATTTTTAAAAAAAGTTAAATTTAATGTAGATCATTATTCTACATCTTGTAAAATGTTTAAAGAAAATTCGATGGTTTTAGAAATCAAGGCAACAGATGAAGAAAATCAAACAACATTTTATTCTATACCTTTAGTATTAGAAGAAAATTGTAAAAAGATGGTTTCAACCTAAAGTTGAGATACTTCAACTTTCACATTATAGTTATTTGTATAAAGAGATATATAATTGGATTGTGAAGGGAGAAATGAATATGAAAAAAATAATATTTTCATTATTAGTAATTGAATTAGTTCTTTTAAGTGTAACCGGATGTAAGCCAAAAGAAGAAAAAATAGAAGATGCAATAAAATTTAAAGAGGAATATGAAGTATTAAATGGTGATAATAATTCTTCTGGAGAGGAACATAGAATATTATCAATATCAGAAGATAATCCTTTTGTATATGCAACAGGAGAAGAAATTGTCAAAAAAATAGAAAATAATGAAACATTTTATGTGTACTTTGGATCTTCTTATTGTCCATGGTGTCGAAGCGTTATTGAAAGAGCTATTAAAGTAGCTAAAGAAAATGATATTAAGACAATTTATTATGTTGATATTTGGGATAAGGATCATGTTGAAATATTAAGAGATACTTATGAATTAAATGCGACTGGAAAACCGGAAGTAGTTTTTGAGGGTGGGGAAGGTTATAAAGATTTATTAAAATATTTTGATAATCTTTTAAGTGATTATACTTTAACTGATACTGCAGGAAATAAAGTATTAGTAGGAGAAAAGAGAATTTTTGCTCCAACCTTTATTTATGTAGAAAAAGGTAGTGCTAAACGTCTTACCGAGGGAATTAGTGAAAAACAAACTTCTTCTAGAATGAAACTAACAGAAGAAATTTTGAAAGATGAAGAAAAGCAATTTAATGAATTTTTTACTAATGCCAACAATTCTTGTAATATAGATCAAAATTGTTAATAAAATAAGCCTATTGTGGCTTATTTTTGTGTTTGAATTATTAGTTCTGATTTAAATATAAAATTTGAACTTATGATTTAGTTGAAATATTATTCTTATTTAGTTTAGTATATATATTTGAATGTGGAAGATTACTAGGACTTGAAAATTAAAGAGCAAATGTATGGTGATAGTGAATAAAAATATAGATAATTAAATTTTTTTAAAAGATTCACAAATTGCAATTCATACTTGGAATTGCGATTTATTTTTCATCTAACATTTAAATTTGTAAAAAATTATGGTAGGATATATTCATAGTTGTAATTGTAGTGCTCATTAGATATTTTGAAACTGAAAGGAGAAAAGCATGAAGACATATATTGTACTAGATGAATCAGGAGCAATGCATCTTAAACAAGAGCGCTATTTTGTTATCGCTGGGTTCATGACAAGAGAGTTACATAAAGTTACTTCTGCCCATAAACGAATTGAGGAAATTGTCAAAACCAAAAAGAATATTCCTCTAAATCAAAAAGTTGAGTTAAAATCTTCCAAAATTAATGACAGTCAACAGGCACTGTTTTTAAATGAAATGTATTCTTTATCATCAGCGGTTCCAATAGCTATTATAATTGATAAAGATAATTTATCTAAATTTGGAGCTTCTGAAAATGTGGCATATAATTTTTTTGTTAAAAATTTACTTAAATATTTATTTAATTGTAATATTCCGATATTACAAACAAATAATATAGAATTAAGAGTAGATAATAGGAATACATCGGTAAAAACTTTAAAAGATTTAGAAACTTTCTTACAATGGGAATTTGAACTTATGGATTTAGAAGTAAAAGTAAAATATTTGGATTCAAAAGATAATCGAGATGTGCAGATGGCAGATTATATTGCTAATTTGATATGGAAGAAATACAATTGTCCAAAAGAAGATTTGTCTAGAAGAGTTTCTCAATATTATAGGACTTATATTTCAAAGTTTCCTTTTAAACTATTTGGAAGTAATCCATCATTAAAGCAACTTGAGCAAAAAAGTAAAGAAAAAAGTGAAGATTTAGTTGTAAATTCTTAAAAACGTAGTATAATTATTATTAGAAGACCTTTGAGGTGTATCGAACCAAACATTTATATGTGAATGTTCTAATCGTATGTTAAGTACGGGATCCTTCAGGCAAAGAAAGTAACTCGGTAGGGTTACTTTCTTTTTTAAGTTAAAATATTTTTAAATTTTTTTATTTAAGTTTTAATATAATAATAAGTGTGTTAATATATTTATAGATAAATTAGAAGGAGGGTTTATGAATAAAATTTTAATAAGTTTCTTTTCCGCTAGTGGTGTAACAAAAGAAGTGGCAAATAAAGTTGCTAATGTATTAGGAGGAGATTTATTTGAAATTGAACCGGTAAATAAATATACAAATGCCGATTTAGATTGGACTAATAAACAAAGTAGATCATCAGTGGAAATGAATAATCTTTTATTTAGACCAGAAGTAAAGAATAAAGTTTCAAATATAGACGATTATGATACTGTGTTAATTGGTTTTCCTATCTGGTGGGATTTGGCACCTACAATTATTAATACTTTTATTGAAGAAAATAATCTAGAAAACAAGAAGATTTATGTTTTTGCTACATCAGGTAGTTCAAGTGTTGATAATAGTTTTAATACTTTAAAAAATACATATCGTAATCTTAACTTTATCAGTGCTAAAAGATTTTCCAGCAATGTATCAGAAAATGATGTTACAAGTTGGATAGGGAAAAATTAAAAATTGAAAGGAAGAAAAGTAATGAAAAAACAAACTGCTGGTAGAGAAAAATTAGGTAATATAGCTCCTAAATTTGCAGAGTTAAATGATGATGTTTTATTTGGCGAAGTATGGTCAAGAGAAGATAAATTATCTCTTCGAGATAGAAGTTTAATCACCATTTCCGCTTTATTCGCCCAAGGTCTTTTTCCCCAATTAAAAAGTCATCTTGTTTTAGGAAAAGAGCATGGGCTTACAAAAGAGGAAGTTGTTGAGGCCATAACGCAATTAGCTTTTTATGCTGGTTGGCCTAAAGCATGGAGTACTTTTTCTTTAATCGAAGAAGTTTATGGAAATGATAACAGGTGAACATTGACATATTAGCTATTTTGGAAAAATCTTGAAAAATACTATAAAAAATGTTTTAGACTAAAGTCTGTTTTTTAACAGCTTTTTTTATAATTATTATGAAAGTACTATTGCTATAATTTATATTTTTAATGTTTCTTTAACTTTTATATTTTATACTTTGATTGTTAAAAAGAAAGAGAGAAAAAATCATGCGAAGAAAAATCAAAAATATGATATTTATTGTTGTTATTTTATTACTAGGTGGAAGTACTATCTTTACTGGATATTTGATGATAAAATCTAATCCTAATAATAATGGTAATATGCCAAACATGAGTCAAAATGGAAGTGAGCTCCCAGCATTGCCTAATGAGGATAATCAAGGAGAGCCCCCAGAAAAACCAGATGAAGATAATAATATGGGAAATCCACCAGATATGCCAAATAATAATAGCAGTATAAAACAAATGGGAGAACAACAAGGAAATAATGTTAATCCAAACTATGTTTACTTAATTCTTTTGGGAATAGAAAGTTTATCTTTATCTATCATTGTTCTTTATCTAATAATGTCTGGATTTAATAAAAAGACTTTAAAAGAAACACTTGCTAATAGTGATAAAATAGTAATCTATATTCTAGGAGTAATTATTTTAACAAGTGGACTTACTTTTACGGAAAATTTAGTGGCTAACCAATTTAAAGATAATCCAAATGTTAATAATAATCAAGATATGGGAACAGGACAAAATACAAATATCTCATATTCAGCTATAAAAGAAATTACCAAATCCACAACTGAGAAAAGTGGTGAATATGAAAGTGCAAATAAGGATGAAAATGCTATTTTAGTTAAAGGAGATATTGATGTAACTCTATCTGATATTAAAATAGATAAAAGTGGTGATTCAAATGGCGGGGATAATACTAGTTTTTATGGTACTAATTCCGGAATTATTGCTAAAGATGGAGCAAATTTAACCCTTAAAAATATAACAATAAATACAAATGCTACGGGAGCAAATGGTGTATTTAGTTATGGAGGAAGTGCTACCACAAATAATAGCGAAAGTGATGGCACTCAAGTAACGATTAGTGATTCTAAAATAACAACTACTAAAGATAACTCGGGAGGAATTATGACAACGGGCGGAGGTGCCATGATTGCTAAAAATCTTAACGTTAATACTTCTGGGGTATCAAGTGCTGCCATTAGATCTGATCGGGGTGGCGGAATAGTAAATGTTGATGGGGGAACATATAAGACAACAGGAGCAGGCTCACCTAGCATTTATTCAACTGCAGATATAACAGTAATAAATGCAACTTTGATCTCTACTGCATCTGAAGGTGTTGTAATTGAAGGAAAAAATAAAATAACTCTTGAAAATGTAACCTTAACTGATACTAATAGTAAATTAAATGGACAATCTACTACTTATAAAAATATTTTTCTATATCAATCTATGAGTGGAGATGCTTCTACTGGGTTATCAGAATTTAGGGCTACTAATTCAACGATAACTACAAATAAAGGTGATACTTTCTACATAACAAATACAAGTTCAAAAATTACTTTAAAAAATAATAAGTTTATAAATAATGATTCTACGGGAAACTTTTTAAGAGCTGGGAAGGATTCTTGGGGAAATAATGGCCAAAATGGTGGCCTTGTAGAATTAGAAATGGAAAACCAAGAAGCTAAAGGAAATATTGTGATAGATTCTATTTCTACTCTTAATATGACGATGAGTACCAATTCTTATTATGAAGGAATGATAAATGGTGAAAATTCTGCGAAAGAGATAAAATTAAAATTAGACAAAACATCTATAATTAAACTAACAGGTGATAGTTATATTACTTCACTTGATAATGCTGATAGTAGTAATAACAATATTGATTTTAATGGACATAAATTGTATGTAAATGATAAGGCAATAAATTAAAAATTGGAGGTTAAGATGCGAATTTTAGTTGTTGAAGATGAAGAGGCAATTGCTGATGTTATAGCCACAAAACTGCGAAAAGAAAAGTATGAAGTTGATATATGTTTTGAGGGGGAAGAGGGTTTATATAATTCCTTATCAAATATCTATGATTTAATTATTCTTGATATAATGTTACCTAATATGAATGGTTTAGAAATATTAAAAGAAATAAGAGATAATGATATTAATGCTAAAGTTATTATGCTTACGGCTAAATCAGAATTAGACGATAAATTAAAAGGTTTTGAGATAGGAGCCGATGATTATGTCACCAAACCATTTCATATTGAAGAATTAATTGCCCGGGTAAATGTCCAATTAAGAAATAAAGGTAATAGTAAAGTTAAGGATATATTAGAATATAGTGATTTAGCCTTAAATATTCGAACTTCTACTTTAACTTGTGTAAAAACAAATGAATCTATAAATATTCCTTATCGCGAATTTTTATTGCTTGAATATTTTATGAATAATAAAGAACAAATTATCTCTAAAGAACAAATTTATGATAAAGTTTGGGGAATAGAAACTGATTTTGAATCGAATAATTTAGAGGCTTATTTATCTTTTTTAAGAAAGAAAATAAAAATTATAGGTTCCAAAGTAAATATTAAAGCCGTCCGTAATTTAGGTTATAAAATGGAGGAATAAAAAAATATGGAAAATTTAAAGAAAAAAACATTTTGGACAATTTTTATTATAATTTCTTTATTTGCTTTTCTTTTTGCTATTTTCTTTAATGTTCAAACTTATCATAAAGAATATATTGGAATATTAAATAATTTAACCAGAATGAGAAATTTAACTATGCAAAGACATGAACCAATTGATAAAGACATGAAACCGCTAAATGATGATCTTCGTAATCGAAAAATTATGGATTATGAAATATATACCTTTATTTTAAATTCTAATAATGATATTGTGGATAAAATAAGTCATAGTGATAACGACATTAGTAATGAGATAGTAACTAAAGCTAAAAATATTATTGCTAGTAATAATATAAACCAAGTAAAAATTGGTTGTTTATATTGGACGCAATATGCTTATAATTATGAAGAAGGTAATTCTTTAATGATTGTAAATACTACTAATACCAGAAATATGTTACTTACAAATTTAGTTATTTCTACTTTTTTAATTGGTTTAGGAGAAGTTATGATTTATATTATTTCCAAAAAAATAACAAAATGGATTACAAAACCAGTTCTAGAAAGTTTTAAGCGAGAAAAAGAATTTGTGGCAAATGCTTCTCATGAACTTAAAACACCACTGGCTGTTATGATGGCAAGTATTGATTGTTTAGATGTCACTAAGAAAAATGAAAAATGGATTAACAATTTAAAAAGTGAATCTGATCGTATGAGTAATTTAATCACCAGACTACTTGATTTATCTAAAACTGAGTATTTAAAAAAAGAAAATTTTAAGCAAAATAATATTTCGCTGATTATCGAAAAAAGAGCTTTAACTTTTGAAAGTTTAGCTTATGAAAAAAATTTAACTATTAAAACTAATATTGCTGAAAAAATAAATTTCTTTTGTCATAAAGAAAGTATCGATGAATTAGTATCTATTTTAATTGATAATGCCATAAGTCATGCTCAAGAAAAAAGTAAAATTAAAATTAATTTAATTAGTGATAAATCCGAAATAAAATTGGAAGTAATAAATAAAGGTGAGGCAATATCCCCGGAAGAGAGTGAAAAGATATTTGAAAGATTCTATCGCAATGATAAAAGCCATAATCGCAAAAACGGCAGATATGGTCTAGGACTAGCTATTGCCAAAAATATTGTTATCGCTCATAATGGCAAGATTAGAGCTTATTCTAAAGACGGTTATACAACTTTTGAAGTTAAATTTAAGAAAAATGAACATTAACGAAAAAAGTTAATGTTTTTTAATGTTTCTTTAATATTTAGATAATAAAATGATATTGTTTTAAAGGAGGAAAAGATTATGTTTATATTAAAAAACGCTTGGATTTCAATTAAAAGAAATAAAGGAAGGAATATTTTAATCGGGATAATTATTTTAATTATTGCTTGTGCTTGTACGATAACTTTAGCCATTAAAAATACGGCGGTTGATTTGATTGATTCTTATAAAAGTGCTTATGACAAAGAAGTTACAATCGGTTTTAATCGGGAAAATATGATGAAAGATTTTAATCCGGCTGATGAAGAGGGAAGAGCAAATGCTAGAGAAAAATTTGATAATATAGCTAGTTACACTATTAATGATGTTGAGGCTTTTGCTGATAGTAAGTATATTGAAAATTATTATTATACTTATGGGGTTGGTTTAAACGGAAATAATATTGAAAAAGCCGAAATTGAAGCAAACAATGAGATGCCTAATGGCTTTGGTCATGGCAAAGAAAATACTATGGCAACAACAGATTTTACTTTAACAGGATATAGTTCGCAAGAAGCCATGAGTGAATTTATTAGTGGAGCTTATACCATGAGTGAAATAACTGATAATGCTTGGGATATTGCTTTTAATGGTAATTATGTTTTTATCAATGAAGAACTAGCAACTTTTAATAATTTAAAATTAAATGATAAAATAAAATTAGAAGATGAAGATGAAAATGTTTACGAATTTGAAATTATTGGAATATTTAAAGAAAATGAAGATGAAGAAAACAATGAGCCAATGTCCATGTTTTCCAGTTCTGTAAATACCATAATAACTAATAGTAAAGCTGTGGTAAATATTACTAATGGTAATGAAAATTTAGAAGCTTCAATTTATCCTACTTTTATTATCGATTCTTATGATAATGTTGAAAAATTACAAGATGAATTTTATGAAAAAGGGTTAGATGAAAACTTTATATTACAAACTAATGAAGAGTTAGCCTCAAGTGGTGTTGCTTGTATTAAAAATATTAATTCCTTTGCAACTACTTTCTTAGTTATTACCCTTATAATTGGTGGAATTGTCCTATTTATAATTAATATGATTAACATTCGCGAAAGAAAATACGAAATAGGAGTTCTAAGAACAATTGGAATTAGTAAGTTAAAACTAACTATGCAATTTGTTGCTGAACTAGTAATTGTTTCTTTAATTGCTCTTATCATCGGCGCCGGAATTGGGGCGATAAGTTCTAAAGAAGTAAGTAATACTTTGTTAAAAAATGAAATAAATAGTAGTAATGAAAAAGCGGAAGAAATTGGGAAAAACTTTGGTGATCATGGCAAAGAAAGAGGAGGTATGCACAGTAAAGGCATGCCAGTTATCGAAGCATATGATTCTATTGATGCTGTCGTAGATGTTAAAGTTTTACTAGAGTTATTAGGAATAGGCTTAACCCTTGTATTAGTAAGTTCTATTGCTTCTATGGTGAGTATTCAAAGATTTTCACCCCTAACAATATTGAAAGAGAGGTCTTAAAAATGGCAAATAAAAATAATAACGATGTTACAAAAGATAAACTTGAGAAAAAAGTTTCTCCAAAAAAACCAAAGAATAAAGAACAAAATAATTCTTCTAAAGATATTATTTTAAGCATTAAAAATGCTAGTTACCGATATAGTGATGCCGAAGAAAATGACTATGCTTTAAAAGATATTAATTTTGATTTTGAAAGGGGAAAAATGTATGCTATTAGAGGTCGAAGCGGCACAGGTAAAACCACTTTACTTTCCCTTATAAGCGGACTTGAAAGATGTAGTGAAGGACAAATTATATTTGACGGAAAAAGTTTAAAAGATATGAATTTAGATAAATATCGAAATAGGGATATTGGTATTGTTTTTCAAAGTTATAATTTATTACCTTTTATGACAGCTAGTGAAAATATAATTCTTTCAATGGATGCCAGTGGTCTAAAAATTAAAAACAAAAAAGCTAAAGCTATTGAACTTATGGAAAAAGTTGGCTTAAAAGAAACTTATGCTAATCGTAAAGTATTAAGATTATCCGGAGGAGAGCAACAAAGAGTTGCTATTGCTAGAAGCTTATCTTATAACCCTAAAATGATAATTGCTGATGAACCCACAGGAAATCTTGATAAGCAAACCGAAAGTGAAATTTTAGACATATTTAAAAAGTTAGCTCATGAAGAAAATAAATGTGTAATTATTGTAACTCATTCGCAAAATGTATGTGATATGGTTGATGTAATATATGACTTAAAACAAGTAAAATAAAAATGTTAAGTAAAAATATGAGATGATTATCATATTTTTTTGTAGCTATAAATAATATAATATATTTTAGTTTTATTTATATTTTATTAATGTTACAATTAAGATAGAAAAAAATATTTAATGAAATAGGGAGAGGTAGAATTATTATGGTATTAGATATGGTAATAGATACAAACGATGAGAATATAGCCCGCAGCATGGAAGAGAAAAAAGAGGATTTAATAAAACAAAAACGTGATAAAGGATTTTATACATCGCAGGATATTGCATTAGTAAGAGCAACCCCTTATTTTCCTAAAAATGGTATTGTTTATGCGATAGATAATGTTCCTTTTGTTTGTAAATTAAATGATGAATTCCGTGAAGTTGCTGAAAATCATATTTTAAAGTTGAATGAAAAACTGGAAAAGTTAACAGATTATGATAAACGAATGAAATTAATTAATGATATTAACAAAAAGGCAGAAGAGTATATACCTTGGTCAACTCAATATCGTTCCAGTATACATTATTGTTTAAATGGTGTTGTATCATCTCATATGCAAGGTAGTTTTGATGATAGTCCAGTTATAATTATAGAACCTTTTTCAGTGCATGAAAATGATTCCAATATTCTAGCAGTTCGAGGAGAAGATACATACTTTGCAAATAAATTACAGTTATCTGATAAAACTATAATTTTAGTTGAAGAAAGTAGTTTAGACGAAATAGTAAAGCAAAATATAAATCCTCATATTACGATAATTCCCTACCGTGGTAATAGAGATATAGCCCTACAATGGGTCCTAATAGGTATGATGGATATTGTACCAGAAATAATAGGTAAGGATTATATAATTGAATCAGAAACTTCCCAAATGATTACAGATTTTATTCGTCGTAAAAATTATCCTTTGGAAAAACATTGCTATTCAAAATCATATCAAGAAGATGATGAAAAAAATTTAATATTATGGAAAATGTATGCCAAAAATTTTTATACTTACTTATTTAGTCAATTTGGAGATATTGCCCCATATCAAAGTTTAATTGATAAATTATCTGACCCCGCTATTCTTTCTCGAGCTAAGAAAGTAGAAATATTAGAAAAAATTATCCAAAAAATAGGTATTGATAACTACGCTAATATTGTTAGATGTTATAATCATTCTATTGATGAACAAATTAGATTAGAAACTTATCCAACAAATAAGGAAATACTAAATGGTGCATCTTTAAATTTATCAGAATATAAGAAAATAACCAGATAAAAAAATAAAAATGTACATCTTCTTTTAGAAAAGTATTATTATGAAAGGAATTTAATAATTTATGAATTTTGATAGTTTGCAAAATTTGCTAGTTTATTTAAAAGAAATATTAGCCAAAAATGAATTTGGTAATGATGAGCAAAAAATTAAATATTTATATAATGAGTTAGTAAAAATTAAAGAAAAATTACCATCAATTGAAAAACTAGAAGAACTTCAAAAAATAGGAATTGACTTAGAAATAAAATATGATAATTTAAATGAATTTTCTTATTACTTCAATCCATTATATACATTAATTAAAAAAAGTACATGATGAAAATGTGAAAAAAATTAGAGAAAACAAAAAAAGAAAATAATATATTAAAATTTGATTTGCAAAATTTATATAAAAATAATATCAAGTTAATTCTTGATATTATTTTTATTTGAATATTCACTTTTTAAAATTTTTTCAATTTCTTCAGGAGATTCTTTACATCCATTATCAAGCCATTTTTTAATAATGGCATTAAGTCCAGCTTTAAAAAATTCCATGTGATAATCAATATATTTATCATTATAAAATTTTTTGGATAAATTATAATCATATTCTTTAATAATAAAATTTTGATCTAATTTTAATTTAAAATAAGTTTTATAAAATATTTGATTATCTCTTATATGTTCAAATAATTTTAAAAAATTATTTGAATTATGTTTAGTTTCTCTTTCTTCTTGATATACTTGCGTTAAATCAGTTTCTAATTCTTTTCCTATTTGTTCAGCTAAATCATATATATCAAGATAATTTACATAGAAAGTAGAGCGATTTATTTTAGCTAGTTTACAAATATCAGTAACCGAAATTTCATTTATGATAATGTCAAGATAAAAATGTAAGATTCTGCTAATATAAGAATGTATGATTTTCTACATTCTTATATTAGCAG
>CANQLL010000037.1 GCA_947624705.1 uncultured Bacilli bacterium | reverse complement strand
ATCTCTTATTAGTTATATGGAAAGAACTGCTAAAGAAAAAATTGTGAAAGCTCAAAATGATGGGGAAAAACGAGGAATTGAACGTGGAAAAAAGGAAACAACTGATAATGCTGTAATTAATTTCTTTAAAAATGGGATATCCAAAGAAATAATAAGTAAATCTTTAAATATCCCAATAGATGAATTAAATAGTATCTTGAAACAAAATAATCTGATTTAAAAGTATATGCTCAAACATATGCTTTTATTTTTGATTTTTCTTTTTATGACTATGGTCAAATAAAATATCAGTTTTTAATACAAAGAATAGTAATAAAATCATAAGTAAAAGGTAAATAACAATAGCTAGTTGATTATCTCCTAAAACATAAAAAATTGAAACCGCCGCAAAAACAATGTTAATTGCATAAATAATTAAAATTGTTTTACGTTGCGAAAAACGCATTTTTAAAAGTTGGTGATGAAAGTGTTCTTTATCAGCTTTCATGATACCTTCACCTTTAATTAATCTTCTTAAAATAGCTAATACGACATCAAAAATTGGAATTGCTAAAATACATAGTGGAACGATTAAAGATGTAATAGTTGTTCCTTTAAATCCTAATAAAGAAATAATCGCAATAATAAAACCTAAAAATTGACTACCACTATCTCCCATAAAAATAGAAGCAGGGGGAAAATTATAAGCTAAAAAACCTAAAGTCGAACCTAACATTATTAAAGATAAAGTTACATCTAAACCACCAATATTATTTATTATCCCCGCTATAATAGCAATGGTCGCAAAGTAGATACAAGATATACCACTAGCTAAACCATCTAAGCCATCAATTAAGTTCATCGCATTAGTTATAGCTACAACTAAAAGAATAGTAAAGATGTAATTTAAAGGAACAGGAAAAACTAAATTTAAACCAAAAATAGATATATCATTTAAAACAATATGACCATAAAAAGTCGTAATACACGCAGCAATAATTTGCACAATAAATTTATAACGTGCTTTAAGAGGATTTATATCATCAAAAATACCCATTAAAACTATCACAAAACTGGCTATCAAAATGGACAGCATACGCACGGAACCATTGGCAAAAAGCATATAACCCACTAAAAAGGAAAGAAAGATTGCTACTCCTCCTAGTCTGGGCATAGGCGTTTTATGAACTTTGCGTTCGTTAGGATAATCCATAGCATTAATATGCACCGCGACAGTTTTAATAATCGGCATTAAAATAGCACTTGTTAAAAATGTTGCAATAATAATTAAAAATATATTATTTCCATTTACACTAAAATTCATACTGCATCTCCTAAAACTTATTATACACTATAATAAATCTTTTATCAAAAAAAGAACTATTTCTAGTTCTCTATAGATATCTTACAATTGTAAAGATAATTAGTAAACCAACAAGTAGACCAACTAAGAATCTCCAGATATATTTCATCCAATCCTTATATGGAATATTTAAATATGCTAAACCAATCATTAAAATAGCACTTGTTGGAGCAAAGAAACTGGCAAATCCATGCATAGCTGTTGTTATAAGTGCTGATAAACTAGCAAAGTCTCCAGCTTTAGCAGCTAAGTATGGGCCAACACTATAAGCAACAAAGTCAATATCGATATTTAATACAGATGCAATAAATGATGCAAGTGATGCTAAATATATATTGAAATGTTTAGTTAAACCGACAATCCAATCAACAATTGTTGGAACAATTGGACTTAAATTAGTAATAACAAATACCATGTAGATAAGTACTAATAGTAAAACTATTCTACTCATCTTTTTAGCACCTTCAATGAATTTTTCAATTAATTCATCAAAACCAACTTTATAGATTATAGCTAGAATGATTGAAGCTAAAATCATGATAATTTGAATATTAAATAATGGCCATTTACCAAAGGCAGTTACTACTCCAACATCAGAAGTTCCTAAGATGTAAGAGAAGATAGCATGATCACCAATTTTTATACCTAGTAGCCATTCATGGAATTTATCAAAAATTCCAACATTAAATGAATCACTCCAATTAATATAACCAATTAATTGAATTACAACTACAAAGCCAAGAACAATAATTAATGGCCAAATACTAACACTTTTTTTAGTACTTTTGCTTTTTTTATCATCAATTACAATACCAAATTTATCTTCAGCAATTTCATCTTTGCCTTTTTTCTTTAATACTTCTTTAGCATGTAAAAGATTAAAGAAATTAAATAATACTAAAGTTAAAGCAAAAATTGCTACTTTGGTAATTATTTCAGTTAGATAAGTAATTCCAAAATAAGAATTAACATAACCATAAACATAAGAACTAAATGTGGCTCCAAGTAATCCAACTAAAATTGAACCAAAGGTCGTACATAAAGCTGTTATTTTATCCATTTTTAAATTTAAAATAATTGTAATAAAGAATGGAACAAATAACATTAAGACGTAAGCTTGACTAAAAATTGAAGTAAGTCCAGCAAAAACAAAAGATGTAATAGCAATAAATGGTAATTCTTTTCCTTTCAATTTTTTAACAATAGTTTGAATAAATCCTTTATAAGCATCTATACTAGATAGTAAAGCATAAAAACCACCAAGGATTAATAAGAATGTTACTTGATATAACATGGTACTTAATGAATAAATACTTGTAAAAAATAAATTAGCAACACCTAAACGATTTATATCGCCAACATACATTTCACTACCAGTATATTGTCCAACCGGAATTATCCAAGTAAGTAGAGCTACAACTAAAATAGCAATACCAACAATTTTGAATAAGTCGTGTTTTTTTAACATACTCTTTTTCATATCTTCCTCCCTCTAACCAAATTATACCACAAAAAAAGAAAATGCAAAGTATTTACCAGTGAAAATTACTTCACATTCTCAGAAATTTAGCTGCTACATTCTATGTTTTTGTAAAATTCTAGTCTTATAACCTGCAATAGTAAAATCTTGATATAAAGTTTTTTGAATTTGTACATGGTCCCCATAAACTTTTCTAATAAAATCATCAATTCTAAATTTATTTATATCAAAATTACGCACAAAACTAACATTATGAGACGGCACTGTCAATTCTAAATCTTGTTCATCAATATTTAAAACAAATGAAATTGTATTTTGCTCAGTATTATATGAATAATTCCAATGTAAGTCGTAATCTACATGAGTTATGTCAAAAACTACAACAGCATTTCCATTAAATAATAAAGCATAATCTCTAGGCATTAAATCTCACCCCTTAAATTTTAATTTCTTTCTTTCATGGTTGGGAAAAGTAAAACATCACGAATGGAATCTTGTTCCAAAAATAACATACATAAACGATCAATTCCGTAACCAATTCCGCCCGCTGGGGGCATTCCATATTCTAAGGCTTCGATAAAGTCCATATCAATATCATTAGCTTCTTCATTACCTAAATCTTTTTCTTTTAATTGATTTTCAAATCTTTCTAATTGATCAATTGGATCATTAAGTTCAGTATAAGCATTAGCAAATTCTTTCCCCGCGATAAATAGTTCAAAACGTTGGGTAAAACGAGGATCGTTTGGATCAGTTTTAGTTAAAGGAGAAATTTCAATGGGATGACCATAAAGGAAAGTTGGAGCAATTAAAGTTTCTTCTACATATTTTTCAAAGAATAAATTAATTATATGACCGACGGTTTTTTCATGTTCTTCAACTTCTATTTGATGTTCTTTAGCTAAAGCTAAAGCTTCATCAACAGTCATTTCTTGACTAAAATCTAGACCAGTTTCTTTTTTAATAGCCTCAACCATACTAATTCTTTGCCAAGGACCTTCTAAATTTATGACATGACCATCAAAATTATATTCCATTTTATTAAAAACTTTTTTGGCAATAGTTGTAAACATATTTTCTGTTAAGTCCATCATTCCCTCTAAATCACTATAAGCAAGATAAGCTTCCATTAAAGTAAATTCTGGGTTGTGTTTAGTATCCATTCCCTCATTTCGAAACGTTCGACCTATTTCATAAACCGCTTCCATACCGCCTACTAATAATCTTTTTAAAGGTAGTTCTAAAGCTATTCTTAAATACATATCTAAATTTTGCGTATTATGGTGAGTGATAAATGGTCGAGCCGAAGCACCTGTTAATAAAGTAGAAAGAATTGGGGTTTCAACTTCAGTAAAACCTTGATTATCCATAAATTCGCGAATACATTTAATAATCTTTGGGCGTAAGAAAGCAACTTGTTTAGCCTCATCATTCATAATTAAATCAACGTAACGACGACGATATCTTTCTTCAATATCCGTTAAGCCATGAAATTTTTCGGGAAGTGGTCTTAAAGCTTTAACTAAGTGCGTGTATTCTAAACATTTTAAAGTTACTTCCCCAGTTTTAGTTTTCATAACTTTACCATGAACACCAACGATATCACCAATATCAGCACTTTTAAATAAATTATAAGTTTCTTCCCCTACATCATTAATTGAAATATAAATTTGGATCGAACCAGTTTTATCTTTAATCGTAAAAAATGAAGCTTTACCCATTTTCCGGATAAACATAATCCGTCCAGCCACGGTGGCTGTATCAGTCATATTTTCAAAAGCATCATGTTCGATTTGACCATATTTATCTTTTAATTCTTGGGCATAGGCATTTCTTAAAAATTTTTTGCCAAATGGATCTATACCCATTTCTTTTATTTTATTTAACTTTTCTCGTCTTACTAATTCTTGTTCACTAAATTCACGCATTTTATATCAACTCCAATTTGTTATTAGTATACATTTAAACTGCTAAAAAAGCAAATAAATTTCTCTATTCGCTTTGCATTTCAAATAAAATATTCCGTAGTTCCATCGCTCTTTCAAAATCTAAGGCTTTCGCTGCTTCTTTCATTTCTTCTTCAATATTATGCATAATAGTTTGTTTTTCTTTTTTCGATAGTTTAGTTTGCTTTTTAGGTTTATCACTATTATCTTCATTAGTTATAAGTTCACGAATGTCTTTGCTAATTGTTTTAGGAACAATATGATTTTTTTCATTATATTGTTCTTGAATTTCTCTTCTTCTTTTAGTTTCTTTAATAGCATAATCCATAGCTTCACTCATGGTATCAGCATACATTATAACATGACCTGAAGCATTCCGGGCACAACGGCCGATGGTTTGAATTAAACTTCGAGAACTTCGTAAGAAGCCTTGTTTATCAGCATCCATTATACAAATTAAACTAACTTCGGGAATATCTAAACCTTCTCTTAAAAGATTAATACCGACAACTACATCGTATTTACCAAGTCTTAATTCTTGAATAATTTTTAATCTTTCTAGAGTTTTAATTTCACTATGTAAATAGGCAACTTTAATATCAAAAGATGATAAATAGTTAGTTAATTCCTCAGCCATTCGAATGGTTAAAGTTGTAATTAAAACTCTTTCGTTCTTTTCTCTTCTAATTCTAATTTGTTCAATAACATCATCAATTTGCCCCTCAGTTTTCTTAACTTCAATAGTTGGATCAAGTAAACCAGTTGGTCTAATTATTTGCTCAGCAAAATGATGATTAGTAAGTTCAAGTTCATAATCACCTGGAGTAGCCGATACATAGATAGCTTGATTAATTTTAGCTTCAAATTCATCAAATTGTAAGGGACGATTATCTAAAGCACTAGGAAGACGAAAACCATAATCAACTAGTGTCTGCTTGCGCATTCTATCGCCATTATACATACCCCGAACTTGAGGTAAAGTAACGTGAGATTCATCCACAACCAGTAAGAAATCTTTAGGGAAAAAGTCAATTAAGGTAGTTGGTGTTTCTCCTGCCTCCCGTAAAGATAAATGCCGAGAATAGTTTTCTACACCACTACAAAAACCAGTTTCTTTTAACATTTCAATATCATATAAAGTTCTTTCTCGAAGTCGTTGTTCTTCAATTAATTTATTATTGTCTTTTAATTCTTTTAATCTATCTTCTAACTCGGCTTTAATACGCCGAATAGCTTCCGTCATTTTTTCAGGCGAAGTAACAAAATGCGAAGCGGGGAAAATAGAAATGGATTTTTTATTTTGTAAGATACTACCAGTTAAAGGGTCAAAAGTTGTAATTCGATCTATTTCATCACCAAATAATTCAATTTTTATTCCATGACTTTTTTCATTAACAGGAATTATTTCAATCGTATCGCCTTTGGCTCTAAAAGTTCCTCGATGAAAATCTATTTCACTTCTTTCATAAGTCATATCAATTAATTTATTAATAATATCATTTCTTTTATGAATTTCGCCAACATTTAAAGTAAGCATACCTTTTTCATATTCTTCTTTTTCACCAATGTTATAAATACAAGAAACTGATGAAACAACAATGACATTACGATTATTAATTAAAGCTGAAGTCGCCGCATGGCGAAGTTCATCAATTTCATCATTAATAGAAGAATCTTTTTCAATGTAAGTATCACTAGAAGGAACATAAGCTTCTGGTTGATAATAATCATAATATGAAACGAAGTATTCAACAAAGTCTTCAGGGAACAACTCTTTTAATTCCCCATATAATTGGCCAGCTAAAGTTTTATTATGAGCTAAAACAAGGGTTGGTTTATTAACTTCAGCAATAACATTAGCAATGGTAAAAGTTTTTCCTGTACCCGTTGCTCCCAGTAAAACCTGGTGTTTCTCGCCTTTTTTAATTCCTTCCACTAACTCTTTTATAGCTTCTGGTTGATCTCCACTCGGTTTAAATTTTGATACTAATTTGAACATTTTATCACCTTTTTTACAACACTCATTAAAATTTCGTATCTAACTTAACACTTTTTTCAAAGAAAAACAAGGCATTAACCTTGTTTTTAGTTTAAACTTTTTTTTAATTAAAATTCACATAATCATATTTATATTTTCCTATAGTTATTAAATTTATCTTGATTTAATTTGATTACTTTCCCTTTCAAAATATTGTTTATAATCATCATAATAAACTTTAATAACATCAATAGGTTTTAAATTATGATAACATCTATATTGGGTAGTATTTTGATGATTGTCTTTTATTATAGAATCATCTTTTTCAAAAACATAAACATATCCATATAAATTATCTGGTATTATATCTGCCGCAAATGACATGGCTGGTAATTCTCCATTATTATTTATCTTAAAAGAATAGTGATTATTAATCTCACTTATTTTATTCATAAAAGCATAGGCCACTGCTGTAAAAAAACAACTACTCAAAAAAATAGCTTTATCTTCATTTTCAATATTGGTAGCATCATGAGATTGTCTTGGCTCTAATTGTTCAATTGCAATTGGGCTACCATGAAATAAATATTTAGGTTCAAAAATGTTTTGCGATTGATATTCCTCTAATTTATTCATTAATTTCACTTCCATTTTGATTATAACCTAAAAAGGAAAACTTTTCTATTTTTAATTTATTTTAGCTTATGTTATTAATTTAATTTTTTATACTTTCACTTATAAATATATACTCCACTTTTCCGTTTGTTGATTTAAAGCAATTGGATAATTTAAATATTCTAAGTTGTGATAATTATTTAAATCGAGTCCAACATATACTTTCTCAACTATTCCATCACTTATTTTAGCTTTATTATAAGTTATATTAATTTATATGTAAGATTTTTTATTTTAGATTTATTTAAGAAGTTTAGTAATAAATATGATAAAATATTATTAAAGATTAATATTTTTCTGGTAAAGTGAAAAATATATCAATTTTAATATTTAAAGGAGGTGGATTTTTATGGAGTCTAAAAATATAAAATTACTTCCACATAATGAAGAAGCTTACATTAAATTAAAAAAATGTTTAGAAGATAATCAACTTGTTGCCATTAATCATGCCACAGGTACAGGTAAATCATTTATTATCCTTAAATATTTATATGAAAATAAAAATAAAAGAATTTTATTCTTATCACCTAGTTATCCTATAAATGAACAATTAATACAAGAACATACAAAGGAATTAGATATTGATATTAATGAATTTAGTAAATTTGATACTTTGATTTATCGAAGTTTATTAAAAATGAATATGGAAGAACTGGCAGATAATTACGATATCATTGTTTTAGATGAATATCATCGTTGTGGTGCTAAAAAATGGGGAATTAAAGTAAATGAATTACTTAAGTATATTAAAGAAAAACATTCCGAAACAAAAGTCATTGGCACAACAGCAACAGAAATAAGATATTTAGATAATGAAAAAAATATGAACAACATATTATTTGATGGCGTTTGTGCATCTACTTTAACTTTGGCCGATGCAATGTTAAAAGAAATTTTACCCGTACCCATATATATAAATTCATTAATTGAATTAAATTCAAAGTACGAAGATATTATAAAAAAAGTTTATAAAAAAGCTTTATATGATAGAGAACGAAATTATTATTTAGAATTAATTGCAGGGATGAGAAATCAAATTGATGAAATTGTTAATAAAGGAGAAGATATCCGTCAATATCTAAAAAAAGATGGAAAACATTTAGTTTTTTCTTCAACTATTGATAATATTGAAAAGGATAAAATTAAAATAGATAAACTACTTAATTGCCGATATAACGAATATGTAGTTCATTCTAAAAAACCAAAGGAAGCTAATTCTAAAGCTTTGAAAGAATTTAGATATGATAATAAACCCGCGGTATTGTATTGTGTAAATATTTTAAATGAAGGAGTTCATGTCAAAGGTGTTGACTCAATATTTATGTTACGACCTACAACATCTCCTATAATATTTTTTCAACAATTAGGTAGATTATTATCTTATTCTCGGAGAAAAGATACAGTTACGGTATTTGATTTAGTTAATAATATTAGCAAAAGTCAATATATTTACAAACTATATATTGATTTATATCAAAGAGCAAATGAATTAATTGAAACTGATTCAGAACATAAAGATAGATACTTAAATATAGTTAAAAGATTTAAAATTGTTGATGCAACCAGCAAAATATATGCTAAATTAGATATATTAAATCGTGCTTTAGCCAAAGAAAACTTTTATAAAAAAAGAATTGATTTTGTTATAGAAATATTGCAAGACAGTAAAGAAAACAATCTAGTAGAACAAAAACTAGCCAAAATGGATTTATTTAAATATTATAAATATATAACTTTAGAACAATTTCGAATTATAAAAGGACTTAATGTTAATAAACCCTCAATTTTTAATTTATCTGAAGAAGAATTTATAGTTTTATTAAGTGGGGAAGAAAATCTTTATAATAAAGAGAAAAAATTAGCAATATTAACTGTCAATAAAATAAATGATTTTTATGAAAATAATGGCTATTTTCCTAGTATATTAGGACAAACTTCCAACGAGTGTTTGATAGCTAAAGATTTAATTAAAACTTATGATGGCGAAAAAATTAATAAAAGCATATTTCAAAATAAAAATCTTGATAATTTAACCGAATATGAAAAAATAGTTTATGGCATAACAAAACATATTAATTTTGATTTATTATATCAAGAAATAAATAAATTAATGGAAAATAATCTTTATATTTCGCCAATTATTTTAAGTAAAATCCAAAATCAAAATAGTAAAATTGCCCAAGATTATGTTGATATAATATTAAAACATAATGCTAATATTACAAAAAATAAAATAAATAATGATGAATCTTCTTTTGAAGAAAATTTAATGATATTATATACACAAGATTTTGAAAAAGTTGCTAAAGAATGTATGTTAGAAATTCAAGATTATGATTCAATGGAAGAATATTTAAAAAAGATTTCCGAAGAAATAGTTTCTTATATAACCGAAACAAAAAGAATGCCTGTTTATTATAAGGCTGGTATTAATAATGATGAATTGAAACAAATGCAAAAATTATATCTTAAAAAAATGTTATTTTACTCGGAATTACAAAATTTAGGTTATATTAATTTATTTGATGAAGTTTATAATTCAACTCAAATAGAATTAGCTCGATTAAATAAAGCTCAAACACTAAAAAAATTAGTTGAATTTTTAAAAAATCATAATGGAGATATGCCATCATTAAATATAGATAGTGATAGAAAATTAGCTCTTGAAGTTAATAAAATAAAAACATTTTTAGAAGAAAAAGATATTGAATTTATTAATTTATATAAATCAGAAAATAGAACAAAAACAGTTGTAACTAAATATATAAATTTTATCAAAACACACAAAAGATATCCTCTAATTACTTCAAATGATGAGGATGAAAAAGCATTATTAAATGATTATATTAGAAACAAGCCATATTTTAATGAAAATGAAAAAAGAATGTTAGATGAATTAAAAAAAGTTATTAATTCTAGAGAAGCAATGCAAAATGCCTATATAGAAATGTTAAATCAAAAGAAAAGGAGATAAAGGTTAATATGTTAGGAGAATTAGAATTATATGTTTATGAAAAATATATTAAAGAAATGATTGTAGAGGAAAATGGGGTAAAAAAAATATCTGAAAAAGATTTAGAAAATTTGAAGCTATCGCCCCAAGAAAAAAAATTTATTATTGATATAATAAATAAACACCAAATACAGATAATTGAAGAAAAAATTACCAAAGAAGATAGAAGCCCTTATGTTAAAGATAATAATTATGGAGATATTCAAGCCTATGGATTACAAAAATTAGATGAGCCGGTTAAATCTAAAATTGAATATTCAGCAACCAATGAAAAGGTTTTTGAAGACTATAAAGAATTAGATGAATATTTAGAAACAAGATTTATTCCAACTTATGTTTTATTAAAAAAAGGTAAAAAGACTAATGGGGAAATTGAATATTTTCCATCAATTAGATTACATCATATTATGGCTTTAAAATTAAGTGAAGCCGAACTTGAACATGTAATGAATTATTTAAAAGAAAAAAATATTCGAGTGGGTGGTAAAGGATCTACTTTCGAGGAATTTGAAAATTATGATTATGTTACAACATATAAAGAAAGTGCTTTACCATTAAGTGTTCCAGCTAACGTTACATTACAAAAACTTAGTTCATATAGACAAAATAAAGATTCAAAATTAAGAGACGAAATTATTTTAGATAATATGAGATTAGTTCCTTATGTAGCTTATAGATATGCGATAGCTACTAAAATTGATCAACATGATTTAGAAAGTTATGGATATGAAGGATTAATATTAGCAATAGAAAATTTTGATGTTAATTGTAGTTGGGCCTTTTCAACTTATGCTGTCTCTTATATTAGAGGCTATATCTTAAAAGGAATACAAGAAATTTTATATGGTAAAAAAGATACTTTTTATTATGATTACGTTAATGCCAAAGCGGCAGTTGAAAAAGAATGTGGTGTAACTTTGGCAGAAGAACCTGATCTTATAGATGATGTAATAGATTTACTTGTTGCAACTGGTAAAATTAAAGGACATGAAGGCGCAAAAGAATATGCCAGAATGAGAATTAATTCTTTGGCAATCGGTGATGCCAGTTTAGATGATGAGGAAACAGTAGAAGATTTACTTACTACTGATGAATTAGTAGATACTCATGATTATGCAGAAGAAGTAATTAACTCTTTATCTAAGCCCGCAATAGAAAAATTGCTAAATACTTTAACAACTAGGGAACAAGAAATATTGAGATTACGATTTGGCTTTGATAATGGAATTCCTAAGTCATTAGATGAAATTGCGATAATATTTGGTTTATCAGTAGAAAGAATTAGACAAATAGAAGCTAAAGCTTTACGCAAATTACGCCGTCCAAGTAGATCAAAAATTCTAAAAGATTATCTTGATAATGAAACAGAAAAATATGGGAGATAATTAATTAGAGAAAAAACTCTATCATTTTATATAAAAACAAGGTATTAACGGGTGTGTAAGGAAATCTGTGTAAATAGGAACTTTCCATGATGAGGAACTTATAATAATAGGTTCCTTTTGTTATTT
>CANQLL010000036.1 GCA_947624705.1 uncultured Bacilli bacterium | reverse complement strand
ATATATTAATTAAAAAGAAAAGCGTATTTTCAACAAAAAATAAACTTTTTTCTATTATTAAAGTACGAAACTCGGGAGTAGACAAATATGGTAGTGTTACTCCGGAAATGCAAATGTCCAACGAAGATGTAATAGCATTAAAAATATATCTAGACCAAAAGCTTGCTGAAATAAATGCTTACATTCAAAATCATGCATCTGATAAATTGGTATATAAATTATAAGTATAATATTTTAATTTTTTTCATATAAATGTTGTAAAGTTTAACATTTATGATATAATACATAAGACAAAGAAATTACTATGCTATAAAATATAGCATGGCGGAAGGAGAAGATATATGAAAGATATTCATCCAAAATTAGTTGATTGTAAAGTTACTTGTGCTTGCGGCGCAACATTTACAACAAAATCAACCTTACCTGAGTTTCATGCTGAAGTTTGTGACAAATGTCATTCATTCTATACAGGTAAACAACAAGCTAAAAGAACAGGTACTGTTGAAAAATTCAATAAGAAATTTGGTTTAAATCAAGAAAATAAAGCTGCATAGGAAATTATGTAGTTTTTTTATAAAAATACTTGTAAAAAAAGTAAAAATTTCATAAAATAAAGTTGTAAGTGCTACAACCTAGCATCTACGAGTTTTTTCGAAGACGCCATGTTAAAAAGATTACTCTTTTTAACGGGCGTCATTTATTATTTACTAATATCAATTAAGATATTAATAATTTTTATAATTACTAAATATTTTAAAAGAATTAAAATATCTTTCATAACAGCATCAACTCCTTAAAAAACCAAAACCCCCTAAAAGGAAATTAAGTATTTTCTAAGATGTCTGATGAGTAGATGCCCGTTGTAGCACTTAATTTTTTATTATAAAAGCAAGTAAGTTAAAAATAAACAAAAAGCGTTCGTCAAATTCCGACAAACCAATTTTTTCTAATTATCTATATATGTTATACTGTTTAGTAAGTAGGTGTTGATAATATGCAATTCAAATTTATACTTGATCAAAATTATATATTATTAAAAATGATTAATAATCGGGATAAAATATTAGAACTTGAAGAATGGAAAGCAAGAGTTGTTTCTAATATTTTTAATAAAGAAATTGTTGAGGAAATAGAAAATCAAAAGGATAGAATTAATGAATATTTTTTAAGAGATGATTTTAAAAAAGTTGTTGAAAAGTATGATTTAGATTTAAAAATAGATAAGCTTAAACAAGATCAATTATTTAACAAATATTATGAAGAAACTTTAAATTATTTAAACTTTCTTCAACGCGAATGGTCACAAAAAGAAAATAAAATTGTGAATTGGTTAGAAAAAACGATAAAAGTAACTCTTACAAAAAAAGAAATTTTTGTATATGTTTCGCATCCAATGCTAAATACAGGAATGTGTTTAGATGAAAAATATATATTTTGGGGTCATTGGCTAGGATTGAAAGATATAAATTACAATATAACTTATCTAGTACACGAAGCTCTTCATATAATATTACCAAATGAAAATTATCGGCCACTTGCTATGAAATTATATCACGATAAACCAGATTTTCTTTCTAATCAAGAGTATTGGAAGATACTAAATAATTCTATTAAAGATTACGATAAAATTCTTGATTTTGAATATAATATTGTTCATACTGTTATTGAACTTATTTCTGATAATGAGCTTTATACTCTTTTAAGTTCTAGTTCAAAATATCAAGTAGGTCATAAGTATCCTAGTTATAGTTTAGTAGAATATAAAGAATGTCTTTTACCTTACTGGTTTTCTTATTTAAATTTATCTTCCCAAGAAATAAAAAGAAGAGTGCCAAACTTTACTTTTCAAAACGATGAATTGTTAAAAGAGATGGATAAACAAAGTATTGGAAATTTTATAAATTTTTTAATTAACAATGAACAAATTAGAAATATATTCTCAATTCCAGAGATAAAAGATTCAAATTTAAAACATAATTTTTCTTCATTAAAATAAAATGAGTAATTTAAATAAATTTGTTTTTCTTTTAAATATATTTTATAATATTTTTAGGGTGAGAATATGAAAATAGCTATTGCTACGGATCATGCTGGACGTGAAGTTAAATTACAAGTAATTAAGTATTTAAAAGAAAATAACATTGCTGTTACTGATTTAAGTCAAAATAATACACCAACGGATGATTATCCTGATTTTGCTTTTGCGGTTTGTCAGGAAGTCGTTAAACAGCAATGTGATTATGGAATTTTAATATGTACAACGGGTATTGGCATTTGTATTGCAGCTAATAAAGTTAAAGGAATTCGTTGTGCGAATTGTCATTCTGTTAATGATGCCAAAATGACGAGATGTGATAACAATGCCAATGTTTTAGCCTTTTCTTCTCAGTTAGCCTTTAACTTAATTAAAGAAATTATTAAAACTTTTATTAATACTGAATTTTCTAACGAAAAAAGGCACATAAGAAGAGTAGAAAAAATCATAAAATATGAAAATGGTGAATATAATGAACTATAAAGTTTATATTTATGTTGTATTTGTTTTACTTACGGCTTTTGCTTTAAGTGCTATTAATTTTGAAAAATTTATTAAAAAGAATAAAATTTGGGAAACCCGAATTTTAGTAATGATTTTAAGTTTTATTGGTGGTTATTTATTAACAAATTTTTTAGTTGATTTTTTGGAGTTTAGTCAAATCTTAATTGGGTGATGATTTCATGAAAAACAAAATTTTGTTAAGTATTGTGATTTTAATGTTACCATTGGCTGTAATTAGTTTCTTTAAAAAAGAAACTAATTTTAAATTGGCTGAAAAAAAAGAGGAAGTAAAACAATCAGAAGTTAGTTATCAAATTAAATTACAAAATGAAAATGGAGAAATAACTAACTTAGATTTAGAAAAATATGTAATTGGCGTAGTGGCGGGAGAAATGCCGGCCAGTTTTGAACTTGAAGCTTTAAAAGCTCAAGCCATTGCCTCCCGAACTTATGCCATGTATAAAAAAAGTTTAAATCAAGAATATGATGTTTTAGCCACCACCGCTGATCAAGTTTATTTAACTTTAGAACAGATGCAAGAAAAATGGCAAAACGATTATGAAGAGTATTATAACAAAATCAAAGAAGCAGTTTATCAAACCAGAAATCTAGTTTTAAAATATAATAATGAAATTATCAAATCTTATTATTTTGCCATGTCCAATGGTTATACTGAAGAAGCCGTTAATGTCTTTAACGAAAGCCAAGATTATTTAGTTAGTGTAGAAAGTAAAGGCGAAGAGGAAATATCAGATAATGTTATTAAAACTATTAGCATGTCCAAAACTGAGTTTTGTCAAAAACTAAATATTGAATGTCAAAATATTAAAATAACCGATATTAACTATTCAATTAGTGGGAGAATTAATAATTTAAAAATTAATAACACTCAATTTTTAGGCACTAAATTACGCAGTTTACTCAACTTACGTTCCACCGATTTTCAAATCGAAGTAGCGGATAATGAAGTCTTAATTACTACTAAAGGTTATGGTCATGGGGTAGGTATGAGTCAATATGGTGCCAATGCAATGGCTAAAAATGGTTCTTCTTATGAAGAAATATTAAAACATTATTATCAAAATGTTACAATCAATCAAATTTAAAGCATAAAACTTAAAAAAGTGTTCACACTTATTAGTAGGAAGGTGAGAACATGAAAGTAAAAGTTAGAAGATTAAGAAAATTTGTTTTACCCACAATTTATTCCATTGCCATTGCTGCCGTTTTTGTTAGTATAGTTTTAATTGGCAAAACCCTAGGTTCATATCAAACAGAAGATATTAAATCTTATGTTGTTAATGCTTTACTTGATGAAGAGGCAACTCCAGTAGTTAACTTAACTAATGATAAAGCCATTGAACCCTTTACCGATAAAGGTGTTGTAATAAGTAAAAATTACTATGATAATGAAGCTGATGAAGAAACGCAACAAAAATCTTTAATTTATTATGAAAATACTTATATGCAAAATTCTGGTATTTTATATACTGCGGAAAATGCTTATGATATTGTTGCTACTTTAGATGGTAAAGTAAGTGAAGTTAAAGAAGATGAAATTTTAGGTAATGTGGTTGTAATCGAACATAGCAATGATTTAAAAACAACTTATCAAAGTCTAAGTGATGTTAAAGTAAAAGTGGGCGATGAAGTTAAACAAGGTGACATCATTGCTACTAGTGGTGAAAACAAATTAAGTAATACTAATAAAAATTGTTTATTATTTGAAGTTTATAATAAAGGACAATTAATGAATCCTACTGATTTTTACACAATGGATTTAACTAAAACAGCCAATTAGGCTTTTTTTCTTAAGAAAGAAAGGGATATTATGTCTAAAAGTAATTTAGGTTTATATTTAACTGATAGTTATTTATATTTATGCGCTAAAGATCAAATTTATCAAGAAAAAATAGAAGCTAATATTATTGTTGATAATAAGATAGCTAAATCAGAAGAATTTTATAGGTGTCTTGTAAAAATTATAAAAAAACATAAATTAAATGATTCACTTTTAGGAAAAAACATATTAATTGTGGAACAACCTAACTATCAAAAAGTTGATAAAGAATTATTAACTTCAATTTTTGAAAAATTATCTTTTAATAAAATTAATTTCTATCAATATAATAATTTACTAGATAATGATAATACTTTTAACTTAAATCAACATAATGCTTTAATTTGGTTAAATAAGCAAAATTTCTATTTTTCCTATAATATGTTTATTAATAATGATGAAAATAATTTAACTTACTTTTTAAAACATTATGTTGATAATAACGATATCTTTTTAATTGGTGATTTAGCTAATCTTAATAATATCGCAGATTGCTTAGAACAAGAATGTAAGATTAATATATATCGCTATAATCAACCGGAGTTTTATATCATTAAAAAATTGCAGAAAATAATAGTTTAGGACTATTATTTTATTTTGCTCAAAGAAAAAAATGTGCTATAATTCTGAAAAGAGAGTAAAGGTGGTATGAGATGGTTAAAATTATTGTTGTTGATGATGAGCAGAAAGAACAAGAAAGGATAAAAAATGTAATTGATCCTTTACATTTTAAATATGAGGATACAATCAAAACAATGTTCTTTAAAAAATTTGATAATAAATTAATAACTGAAATTAATGATTTATCAGAAAGAAAAATTTATATTCTAGATATTTGTTTAAATGGCAAATTAACTGGTATAAACATAGCTTTAAAAATTAGAGAAACTGATTGGGATAGTGAAATAATCTTTTTAACTAATCACTCTAATTATGAACAAAAAGTTTATAATAATGTCTTAAAAACTTTTAAATTTATTCAAAAATTTGATAATATGGAAGAACGTTTAAGTCAATGTTTAAATAAGATTTTAAAACAAAAATATGATAATAAAACTTTTAATTATCGTAATAATCAAATAGATTTAAGAATTTACTTAAAAGATATTTTATATATTTATCGAGATAAAGATGAAAGAAAATTAGTAATTAAAACAACTCATAATTCTTTTATGATTAATAAAAGTTTAGAATCAATTTTACCTGAATTAGATAAGCGTTTTAAACAAGTACACCGTTCTTGTATAGCTAATATTGATCGAATTAGTAAATATGATTGGAAAAACGGTAAATTTACTTTAGATAATAATGAAGAAGTTGAATTTTTATCTAAAAAGTATAAGGATGAAATAATATGATAGAATTTGTTGTAAGTTATTTAGTATTATTTTTTACCACTATGGTATATGTTATATGTTGTAGTAAATGCGTTGATGTAAAATTAAGATTTTCTTGGAAAAACGTTATTGGTGTTTTATTTTTAAACATCATAATAATGATAAATAATCTTATTAAGATTAATGTATCTTTTAAAACGATAATATGTTTTGTATGTATTATGCTAGCGTGTAAGCTATGGACAAAAATATCTTTTAAAAGAGCTAGTTATTATTCTTTAGTAATCAGTGTTTTATCAATATTAATAGAGTTAATTACAAGTAAAATTTTAGCAATTAGTTTTACAGGCTTTAATCAAATCAATACAATATTTTTTGCGAAAACCTTATTTACAATATGTTTAGTTTTAATATTGTATTTTATTATATCAATTCCGATAGTTAAAAAAGGAATTATGGAATTAGAAAAGGTTGTTTTAAAATATATAAGATATGATTTTTTATTACTTGTATTTTTAATAATAGCAAATAGTTTATTAACTCAATATAATTTTAACTATCATAATACAAATCTTTATATGGTAAGTGTAATTATTTTAATTTTAACAGCAATATTATTTTCATCATTATTAAAAAGTGATTTTACAAAAGAAAAACTAAAAATTAAAAATGACTATTTAAATGAAAGTATAAAAAACTATGAACAAATAGCTGATGATTATGCTGAATTACGTCATAATTTAAATGCTGATTTTATGGCAATTAGTAGTGTGGCTAATAAAAAAGCTCAAGCTATTATTGATGAAGTTATAAAAAAGTATAATGTTAATTATAATTGGGTAACTCACATTAGTAATATTCCAAAAGGATTACAAGGAATATTATGTATAAAATTATCAGAATTGAAAAAATATAAAATAAACGTTGAAGTTAAATCCAAGGTAAATAAGAATATAATGCACAAAATTACAGATAAATATTATACTTTACTATGTGATTTTATGGATATATCTATTAATAATGCTTTAGAAGCAACAAAAAACAGTCAAGAAAAATCTATATTTATTGATTTAGAAGAAGAGGAAAATTATTTAAAATTAAAAGTTATGAATACTTTTGATAATGTTTTAGATTTAGATAAAATTGGTAATAAACATTATTCAACTAAAAAAAGGAATAGTGGTTTTGGTTTAAATTACATTAATAAAATGCAGAAACAAAATATTATTATAAAAAAAGAAATAATAAATAATATATTTATTATTTCTTTAAGAGTTCCTTTACATTAATGTTATTTAATTAATGATTTAGGACAATTTTGTGGTTCATCAGAGCACCAATACCATGAAAAAGAAGTAGCTGATTTAGAGAAAAAAGCTCCGATAGATGCTAATGCGTTTGTCACTATAATCCACCTCCTTTATTAAATTTTGTTTAAATCTATATAAATAATATTTAAACCTAAGGGATATATGTTTTATAATTATTAAAAGTTTGATGAAATAATTTATACATAAGAGGATTTACACAGATGGCTTGCCATAAACAAGCATAGGCAATTAAACAATTAATTTTATTATTAGAAATAAATATTGTACTAAACAATAAGACAATTGTTATTAAGACAATAAAAGTTTTGTTTCTTAACCTTTTTTTAACATTTATTAAAGGTTTACTTTTTGTGTCAGCAGGAGCAAAGAATAAAAATGATAATAAAGAAAATATAATAATTAGATGAATTATGGGATATGGCAAATAGATATATTTAGCCATTAGAGGAAATATTAAAAATGTAATTGCTGTTACTATCCAACATTCAAAGCTATTGTTGGCATGAAAACCAAAGCCAAATCCTCTTAGAAGGGCATATATTAATAAAAAAATTATAAATTCATTAAATATTTGTAAAAGCAAGGCTCCTAAGATAAATATAGCTAGTTTTGTAAATGACATATAGAAACCTTCTAAACCATATTTTAATTCAGCTAATTTAACCTCATTATATTTATTTGTAGATATTATTTTGTTCATTGAATAATTTAAAAATTTTTCTTTCATTAGCCTCAACTACCTTACACTCTCATGATAGCAAAAAAATTTTCAAATAAATTATTGTCTGCTTTAAAATATATTTGGAAATATTTAAAACTTAAAAAAGTAAAATAATTTGACAATAAAAATTTCTTTAGACAAAATTTTGTATATTTTAGACAATCTTTTAATCATATATATTCATCTTTGGTAGAATGTCACATGTCGCTATTAATAGGAAAGTGCGGAATTTGTCGAACGATTTTTGTTGTATTTCTAAGTAATAGCCGGTATAGTAGTAAATGGAAGTCGGAAGGTGAGGTGTGATAGTAATGAGAGGTAAAGTCAAATGGTTTAATGCCGAAAAAGGCTTTGGATTTATTAAGTATAATGATCTTGAAGATATCTTTGTGCATTATTCAGCAATCGTTAAAGATGGCTATAAGACTTTAAAAGAAGGCGACATCGTTGATTTTAAGCTTATTGAAACTTCAAAAGGGTTACAAGCACAAGAGGTAACCGAAGTACAATTAACTACTATTTAGTAGTTTTTTTTTGAAACTGATGATATAATTTTAATAGGAAGAGGTGATATAGTTTTATGAAACTAAATATCCGAGGAGAAAAAGTAGAGATAACAAATGCTATTAAAGAATATGTAGAAAGTAAAATAGCGAGGTTAGATCGTTACTTTGAAAATAGTGCTGATTTAACAGCCAATGTTAAAGTAAGAATTAAAGGGACAGAACAAATAATTGAGGTAACCGTACCCACAACAAGATTTACCTTAAGAGCTGAAGAATCTCATAAAGATTTATATGCAGCTTGTGATTTAGTGGTTGATAAACTAGAAAGACAAATTCGAAAAAATAAAACGAGACTTAATAACAAATATAAAAATGTAGATACTGTAGACTTTGTTTTCAATTATGATAATCCAGAAAAAGAAAATGATGAAAAAATTGTGAAAAGAAAAACCGTTGAATCTAAACCAATGGATGAAGAAGAAGCAATTTTACAAATGGAACTTATTAATCATGACTTTTTTGCTTTTAAAAATGTGGATGAAGAGTGTGTTTCGGTTGTATATCGACGCAAAGATGGCCATTATGGATTAATAAATATGAAATAAAGAGTGAAAACTCTTTTCTTTTATGTTAAAATGTTAAGTGGAGGAATGTATTATGGGATTTTTTAGAAAATTAATCGATTCAGAATATAAAGAATTAAAAAGGTTTGAACGCATTGCTGATAACGTTATGGCTTTAGAAGAAGAATATTCTAAATTAAGTGATAAAAAGTTACAAGCAAAAACAGAAGAATTTAAAAAGAGATTAGAAAAAGGAGAAACTTTAGACGATATTATTGTAGAAGCTTTTGCTACCGTACGTGAAGCAGCTTATCGGATTATTAAAGAAAAACCTTATTATGTCCAAATCATTGGTGGTCTGGCTATTCACTTTGGTAATATCGCCGAGATGAAAACTGGTGAAGGTAAAACTTTAACTGAAACAATGCCTGCTTATTTAAATGCCTTAGAAGGCAAAGGGGTTCATATTATCACAGTTAACGAATTCTTAGCCCAACGTGACTCAGAATGGATGGGAGAAATCTTTAGATTTCTTGGGTTAACTGTTGGTTTAAATTTAAGAGAATTATCAGCCAAAGAGAAAAAAGCGGTTTATGATTGTGATATTGTTTATTCAACTAATAATGAAGTTGGTTTTGATTACTTAAGAGATAACATGGTTGTTCGTAAAGAAGACCGAGTTCAAAGACCACTTAACTTTTGTATTGTCGATGAAGTAGACTCTATCTTAATTGATGAAGCACGTACGCCTCTTATAATATCTGGTGGTAAATTTGATGCTAAAAATTTATATGAACAAGCCGATAGAGCAGTTAAATCTTTACAAGAAGAAGATTATGTTGTCGATGTCAAAACTAAAAATGTTTCTTTATCAGAAATAGGTAGTGAAAAGATTGAAAAAATCTTTAGACTTAAGAATTTATATGATTTAGATAATGCGGTTTTAGTGCATCATCTTAATCAAGCTTTAAAAGCTAATTATGGTTTTAAAAAGGATATTGATTATGTAGTTGATAATGATGCTGTTATCATTGTTGACCAATTTACGGGTCGTTTAATGCACGGTCGTCAATTTAGTGATGGTTTACATCAAGCTATTGAAGCTAAAGAAAATGTTACGATTAATGAAGAGACTAAAACTTTAGCCACAATTACTTTCCAAAATTTATTTAGAATGTATAATAAACTATCAGGTATGACTGGTACAGCTAAAACGGAAGAAGAAGAATTTAGAAATATTTATAACATGTATGTTATTCAAATTCCAACTAATAAACCAGTTATAAGAGAAGATTTAGCTGATTTAGTTTATTCTAATGAAAAAGGTAAATATAAGGCTATTGTTAAAACAATTAAAGAAATTCATGAAACAGGTCAACCTATCCTTGTTGGTACAATTTCAGTGGAAGCAAATGAACATTTAAGTGCTTTACTAAAAAAAGAAAATTTAAAACATGAAGTTTTAAATGCGAAGAACCACGCTCGTGAAGCTGAAATTATTGCGAAAGCAGGCCAAAAAGGGGCAATTACGATTGCGACGAATATGGCTGGTCGTGGTACCGATATTAAACTAGGTGAAGGTGTTGTAGAACTTGGCGGTCTTTGCGTAATAGGTACTGAACGTCATGAATCACGTCGTATTGATAATCAGTTACGTGGTAGAGCAGGACGTCAAGGTGACCCTGGTATGAGTCAATTCTTTGTTTCTTTTGAAGATGATTTAATGCGTCGTTTTGGGACGGATAAAATTAAAAATATGCTTCAAAGTTTAGGAATTACTGATGATCAAGCTATTCGTTCTAAAACTTTTACAAAGAGTATCGAATCCGCGCAAAAAAAAGTTGAAGGTAATAACTTTGATATGCGTAAGAGTTTACTAGATTATGATGATATTATGAATGAACAAAGAGATATCATTTATACTCGCCGTAATGAAATCTTAGATAACGAAGATATCCATGCCCGAGTTATAGAAACATTTAAAATTAATATTTCAAGTCTAATAGAATCTCATATTGAACCAGAAGGTTATTTAACAGATGATGATTTAGCTAAAATTACTGATTACTTTAATGTTAATCTAACTAAAAATAATATTGAAGTCGATGTATTAAAAGATAAAACTAATGAAGAAATCATTGACTATTTAACTGATTTAGTTATTAAAGAATATGAAGAAAAAATCAAAGAACTTCCTAAAGAAGTTACTAATGAATTTGAAAGAGCTATTTCTCTTCGCGTTATTGATGATGCTTGGATTGAACATATTAGTTCAATGGAACATTTAAGAGAAGCTATTGGTTTACGTGGTTATGGTCAAACTAATCCTTTACAAGCTTATGCTTTAGAAGGATATGAAATTTTTGATAGAATGTTAGATAACATTGATGCTAAAATTGCAATTTATCTAATGAATGCGGAAATTAGACAAAATACAGAAAGAAAGCAACCACAAAAAATGTTAGCTAATGACGGAAAAATGAAGGCTAAAGCTACACCTAAAAAGGTAAAAAAAGTTGGTCGAAATGAGCCATGTCCATGTGGCAGTGGTAAGAAATACAAAAATTGTTGTGGAAAATAGACCCTAATCCCTTATAAATTAAGGATTCAAAAGAAAATACAAGAAGTGGGAATTACTATAAAAGTTGAAAAATAATGCATTTGGTTTGCAAATTGTTTGCAAAAAAGTTAAATGTTTGCAAAAATGAGAATAATGCCTTATAAATTAAGGAATATTCTAATGCAAACATTTTTTATTTAAATATTTTAATATTTCTAAAGAGGTGAGATATGCGTATAGGTATTGATATTGATAATGTTTTATCAAATTTTAATGAAGTATTATTAAATGATTATATTAACCATGACAAAGAATTAGGGAATAATGGTATAGTCAAAAGTAATGTTTATATAAGAGATATGTTCAACTGGACAAAAGATGAAGAACAGCAATATTATCATAATAATATTGAAAGATTAGCAAATTTATTGGAGCCAATTAAAGATTGCTCTAAATATATAAAAAAGTTAATAGATAATGGACATTATATATGTATTATTAGTGGTAGAGATAATGGAGAATATTCTGATCCTTATAATATGACTACAAAATGGTTAAAGAAATACGATATTCCATATGATAAACTTATTTTAACCAATGCATATAATCATCAAGAGAAAGCAGATATTTGTCTAGAAAATAATATTGATATTATGATTGATGATTCAATTAATGTATGTGTAAAATGCTCTGAAAATAATATTAAATCTTTGCTATTTAATACTGAATATAATAAGA
>CANQLL010000035.1 GCA_947624705.1 uncultured Bacilli bacterium | reverse complement strand
AAAAGAAAGTGGAAAGAAATTTTTCAAGACTTATTTCCCATTACTTATTTTTCGGGAATTTTGAATTTAATTTAGTGGTTATAATGCAAATCGTTGACTATTATTAATTTGTTTAATATAATATGTTACCAAGGGAGTGAGTAATAGTGCAAATTATAAAAATTAATGGAATTAACACACTTATTTTAAATGAAGGGGAAAGTATTAATATATCTAATGGTAAAAATAGTCAAACTATGGTAGTTAGTAATAATGAAGAACATATTATCGCGCAGGATTATCAAGAATTAAAAAATAAAAATACAGATGAACAAAATAAAAAATTATGTGAAAATTGGTTAGAATTATTTAAAAAA
This sequence comes from uncultured Bacilli bacterium, assembly GCA_947624705.1. Lineage (GTDB taxonomy): Bacteria > Bacillota_I > Bacilli_A > RF39 > UBA660 > HGM10766. Next base: position 11,783 of record CANQLL010000035.1, on the reverse strand, counting down.
ACAATGAAACTAGGATATAACTTAACCTCATCTAATTATGGAATAGCTAATAAATTATCATTAAGAATTAATCTATGTGACTCATGGATAATAGGGGGAACAAAATTTTATAACACTAGAATCGATTTATTAAAAATACATAATATTAAAGGTGATTATGAAGTAATAGATAGTTATTTAAATACCGATAATATGCCTAAAGATGTGTATAAATATTTATTTGTTGATATAATTAATTTTATCATTAAAGAATTTTATCAAAATAAGTATTTTCAATCTTTCAATAGTATTTGTCCAATATCATTTCCAATTAATAAGATTCCTTCAATTGAAATTAATTGTCAAGATTTAGATGAAGAATTAAATACTATTTTTAGTAATATAATTGAAAATCATAATAATAATAAATCAGTTAATAATATTGTTAATTTTGTTAAACATAATACTGATTTAAAAAATTATAATCAAAATAATATGGGAATTAATCCTAATGGTGATTTAAAAGGTTTAAAAAGATTATCAGATTTATATGAAAATAGTCTAAATGAAAATACTAGAGTATATAAATAACAAGATACCATGTCCTTAAAAGGAGTGAATAGCTTATGCAAGTAAAGAAAATTAATGGAATGAATACGATTATTTTAAATGAAGGAGAAATTGTTAATATTACCAATAATAAGAACAAACAAACAATAATAGTTAATAGCAATGAAGAAAATATTATAGTGCAAAATTATCTGGAATTAAAAAGTAAAAATATATGTGAAAATTGGTTAGAATTATTTAAAAAAACGATGAAATTAGGTTATAATATAGTAACATCTCGTTATGGGGAAGATAATAAATTATTTTTAAGAATTAAATTTAACACCACAATGAAAAGAAGAATAAAAATGTCTATTATTTATAACATTAAAGTTGAGTTAGTAAAACGCTCAGATTGTGTAAATGGTTTCAATGAAATAATAGATACATATTTGTGTACTTATGATTTACCTGAAGATGTTTATAAATATTTATTTATTAGCATTTTTGAATTTATTATTAAACAGTATGTTAACACTAACGAATGGCGGGTTTGGGAAGAATCTTGGGATATATTAGAAATGCTTAATTCCTATCCTGTAATTGAAATTGATTATCCAAATTTAACTTCTGAATTTAGAGAACTTTTACAAAACATAATTACCAATCTTAAAAATAATAACGATATTAAAAATATCATCGATTTTAATAAATATACATGTGATTTAAAAAAAGATAATGAAAATAATATTGGTATTGATTTAAATAGTGATTTAGAAGGTTTAAAAAGATTATCAGATTTATATGAAAATAGTCAAAAAGAAAAAACTAGAGTATATAAATAATAACAAGGTTAATTAACCTTGTTATTATTTATGATATTTTTCATTATTATTAATTTTAAAACTTCGATATATTTGTTCTAATAAGATACCGCGAAATAAACCATGGGGAAAAGTAAATTTAGAAAAAGATAATAACAAATTAGATTTATCTTTTATTTTTTGACTTAAACCCTCACTACTTCCTATAATAAAAGTAATATTACTATAATTATTAAAGGTTTGATTTATTAAAGAAGCAAATTCTAAAGAATTCATATCTTGCCCCTTTATATCTAATGAAATAATATAATCTTTAGAATCTATATATTTTAAAATATTATTAGCTTCTATTTCTAAGTTATTAACATCTTTTAATTCAATTAAATTTATTTTATGATATTTTTGAATTCTTTTTAAATAATCATTTATTAAATCTTCTAAATATTTTTCTTTAATTTTTCCTAAACAAATTATTTTAATCATATATTAACTACCTCAGTTTTTTCTCTTTGCCGCGCACATTCGATATTGGTAAAAGGTATTTGATATTCTAAAAATACTTCTTTAATAGTATTTAAAGCTATTTCTTCCGTATTATTTTCTTTACTTAAATGGGCTAAAATAATTTTTTTAGTATTATCGCCAACTAATTTAGATAAATAAACCGAACTATCATGATTTGATAAATGACCTTTATCACTTATAACTCTTTTTTTAAGCCAAGCTGGATAGCGACCATGCATTAACTTTTCAACATCATGATTACTTTCAAAAATATACATATTTTTATTTTTAAGTAAATCAAAATGGCGCCGATTTAAATAGCCAGTATCAGTTACATAAACTAAAGATGAATTATCCGAAGTAATGACAAAACCGCGTGAATCCGTAGTATCATGAGAAGTTTTAAAAATTTCAACGGTCAAACTGTCAAAGACCATTTGATCATCATAAATTATAATATGTTCATAATCTTTAATACTAGGAATTTCTTTAAACATTGTTTGACTTAAACAAATGGTAGGTTGATATTTTTTTATAAATTTATCTAAGGCTGCAATATGATCGTTATGGACATGGGTAATAAAAACTAAATTAATATCTTGAGGAAGAACGTCAAGTTCGCCCAATTTTTCCGTAATATATTTGACGTTCATTCCTAAATCAATTAATATTTTATGTTTATTAGTTTCCACATAAGTACAATTACCCTCAGAGCCACTTGCTAATACACTTACTCTCATTTTGACCACAATTCTAACGGATTAAATGGTCGACCTCCACTATAAGGTACCCCATCATAAACGGCGAAATGTAAGTGAATTCCGGTAGCAAATCCTGATTTACCCATTGCTCCAATTCTTTGACGACGAGAGACGTGATCACCAACGGAAACACCGACAGATGACATGTGAGCATAGACGGTATAATAGCCATTTGGATGTTTAATAACGACATTGTAACCGGCGGATGAACCAACCATTCCCCCATAACCAGCATTAACAACTTCTCCATCTAAAGCGGCGTAGATTGGGGAACCAAAACCAGTACCAGTTATATCCATACCTTCGTGTAATTTACCCCAACGATAAGCAAATGGACTTGATAAGATGTAAGGGGAGTTAGTTGGCCAAGCCCAATCCGTACCAGTATCGACATAAGTACCCGTTGTATAACCACCGCCGACAGGTCGTTTAGAACCCTTGATGATTTTTTCGTTTTGCGGTTGTTTGATTGTTTCGTACGAAACGATGAAAGCTCCTTGATTTTCTTCACCATTAGAGTATTTAACTTTTTTCGTAATTCGGTTTATTCCTTTTACTCCTTCTTGCGTTACTTCACTATAAGTCATATATTGATTTTCATCATAAGTTGTTTCTGTTTCATAATCTATATCAACATCTTCGACAATATGCATTTCATAACTTAAAGTAACTAAGGGATTAATTAAGGCAATATTTACTTCTTGACCTATCGAAAGTAAACTATCTACACTTTTAATACGAGGATTAGCTATTAAAAATTCTTCTTCATTAAGTTGATGATTAAAAGCAATTTTAGCAATAGTATCGCCTTGATTAACCACATATTTTTCTTCCGTTGGATTAGAACCAAACATTAAATATTGACTTAATTCTTGTTCATCAGTATAAATTTTATCATCAGTTGTTATATATGCATCTTTAACCATAATATTTTCTTCAAAATAAATATTTTCAATAATTGAACCAGTATCAACTATTTCCATTTGGTTATCATCTAAATAAGCTTGATATTTATCCGCCGGAATAAAGGAAGTAATTAAATTATTTAAAGCATTTAAAAATACTTGTTTATCTAATACTTTTATTTCTACGGGTTTTTTATTTTCATCAGCATATTTTATTGTAATGATATAACCTTTAATAGTAAATGGTTTTTCTTCTTTTATTTCATTATAAATTTCTTTAACATCACTAACTTGATTATTATAAGTTACTTCTTTAGTTATATTAAAACCATTAGGAGGATAAACTTTATCAACATTATAGTTGTCTTTAATATGACTTTGTTCTTTATTAATAAGATTATATAATTCATCTTCGTTATTAATAGCTCCTAATTTTTTGCCATCTAAATATACTTGATAAACTTCAATGGCTTCATCTGGTCTTTTTTCAATAACGCCCATAACAAAAATTAAGATAGAAATTAACATCGTTATTAAACTACATAAAATTATATTACGTGTATTCATTTTATCACCTTTTAAACTTCCGAAACATCAGCAATGTAATTACGGAAATTACTCATATTAAGTTCAAATAGTAATTCAAATTTACCGGTTGAACCTTTTCGATGTTTCGCTATTATTATATCACAAGGAACATTAGTTTCTTTATTAAGTTCGCCTTTTTCTTTATAATAATCTTTTCGATTGATAAACATAACTAAATCAGCATCTTGTTCAATAGAACCAGATTCTCTTAAATCGGCTAACATTGGTTGATTATTTTCTCTTTTTTCAGCATTACGAGAAAGTTGGGCTAAAGCGATGACAGGTACTTTTAATTCCATAGCCATAGTTTTTAAAGATCGAGAAATATCACTTACTTCTTGTTGTCTTGATTCAGTTCGCTTTGCTCCTGATGTTATAAGTTGAAGATAATCGATTATAACTAAACCTAAACCTTTATCAGAAGCGGCTAGGCGTCGACATTTTGCTTTAATTTCACTACAGGTAATGCCCGCATCATCTTCAATATAAATATTAGTATCAGCTAGTTGACTCATGGCCTCATTATATCTTTTCCAATCCGTATGTTGCATTTGGCCTGTTCTTAATTTTTTGGAATCAATTTGACCAATAGCACTAATCATGCGGTTAACTAATTGTTCGGCAGGCATTTCTAAGTTAAAGATTGCCACCGCTTTATCCGTATTAAACGCCGCATTAGTGGCAATGTTTAAAGCAAAAGCCGTTTTACCCATACCAGGTCGCGCCGCGATAATAATCATTTCGCCCTCATGTAACCCACTAGTGGCTTTATCTAAATCGTAAAATCCGGTAGGGACTCCCGTAATTTCACTTTTATTTTGGGCTAAGCGTTCTAAGTTTTCTTGGGCTTTTCTTAAAGCTTCGCCAATGGTAATAAATTCCGAAGTTTTTCGGGCTTTAATAACATTTAAAATATTTCGCTCCGCACTATCTAAAACCTCATTAATATCTTCTTCATTATCATAAGCATCTGTTGCAATTTCAGTGGCTGTATCAATTAAATTACGTAAAGTTGCTTTTTCTCTAACAATATTAATATAGTAATCAACATTAGCAGCTGTAGCCACGGAATCAATAACTTCAGTGATGTATTCTAAACCACCCACCGAATTTAAATTTTTCTTTTTATCTAATTCTTCACTTAAAGTGGTAACATCAATTGGCACATGATTAAGATATAATTCTTTTATAGCACTAAAAATCTTCCGATTTTCATCTTTGAAAAACATCTCTTCACTAATTTCTTCACATACTTTTTCTAATGCCGTATTACTTAAAAAAGTAACACCTAAAACTGACATTTCTGCTTCAATATTTTGGGGCATTTTTCGCACAGCCAATGTAATCACCTACTTTGCTAAAACAACTTTAAGATTAAAAATAACTTTTTTATGAAGTCTAATTTCGACATTATGAGTTCCGATAAAATCTAAAGGACTTTTAATATTTATTTGTTTTTTATCAATATCATAACCCATAGTTTTTAATTTTTCACTTATTTGTTTAGAGGAAATATTACCAAAAACTTTATCTTGAATTCCAGTTTTAACTTTAAAAACTATTTCTTTATTTTCTAGTTTAGCTTTTATTTCTTCACATTTTTTAATTAATTCATCTTCAATTTTTTGTCTTTGTTGTAATTCTTTATTTAAAATATTAGTACTAGTTTTACTAACTGGTACAGCTAAATTATTTTTGATTAAAAAATTTTGAGCATAGCCATCACTTACTTCAATAATTTCATCTTTTTTCCCTTGCTTTTTTACATCTTGTAATAGTATTACTTTCATTTGTATTTCCTCCTTTTTACAACTAATATTATAGCAAAAAGTAACTAACAAAAAAAGAGGAAGAGTTTAAAAAAGTTTTAGTAAAATTTTCAAATAAATGGTAAAATTTAGCAATTGCTAAATTTGGCGAATACTTTTTGTAAAAATTTAGAAAAAAATAAAGGAAATTGAAAATAAATCGATAATATATTAAGTAGAGGAAAAGATAAAAATTAATTGGTATCTACAGATTCTTTTCCTCTACTTAATTATTTTAAACAGAAAGAGGGTTTTGGGATGCAAACATTGTTAGACCAACAAGTAACTGATAAGTATGCTTATAATAAAAAAGATAGTAAATTTCCTCAACCAGTTCATATTCCTATTACTAATGATCGAATGGCTAAATTAATGTTATATAACGAAAATCATAAAGAATATATTTCTTTGTTATTATCATTAATCTTAAATCTTAAATATCAAAATATCTATGATAATATTATTTTTGTTAAACCTAATATTGATAATAGTAATTATTATGAAGCTTTAAGAACAGTTGATATTTTAGTTAATATAAAAAATAAAATATATAATATTGAAATAAATAATATTTATTCAAAAGCAATGTTAGAAAGAAATATTGATTATATCAATAAAATATATGGAAGTAAAAGAAAGAAAGGAGAAAGTTATGCCTTTGATGTAAGTATTCAAATAAATATAAATAATTTTAACTTTAAAGAAGATGACAAAGTAATAAGAACTTTTTATTTAAGAGATGAAGAATATATTTTAACTGATAAAATAAAAATAATATATATTTCGCTATCCAAAATAAGAGAAAAATATTATAATCTTGACTTTTGCAGCAAAAATGAGCAAACCTAGATAAATAAAGGATTTGCTCGATTTTTAATTGTTGTATATTGTTATCAATTTTAAAAAAATTTAATATTTTTTGATGTCTAAATATGAATCACGCCAGTAATAATAAGGCTTTGCACAATTACTTTACTTTATATAATAAGTGTACCACAATATTGTAATTATTAAAAGTTGTAAATTTAAGGTGAATATTATACACAACAGATATACAACAAAAAAAGATAAATTCTTGACATAAAAAAACTAGATAAAATCTAGGCCAAATCAGAATTTTAAAAATTTTAACTGCAAAACTCGGGAGATGAAGAATATATTTTAACTGATAAAATAAAAATAATATATATTTCGCTATCCAAAATAAGAGAAAAATATTATAATAAAGAAAAGTTAAACAAATTGGAGGAGACACTATTAATTTATAATGGGGAAGAAGGAGAAAGCTTAGAAAAAGAGATAAAAAAAGAAAAATTATTAGAAGATTATAGGAGGCAAGCAATGAATGCAAGTGAAATAGAAGAATTATGTGAATACATGTCATATAACAAAAAAGAAGAAGATGAATGGTTAAAAAAAGTCGATTTACATTATGCTGAGGAAAGAGGATTTGAATTAGGAGTTAAAAGAGGAACAAGAAAACAATTAGAAAAAAGTGTTATTAATTTACATGAAAATGGAGCTAGTGATGAGCTAATATGCAAATCCTTACATATTACTTTAAAAAGATTAAATCGAATTTTAGAAAAAGATAAAATAAAAAATTAAGCTAGGATATAATCCTAGTTTTAAATAGTAAAAAAGGAGTATAATCTAGTGATTATTACTCTCATCAATTTTTTTAATAGATAAACGGGCAGTGACACCATTGCCAAAAGAGGTCATTAAAGCTTCATCAGTTGTAGAAAATTCCATATCAATTTTATCATCAGCTTTTAATTCAACAATTATACTTCCATTAAACATTTCTTCTTCATCTTGATTTAATTTTTTTACCATGACACTAGCAGGGATATTAACCTCATTTTGGCGAACTATTAAAGTTAATTCTGTTGGTTTATTAGTAGAGACCTTGGCAAAATAATTTATTTCATAAATTCCATCTTGTTCTAATTCAATAACATTTTCCTCGCTATTTTCTTTAATATTAATATTGGCCATAGGAAAGGGAAGGGGAACTTGAATCCAAGCACCTTCAATGGCTGGAATACTAGTAGGTAAATTATTATATAACCCGCCATAAGCTGCTAAAGTTACACTTGTTCCAGAATCTCCTTTTGGACCAATCGGTCCACGTGGCCCTATTTCTCCTTGTTCTCCCTTATCACCTTTGGGTCCAGTAGGACCTGGGATTCCTTGCTCCCCTTGCAATCCTGTTGGTCCAGGTTCTCCTTTGTCGCCTTTAGGTCCTTGGATTCCCTGTGGTCCTTGCGGGCCTTGGGGACCTATTTCTCCTCTTTCGCCTTGCAAACCTTGGGGGCCTACATTTCCTTTATCCCCTTTGGGTCCGATAGGGCCGATTGGTCCGGGAATTCCCTGTGGTCCTTGGGGACCTGGTATACCTTGTTCCCCTTTTTCGCCCTTAATTCCTTGGGGACCCACATCTCCGCTGTCACCTTTTTCCCCTTTATTGCCTTGTGGTCCGGTTGGTCCTTGCTCTCCTTTAGGCCCTTGAATACCTTGTGGCCCTTGGGGTCCAATCGCTCCTTGCGGACCTAGGTCTCCTCTTTCACCTTTAGGCCCAGTTGGTCCAACCTGACCCCGTGGTAAAACAAAGTCTAGGATAATATTATTATCGGTTCCAACATTAAGCACTTGAGCTTGTTCTCCCGCCTCCGAAGTTGTTGTTTGACCTATAGAAACTCTAGCACTTGGTAAACCTTGTGGACCGGTTGGCCCAGTCGGACCCATTACATAACAATTATAGTAATAAGGTTGCTTTTTGTTTTCACACTTCATTTTCGAGCACACCCCTTTTAGTATAATATATTAAGTTTATATCTAATCGGTTACAAATAAAAAAGTAAGAATTGTTCTTACTTAACGTATGGAATTAAAGCCATATATCTTGCATATTTAACTTGTTTAGCAATATGTCTTTGATGTTTAGCACGAGTCCTATACGACGACGATTTTCAATTTTTTCTTTTTCACTAATATATGTAATTTTCTGTCACTATTTTAAATGAAACTCCCTAATTTATGGTACAATAGTATCAGAAAAACATTTAGGAGATGCATGAATGGATAATTTATTATTAATGTCAATAAAAACAAAGTATGCTAATCAAATATTTAATGGTACGAAAAAATTCGAGTTTCGTAGAAAAAGCATTGGAGATAAAAATTGTAATAAAAAAATTTATATATATTCATCAGAAGAAGATAAATCTATAATTGGATATATAATAGTTGATAAGATTTTAAAAGGTGATTTAGATTTTATATTAAAAGTTACTGATTATAATGATAATCAGGATATAATAGATTATTTTGATGGATGTGAAGAGTGTTTTGCCTTACATATTAGTAATTATTACAAATTCTTAAAGCCTTTAAAATTAGAAGATATTAGAGCAAGTTATGAAGGATTTGTAATACCACAATTTTACCGATATATTAAGAATCAAGAACCAATATATGAAGAATTAGAAAGTAGGAAAATAGATGAAAAAGTATAAGATGAAATTAATGACAAAGTACTTCGATTATATTAAAAATGGAACTAAAAGGATAGAATTAAGATTAAATGATGAAAAACGTAAAAATATAGCTATTGGTGATGAAATAATATTTGAAGAATTAAGTAATAATCCAAGATATTTAAAAGCTAAAGTTGTTGATTTATATTATGAAAGTAATTTCCAAGATTTAATTAACCAGTTTGACATTAAGCTATTAGCTGATAAAGATATAACCAAAGAAGAACTTTTATCCGTATTAAATGAAATCTATTCTTTAGAAGAACAAAATAAATATGGAGTAGTTGGAATACAATTAGATTTATTGGAGGATTAGTATATGAAAATTGATGAAATAAAAAGATATTTAACAGCTGATAAAAAAGATGAATTCATAAAAATTACAAATGATATTTATCAAACTACAGAACATTTAAATAAAAATTATCCGGGATATAAGGAATGGTTTTTTGATAAACAAGTTAAAGGTTGCTTTACTCCAAAAAGAAATATTATTTTTATAAGAAATGAAACTGACGAGATAATAGGATTTAGTTGTTTAAAAAAGGATGATGAGGAGTGCAAAATATGTACTTTATATGTAAATCCAAATTATAGAATGTCCGGCGTTGGAAGTTTGTTATTAGAAGAATCAATAAAATTTTTAGAAACTACTAAACCATTAATCACATTCACAGAAGATAAATTACCAATGTTTGCTAAAATAATAGAAAAATACAATTGGGAATTAACCGAAATTGTTGATGGAATATATAACAAAGGCATAAAGGAATTTTGTTTCAATGGTCAATTATCAAAAAGGGATTATAGAAAAGAATTGCTTGAAATTTTAAGAAAACTTAGCAAAGTTGCAAATGGAAAATTAGAGCAAAATGATAGTTTAGATAAGCTATCAATAAAAAATAAAAAATTATGAATTATAAATAAATTAAGGATTGCAAGATAAATATATAAGACACTCTTTTTTTATAATTTAATATCAATACGAGAAGTAAAAAATTGGTGGAACCATTATATAACAATTATAGTAAAAGTAAAAGTGCTGCTTTTCATTTTCTAACTTCTGAGCACGTTTTTTTTAATCCAGTTACAAATAAAAAAAGTAAGAATTTTTCTTACTTAACGTATGGAATTAAAGCCATATATCTTGCATATTTAACTTGTTTAGCAATATGTCTTTGATGTTTAGCACAAGCTCCAGTATGACGACGATTTTCGATTTTTCCTTTTTCACTAATATATTTAGTAATAATTGGAACGTCTTTATAATCTATTGATTTGCCAGCACACATTTGACATATTCTTTTTTTCTTTCTTGGTCTAAATTCAGCCATTTATTTTACCTCCTTTAAAATGGTAAATCATCTTCACTTAAAACTACTTCTTCCCCAAAATCTTTAAAAGGATCTTCACTTACATCAGTAGTAGTGATATCAGTAGCTGGTGCTTGATAATTTCCACTAGATTCATTCTGATAATTGTTGGTATAACTACTTGAATCACTAGATTTTGGTGTTAAGAAAGTTACATTATCGCAAATAACTTCTGTAACATATCTTTTCGAACCATCTTGAGCATCATAACTTCTAGTTTGAATTCGGCCTTCTACAGCTACTTGATGTCCTTTTTTACAATATTTAGCAACATTTTCCGCCTGCTTGCGCCATACAACGCAATTAATAAAATCAGCTTCTCTTTCGCCATTTTGATTAGTAAATGGTCGATTAACAGCTAAGGAAAATGAAGCTGTAACGGCACCCGTACTAATAGTTCTAAGTTCAGGATCTCTCGTAAGTCTACCAATTAAAATTACTTTATTCATATTCTACTCCTCATCAAGCTTAATTATTAAATGTCTAATAATATTTTCATCTAATAATGCTTTACGATCAAATTCTTTAACAGTTTCATGATTAGCTTCAATTTGCATCACATAATAATATCCATTAATTTCTTTTTTGATTGGATATGCTAATTTCTTTTCACCAAGTTCTTTAAATTCAAGAACTTTAGATTTCATATCAGTTACTAACTTTTTAAAAGCCTCAGCAGTTTTTTTAACTTCTTCACTTTCCATTGTAGCTTTCACGATAAACATTATTTCATATTTTTCCATTTGCTACACCTCCTTATGGTCTAAATTCGGCTTCATATAAAATATGAAGCAAGGAGTAATTTAATACTCGGTTGTATTATAACAAATTCTATGTTCAATGGCAAACAAATATCTCCAAAAAAATAAAAAATCTTAATTCTAATAGTTAATGCAATTTTTATAATATGAGTTGTATTTACTCTTAGAATAAGTATTGTATTTACTTTC
>CANQLL010000034.1 GCA_947624705.1 uncultured Bacilli bacterium | reverse complement strand
CTGCTAATATAAAAATGTAGGTTTTATGACATTTTTATTTTCGTCTTTTCCTACATTTTTATATTAGCATTACCAACATAGTAGTGTTAAATAACTTCTTCATTACTCTTTCTAATTCTTTTTCTAGCATTCCTAATTCTTGCCATTCTCGAGATGTTAGATCACTTAATTGCTGCTTGGAATTACTAAGCACACAATCCTAAAAAATGTTGTTTCCAATCGCAAAATACGATATCCCAGTTTTCTCCACGATATATATATTTATTATATTTTCTCATAAATATTTTTCCAATTCTTTTATTTTATCTAAATCCATTGGTTTTACACCATCCAAAGGATAGTTTATCTTTAATTCTTTGTATTTATCTACACCATACAAATGATAAGGTAATAATTCCACTTTTTCAACATTAGGAATATTTTTTATATATTTTTTTAATTGCAAGATGAATTCTTTTGTATCATTTATTCCGGGAACAATAACACATCTTAACCATAATTTCTTTTGCATTTTAATTACAGCATGCAAAAATTTATTAAATTCTTGCATGTTTAGTCCTGTTATTTTTTGATATTCTTTTTCATCAATCGCTTTAATATCCAGGATAACTAAATCAGTATAATTTAAAATTTCTTCATAATTACCCGTACCAACTCCAGCCGTATCTAAAGCGGTATGGAGATTATTTTCTTTACATTTTTTTAGAATATCGACTAAAAATTCCTTTTGCATTAAAGGTTCTCCACCACTAAAAGTAACTCCACCATTACTATAATAATTTTTATATCTTAAAATTTTATTCAGTAATTCCGTTGCAGAAATTTTTTGGCCACCTTGCATTTTCCATGTCTCGGGATTATGACAATAAAGACATCTTAATTTACAACCTTGCATAAATACCACATAGCGAAGTCCAGGTCCGTCTACTAAACCCATTGGTTCACAACTAGAGATATAACCTTGCATTAGATACTACCATGGAAAGTTCGGCTGATTACTTCTAGTTGATGAGCTCGAGATAAACGAATAAATCGAACGGCATAACCAGAAACACGAATTGTTAAATTAGGATATCTATCAGGATTTTCCATTGCATCCTCTAAAGTTTCTCGATTTAAAACATTAACATTTAAATGATGGGCGCCTTGTTTAAAGTAACCATCCATTATATTAACTAAATTAATTTTTCTTTCTTCATCACTATGTCCTAAAGTGTTGGGAATAATGGAAAAAGTATTAGATATACCATCTTCACAAACATTGGTATAAGGAATTTTAGCTACACTATTTAATGAGGCTAAAGCTCCGCTTGAATCTCGACCATGCATTGGGTTGGCACCGGGAGCAAAGGCTTCTCCTGCTTTACGTCCATCAGGAGTTGAACCGGTTTTTTTACCATATACTACATTTGAAGTAATCGTTAAAACGGATAAAGTATGTTTAGCATTTTTATATAATTTATGTGTTTCTAATTTTTGGAAAAATCTTTTTACTAGATCAACACCCAAACTATCTACGCGATCATCATCGTTTCCATACTTGGGAAATTCACCTTCAATTTCAAAATCAATTGCAATGCCTTGTTCATTGCGAATTGGTTTTACTTTGGCATATTTAATAGCACTTAATGAATCAATAGCTACTGATAAACCTGCTATTCCAAAAGCCATTAATTTTTCCGGGTCGGTATCGTGTAAAGCCATTTGGCCAGCTTCATAAGCATATTTATCATGCATGTAATGAATGATATTCATAGCATCAACATAAATTTTTGCTACTTTATCAAGCATCTTATCATAAGCTTTCATAACTTTATCATAATTTAAAACTTCGTCTTTCATAATCTCAAAACCAGCAATTACTTTATCCCCTTTTACTTCATCTATTCCACCATTAATTGAATAAAGTAAAGCTTTAGCTAAGTTACAACGAGCTCCAAAAAATTGCATTTGTTTTCCAACCGTCATTGCTGAAACACAACAAGCAATTGCATAATCAGAACCATGAATCGGCCGCATTAATTCATCATTTTCATATTGAATAGCATCCGTTTCAATTGACATTTTGGCACAATATTTTTTAAAGTTTTCGGGTAGTTTATCACTCCATAAAATCGTCATATTTGGTTCTGGAGAACTATCTAAATTAGTTAAAGTATGTAAATACCGAAAAGAATTTTTCGTAACTAAAGAATGTTTTTCATCTAACATTCCGCCGATACTTTCTGTAACCCAAGTAGGGTCTCCAGCAAAAAGTTCATTATATTCTGGTGTTCTTAAATGACGAGCCATTCTTAATTTAATTATAAAGTTATCAATAATTTCTTGAGCTTGCGATTCGGTTAGTTTTCCCTCAGCCATATCTCTTTCAATATAAATATCTAAGAAAGTGGAAGTTCGGCCTAAACTCATTGCTGCCCCATTATTTTCTTTTATGGCTGCTAAATAGCCAAAATATAACCATTGCGTTGCTTCTAAAGCATTATTAGCCGGAGCCGAAATATCAAAGCCGTAACTTTGCGCCATGGCTTTAATACCATTTAAAGCTTTAATTTGCATACTAATTTCTTCTCTTAGACGAATGTTATACTCAGTTAATTCTTCTTGTTCATTATTTTTTAAATCTTTTTGCTTTTGGTCAATTAAATAATCAATTCCGTATAACGCAATACGGCGATAATCACCAATAATTCGCCCTCTGCCATAAGCATCTGGAAGTCCAGTTAACAAACCACAATGGCGTGCCGCCCGAATATCAGTTGTATAAGCATCAAAAACTCCATCATTATGAGTTTTACGATATTTATTAAAATAATAATCAATATCTTTATTTAATTCATAACCATAGGCAGATAAAGCAGACTTCACCATGCGCATGCCCCCAAAAGGGTTAACTATTCTTTTTAAAAGTCCATCGGTTTGTAAACCTACAATGACATCATCTTCAGGACAAATATACCCTGGTTTAAAATTATTTATACCTGATACTTCATTTACTTCAACATCATAAATTCCTTTATCAAGTTCTACTTGTAAAGCTTTCGTACAAACATCCCAAATTTTTAAAGTTTTAGGAGTTGAAGCAACTAAAAAACTTTCATCTCCTTGATATTCTTTATAATTTTCTTTAATAAAATCAGCAACATCAATATTTTTTTGCCATTTTTCTCCTTTAAAATTACGCCATGTTTGATTCATTTACTATCACTACTTTCTACATATTTATTATATAAATTTATTTTCTTTTAAACAAGATTTGAACTATAAATTTTACTATAAATTACAACCTATATCTTTTTTATCATTTGTTTTATAAAGAGCATAGGTTAAACACTTTAAACCACCTCGGCAAAGCTCAGCATGTTCACATTTTTGACAATCTTTAGGAATTTTATCTTTTTGAAATTCTTTCAAAATTTTATTATTCTTATATAACTTATACATATTATCTTTTAACAAATTACCAACAACAATTGGCAAACGCCGACAAGGAACTAAATCCCCATTTTCCATAACTGTTAACAAACTTACTCCAGCTGTACATCTATAAGGAAAATCATTAGTCATTTGAAATTGCAAAGCTCGATACATAGCTATTTTAGTATTACTTTTTATTTTCTTTAATTTTTGTCTTTCTTGTTCCATAATACTTAAAAATTCTCTTGTTTCTTTATATCCCATAACAAATTCTTTATCATAATCTGTTCCCAGAGGAATAAATCTATCAGACCAAACATTATCAACATTATTTTTTATTGCATACTTAACTACTTTAGGAAATTCTTTATAATTTAATTTTGTTGCTGTAAAGGAAAGAGATACAAATATATTATATTTTTTTAAATAAGATATTGCTTTGGCCACTTTTTTATAAACATCCTTACCCCTTACATAATCATTAGTCTTTCTTCCTCCTTCTAAACTAACTTGGACATATTCAGGATTATAAGAACTAATTTTCTGGGCTATTTCATCTGTTATTAAAGTTCCATTTGTTAATATGGAAAAACTATATAAATCTTTATCTTTTTGAAATTCATCTAATATTTTAAAAAAGAAAGGACAACATAATGGTTCTCCTCCAGTTAAATTAATATGTCCTTTTACTTTTAATTTTTTTAGTAATTCTCTATATTGATTAAGAATATCAATTAATTGATTAAACTTTAATTGCACAGGCTTATGCTTTTCTTGATAACAATGTTTACATTTTAAGTTGCAAATTTCACTTAAGTGCCATTGTAAAACAAATTTCTTTACCAAGAGCCGCCACCTCCACAAGATGAACATCCTCCGCCACAAGAAGAGCATCCTCCCCCACAGGCCGATGATGAACTTCCACTTGAAATAGGCATACTAATAGAGTCAGCTAAATCATTATATGAATCTATATCACGATAATCAAAATTACCCATATCAGGGGATGGCATAGGAATATTTTCAAATTTTTCAATCCATTTTTTAGAAACTCCTAAAACATAAGCATAAGGTAAAATTTCGTAAAAGTAATTAGGATTTTGATTAACTAAACCTTCTAATTGGTCCTTTTCAGCTGTTTCTAAATATCTTTTAAATCCTTTTATCTGTGCCATAATCTGACTACCATAAGAACTTTTTCTTGTCATAAGAATAATGAAAACAACTGATATTAATATACTAACAATAGCTATTATATATAGTATATTATATTTTGGATTTAAGTCTTCATAATAATTAAATGCAAAGAGAAAATAACCAATTTCTAAAAAGAATAAACCACTACAAATCGCTTTAAATATATGTGATTTTGTATCATCTATTTTTTTATCTAATTTTTCTTGTAAATTATCATTTATTTTACTAAACACTTCATAAAAATCTAAATCATTAGCCAAATTATTTTCATCACTTTTTCTAAATAATTGATCATATACTAATCTTTCATTAGTTGAAAGATTAGCTAACGTTTCTTTAGATTTATTTTTCATTTGCTTTTTAATATTTTCTAAAGCCTCATTAGAATAATCATCAATTGTATCATAATCTATTTTTAAATATCCATTTTTAATTAAACTTTTTGAATCACTCAAAAACTTATCATAATCGCTAGTTATTATAGCCGTATTTTCATTGCCAAAATATTTATCTAATTTTGCTTTAACAGGACCACCATTAGCACTCTTAAGTTTCGTTATCCCTATTTTTCTTTCAATTGCTTTATTTACATCAGTTGAACAAAGATTAACAATGGTCCTTGTTTTTTTATCTTCTGATTCATCAATTCTAATAATTCCTTGACTAGCAAGTGATACAATCAAAGATATTGCTAATTTTCGACCGCTATCTTTTTTATATATATAACCAATAGCAGCGGAATCATATCCTTCCGGAGCGTAGAATTCTACAGTTTCTGAATAATGATAATCTTTACCAAATTTTAACCAACATATAAAAATAAAAATGGTAATGGCTATTATTAATAGTAATAACAGTAAAGACGTTGTTCCATAATTATTTTGTGCCCCCGCAAAATAACCTTCAGGTAAAACAATATCCACTGTTAATGACTTATATAAATCATAATTTAAAACTTGGGCATGCAATGTATTTCCATTGATATAATAACTAACATTAGCAGTTATATCATTTTGCCGATATTTATCATTAAAAAACTTAATTGCATTGTTCGTTATATTAGTAGGCATTGTAATATCTAATGTCGCATTATTAATTTTTGTTCCCCAAAAATCACCATAGGCATGAAAAATAAATTCATCAAAGTTTATAAAAGGGTCTTCACCCATATTATATTGATAAGATATAGTATATTTTTTTAAACCGGGAGTTAAAGTACTTTCAGCGGAACCTATCTTAACTCTTTTCTTGCCATTTATAGTATCGGTTGTAAATTCATCACCAATGGCTTGTAAATTGGTGATTTTAGCATTTCGAGATAAAGTTTGTCCATCTTGAGAAGTATATTCTAACCAAGTAGGAATAAATTTATAAATACCATGGTGGCCTTCTTCATAAAAATCAACTGTTATATTTTCTTCAACATCAACAACATTATTTTCATGAACATTTAATTTAACATTATAACTGTTAATTGTAAATCCATCGGCTACTGTTTCTGTTGTTGATGAACTATTTTTACTATCAAAATAAAGATTTCCTATAAATAACAAGAATGTTCCACCAGCTACTATCATACATATAGAAAAACTTTTTACTTTTTTCTTTAAAGGATAAGCTTTTTTTCCAAAAAAAGTAAAAAAACATATAAATAGAATAGGAATTAATAAAATTAATGTAGTTATTATAATCTTTGCAAATGAAGTTAATAAATCCATTCTAACACCTACAATTCTACTTTAACGTTTTCTTTTTCTTCTTCACGCGCTTTAAACATTTCTTTACTTTTATAACCAAATAACCTAGCTATTACATTACTTGGAAACATTTCTACTTTATTATTATAATCTCTTACGGTTCCATTAAAATATTTGCGCGAGTTAGCTATATCTTTTTCTATTTGAGATAATTCTTGACTTAAATTCAAAAAGTTTTCACTAGCTTTTAATTCGGGATATGATTCAGCTAATGCCATTAATTTATTTACTTTACTTGCTACATCAACATTAGTTTTTAATTTTTCACTATCACTCATGTTATCATAGATATTATTACGTAATTGCACTATTTCTTCTAAAGTATTTTTTTCATGCTTAGCATAACCTTTAACAGTTTCTACAATATTGGGAATTAAATCCCAACGTTTTTTTAAATAAACATCCATTGTTGCAAATGCTTCATTCACATTATTATTTAATTTTACAATTTTATTACGAACAACAAAAATATAAATTAATATTAAACAAACAAAAGCTATAACTAAATAAACTACCATATTTACACCTTACCTATCTTATTCAAATTATATCATAATTTGAATAATCAAAAAAGAAGATTTCTCTTCTTCTTTAATATTATTTAGCAAGTTCAGAAATCGCATTTAAATCAACATCAATCTTGGTTTGTGCTATACTATTTGTCATAGGTTTATATGTTGATGATGAAAATACTGATGCTAATTGTGTTAAAGCCGTATAATCAAATGTATTTTCTGAATTAACTGTTACCAGCCAAGCTATTTTAGAATTATATAAATCAGTATATGCTCCGGTGAAATTAATACCTCCTTGAGTTACCTCAATCGTTACATATTCTTTGCCACCTAAGCTTTTAATTTCGGCTTGTTTATTAGCTTGAAAACCATTTTGTTGAAATAATGATTGAATTGAACCAACATTATTTTTTAATACATTAAAGTTTCCATCAGTAACATAAATCATTGCTACCCAATTACCATTACTATCTGCTATATCTAACTCATCACCAGATATATTATATTCCATCCCATCTGGTAAATTGAATGAAAATCCTTCAAATGACACTTTATAACCTGATGAAGCTACAGTATTTTGATTTTGGTTAGTTGAAGAATTTGTATTATCTGTTTGGTTAGTATTAGTATTAGTATTAGTATTAGAATTACTTTCTTCTTTTTTACCAAGTTCACAACCAGTTAAAACAACCATTAAACATAAAGCAATAACTCCAATGCTAAAATATTTTAATCGTTTCATCAAATTTTCTCCTCTCTTATTTTAGTTTATCATAAACTAAATTCTTATTTTAATTTTCTAAACTCTAAACTTTTCAATATACACTAATTTGACAGCTTAGTTAGCTAGTGATGAAATAAAGTCTTTAAATTCAAATTGTTTACTAGCTATTGCATTAGTTGTATCACTATATGTTGTATTTTTTACAATTCTACTTATAACTGATAAGACATCATAATTATAATTATTATCACTACTTTGAATTGTGAGACACGCAATATACATAGCATTTAGTTTTGTAAAAACCATTAGAAAATTTTGACCACTTTCACTTGCTTCTAAGGTAATAAATTCTGTACCATCTACCGTTTTTAATTGTGCCTGTCCATTAATGGTCAATTCAGAAAAACATCCAGCTATTTTGTTAATATTGGTTTTTAAACTACTAAAACTTCCACTTTCAGCGGCTAGATAAGTTAACCAAGTACTATTTTCATCGCTTATAACTAAGCTTCCATCCTCAGTCGCATAAACTAAATTATCAGGAATATTAAACGTAAAATTACCTAATTTAACTTTATAATTAGCTGATGATAAATATATATTACTTTTAGAATTATTTTCTCCTCCCTTAAACATTCTTATTCCTAACACAATTCCTAAGACAACAATTACAGCAACGATTACTCCGCCTAAAATAATATATTTTTTGTTATCTTTTTCATCAGAATTAAAATTGTTACTTTGAACATTTTGATTCAAAGTAGGAATGACATTAATACTTTGATTATTAACATTTGTTTCTGCCATAGGATTTGGTGTTTGACTACTTTGATTATTTACTCCTGTTCCTGTTGGAGCCTGAACACTAATTGGCTCGCCACAATTAGTACAAAATTTGCTACCTTCATGTAAAGCAGCACCACATTTTTTACAATTCATATTTTTTTCTTCTCTCTTTCTTATTCATAATTTTTAGTTTCAATTTGGAAATTGGTAATTTCATTTAATAAATTATCATCAATTTCAACATTATTTCCATCTACTACTATAACTAAATAACCACCACTTTCTAATTTATTTATCAATACTTTTTCATTAACTGGATAATCTTTTTTATCTTTACCATCTTTATATAAATAATCTCTTTTTATATATTTACTTTCATAAACATTAAAATTTTGATTATTAAACATTTGCTCTTTTATAAAGGTTAATTCTTTGACATCACCATATGTTTTATAATAATTAATATTTGAATTTAGTAAATTAATTTGTGAATCAAGATTCATATAATTACTTGTTAAACTTATTTTAATATTATACTGATAAGCCTCATTTTCTTCATCGTAATTTAAACCAAAATTTCGCTCAGCATATATATTATTTTTTAAATCTCTTTCTATATATTTATCAGGAATTTTAAAAGTTACGAAATCACAGGTTGAATCATTTAAATTATTAATTCTTTTTAATTCAATTATTAAATTATCATCTTGACTGTTCTTTTTAATATAACTAGCATAATTTATAGCTTTTTTAATTTTGATACTTTCAATTAACTTTTTAGTAATACTTATATTTTTACTTTCAAGATTAATGTGAAAAATATGATTTTTATTTAAAGCCAAAACAATTATATAACTTTCTGTTTTAGTTTCTTTTTGAGAATAACTTACTTTATAAATATAGCCTTTATAATTATTTAAGGTAATTTCTTCTAATGAATCTTTAAAATCAGAATAATTTTCTTGATCATTTTTATAAACTTTAAAACTTGAATAAATATTATTAGTTTCTTTTTGAGAATCTACATAATCATAAATATTATAGTTATAAACATTAGTTGTTAAATTTATTCTTCCATTTTCAGTTTTATATTCAAAAGTTCCTATTTTAGAATCAAAAGAAGTTAATTTAAATATTTTGGGTAAAGAATAACTTACTTCATAATTATTACTAGCAATTTCATAATCATTATCTTCTTTTATTTCTTGATCTAAAGAATCATTAGTTTCATACTTTAAAGCTTTTGTTTTCACATTACGCTTAGTGTTTAAAGCATAATTATTATTTTTTAATTCAAAATTATAAATTATATTTTGAACACTATCTAATAAAATATCAAAGTATTTATCTGAACTTTCATAATTAAATATTACTAATTTATCATTATCTTTATAAATAGTTATTAAAGCCTGTTGATTTTTATTTTCGTATAATAATTTATAACCCGCTATTTCTTTTTTCGTTACTTTACTTTCTTGTTTAGTAATTAAATTATAATCTTTATTTTGCTTATTAATTTGGTATATTAAATTATCAATCATACTATTTAAATCATTATACTTTTCTTCATTATTTAACTTCATTATTTCAATATGAAGACTACTTTTATTGTTAGTTAAATCAATTGTCGACTCTTTTTTAGTTTTTATTTTCCATGTTTCATCATATTTAAATCGATAATAATCATTTGCATAAGTACGAACTTTAATATCTTTAATCAAAAAGATGCTTATAACGCCAATCATTACTATCATTATACCTATTGCAATAATTAAAGATAATTTATATTCTTTTAACAATTTCTTTATTTTTTTCATAATTTCACCATAACCACAATTAAATAATCAAACTCATTTGTAATAATTACTTTATATTGATTATTTACATAAATATATTTGGAATTACTATCTAACTCTTTTTTAAAACCATCTTGTTCTAGTTTTTGCCTAAAAGCTAATGATAATTGCATATTATCAATATAATCAGAAATAACATTATGATATCTTAAACTAATTATGTTATCATCATAACTAGCTTTAACTAATTTTAATTTTATTGTGTTGGAAATATCACCAACTTTTTTAAACTTATTCCACTTACTCTTAGGAATTAAATTGCTAACTTTTTCTTCTTCTTGTTTTAAATAATAATATTTTTCTTTTAAATTATCAAAAGAGATTGCTTTTATATCAGAAAAACTTAAATTATTAAATTTATTTTGTATTTCCAATAAAGCTTTACTATTTATAGCTAAGGAAAGACTAGAATTAATTGATTTAGCCGTATTTAAACCAATTACTTGTCCACTTGTATTATAAAGGGGACTGCCTTCATCAGCTCCAGTTAGAGGTATACTACTTTGAATATATTCATCTTTTGAAGTTACAATTCCTTTTTGGATAGATAAACCTAAACTAGTTTTACTGTTTATTGTAATAACAGGGTCTTCTATTTCTATTTTGTCAATGTCTCCTAAAATTGTATGAGCAGGGATTTCTTCTTTTAATTTTATGACCGCAAGATTAGCATTTGG
Source organism: uncultured Bacilli bacterium (assembly GCA_947624705.1). Lineage (GTDB taxonomy): Bacteria > Bacillota_I > Bacilli_A > RF39 > UBA660 > HGM10766. The sequence goes on along the minus strand of CANQLL010000034.1, from coordinate 2,320 downwards.
ATTTATGGTAACTATTCCTTCTATATCAAAGATTGTACCTTCACTATTTTTAATTGTTATAAATTGTGATTCAACTAAACTTTTTTCCAAAAAGTCCCAAGTAGTTACTACTAAACCATTATTTAGTAAAAATCCGTTCGCTGTTTTTTTCAATTCATTATTATAATAAGAATTTATTAACATTATATTTTGATAATTATTATCATAAATTTCTTGAACTTGATTATCAGTTAAATTATCTAATTTAGAAAAATCATAAATATCTTTTAATTTAGAATCAGTTTGAGTTAATATAGAAAGATTTTTCTCATTTTCAGATTGTTCCATTTGCCCCATATAATCTTGTAAATCTTCAGTTTTTTCAGCAAATAGATAATATAATTTATAATCATTATCTAATTTTTTAAAATAATAATATATTACTAAGTTGGTATTAACTACATTATATTTTAAAGGATTTTCCTTATCTTCTTCTTTGATTTTAATGTCCGGAATGGTTACCGTACTTATAACCATATCATCATTAATACTAACTCTAATATTGCCAATGGAGTTATAGACTATTTCTAATTCATTAAGAATATTAAACATTCCTGGTACAGATATTCCCGAGACAATATCATCTTTGTATTCTTGACTATCTTCAGCAAATCCAGAAAAAGAATTATCATCTTTAGGAATGGTGGGATTATAACGTAGCTTTAAATAGTCTTCTCTTCTTTGATAATATTCTTCAGCACTTTCATTTTCCATTCCACTTTGTCCTAATAATAAATAAGTTACTTGTTTACTTAAATTAGTTATATTTTCTTTTAGCTTTTCATTTTCGGAAGTAATATTATAATTTAAATTATAAATATTAAATTCTTCTTTTACCTCTTGGGGTTTTGTTGTAATTGTTAATTTTGTTGAGTCGATATTAAATCTATTTTCTAGAGCATATACTGTAAATATTGATAATAAACTAGCTATACTGAGAAATAAAATTTTTTTCTTCATTTAGCTCACCTAACTTTCTAAATATTTTTTTAAAACTTGAATAATATATTTACTAGCATCTCGAGCTTTATCAGCATTTATATATACATCGTGAAAAGCTTCTGCAATTGTTTCGTCGTAAACATATTTACCTTCATTGTTTTTAAATAAAGCATATTTAGATATAGTTCCTCGCCAATCATCAAACTCTAAGGTGGAATTAGTATCTTTTTGATAATTGCTATAAGCCTCTTGCAACATTTTTAAAGAAAAATTACCATCACCAAAATCATTTACAGATTCATAAAATTTATTAACATTCTTTTCATCAATAAGTAAAACAGATTCAAATTTATGATTATTTATCATGGCTAAAAATGACACATAATGTCCTAATTCGTGAGCAAGGGGAGCATAGATATTGCTATTAGGAGGAAAGTGTCCAGTGGCTGAACTTTCTTTTGTTGCCATATCTAACATGTTTTTATTTAAAAAGAATTTGCTACTTAACAATACCTGAGTTTTAATAACCCAAGGATAAGAAGTCGCACTATCAGCTGTAGCAAAGTTATAAAATGGCATAAAAGCTGCAATGACTTCGCCATCAAGCATTGAAGTATTTCTTAAAGTTAAGTTAGTAATATACCCACGAGCCATAGGATATTCATTATATATATGTTCAAAGACATTTTCTAACTCGCGGGCGAAGTCTAAATCCATTTCACATAAATTAACTGCTGTTAAATTAAATCGCTTAATAAATTCATTCTCAATTTCTTTCATTTCTTTAGGACATTTATTTTTTTGATCAACGGAATCTTTTACAATTAATTTATTAGCATCTTTAACATTTTTTATTTTTACCCCATGATAAACATTATCAACTACTATTGCCGTTGTATAACTATTAGTTGATGGAGAAGAACTAGTAGTTGGTTTAGTTGTATCATAACTTTTATTCGAAAAGTAATAATTATTCGTTTTACCAATAATAAAAAACAAAAACAAAATAATACATACTCCTCCTAAACCACAACCAATACCTATTAATATTTTTCTTTTATTATTGGTTTGTTTATTTTCAAGATTATTTAAAGGAGCCCCACAATTTGGGCAAAATTTAGAATTTATTTCAACTTTACTACCACAATTACCGCAATACATACTTCAACCTCTCTATTCTGTATCATTATACCATAAACTTTCCATAAAAAAATACCCTATAATTCTATAGGATATAATTTTTATCTTAAATAAAGACCGAACCCCGAGTTTCGTACTTAAAAAAGCAAAAAATCACCATTTAGTCCAGCGTTTATAAGACTTTGTGATGATTTTCGTT
>CANQLL010000033.1 GCA_947624705.1 uncultured Bacilli bacterium | reverse complement strand
AGATTAATGTTAAAAGATAGAATAACTTATCAAGGAAGAAGTGAAATGGTGTTCAATGATTTTGAAGAAGATTATATTACCCCTCAACATGATAAAGTAGGCTTCACCAGGGGAGGAAATCCATGTCCAATAGATAGTCCTTGTGAAGTAACATATGATAATGTATTAAAAGAATTTACTAATAAGAATGGTGGAACAAATAGTACAATCAAAGATATTTTAGAAGAATGGTATAAAACAAATTTAAATGACTATGATAATCAGATAGCTTATGGCTTGTTTTGTAATGATATTAGTTATGGAAGTTATGACGATGATGGTTCAACAAGTTTATTATCTTATGGAGCGTACCAGAGATTATATGCAAGTTCAACACACGTAACCCCAACCCTGGTATGTCCGGAACAAGTAGACAAAAATAAACAACCAAGAACATATGGAGGACTATATAAAAGTAAAATAGGATTAATAACAGCTGATGAACTAGTAATGGGAGGATATAGTCCAACAAATAGTACTAGTACAAATACCACTGATAAAAATTATTTAAGAAGAAGCTATGAATATTGGTCGATCTCGCCTATTGACTCTAATGACCTTGCTAGTGTTTTCGCTACTACTAAAATAGGTGGCTTATATGGTAACTACGTTAATAATAACGATGGTTCCGCTGTTCCAGTCATTAATATAAAAACTGATAATCTAACGTATTCAGGTACGGGCGAAGAAGGTACTCCAATTGAAATTGAACTAAATTAAATAAAACGCTAATATAAAAATGTATTTTATATTAGCTTAATTTTTTTATTAATTATTATTTTAATTAAAATTGCTAAATAGAATAATATATAGTATAATATTTTTCAGAAAAAGAGGTTATTAAATGAAACAATTTTATAAAGAAAATAGAGTATTTTCTATTTTAATGCTTATTGTAGCTATATGTCTTATTATTATGATAGGTGTTGCTTTAAAGTATTTCTTTTTTGGCAATAGTTCATCTCCTTATGGGGATCGTTTAAAAGATGAAAGTAAATATAAATTAAGTGAAAAAGAAGAAAAAGAAATTGTTAGTTCTTTAGAAAGTGATGAAACAATAAAAAGTGCTAGTGTTCGAACTAGTATCAGAACTATATATGTTAATATTGAGTTTAATCCGGGCATATCCCTACTCGAAGCGCAGGGAAAAGCAGTTAGTGTATTAGAAAAATTTAGTGAAGGTCAAATGGGATATTATGATATTGAATTTATTCTATCTTCTTTATCTACTGATTCTGCCGATGGTTTTACAATAATGGGAGCCAAAAACGTTAATGGTACAAACATTGTATGGAATAATAATACTCCTGTTTCTTAAAAGTGAGGTAAATTATGAAAAAAAATAAAAAATTATTTATTAGCTTTGGCATAATCTTAGTTGTTGCCATTGCTGCTACGCTTTTAATAATTAATATCACTAAAGATTCTAATCGTTTAAATGTTATTGAAAAACAATGGATAAATAACAATAATAAAATGGTTTTTAATATTGGCGTAAAAAATAATCTTAATGTTTTTGCTAGTGATGGTGTTGGGGTATTTTATGACTTTTTAACTGATTTTAGTAACGAATATAATTTAACTATCAATCCTACTACCTATACCAATAATGACTCTACAGAATCTATTTATTTTCGGATAACTAACAATCTTAATGACCATGATTTAGTCTTTTATCAAGACCATTTTGTAATTGTGGGTAAAACTAATAATTCATTTAATGATTTAAGTGAACTTCAAAATCGTAATATTGGCGTTTTAAATGAAAATGTTTCTTTAATTAGTGATTATCTTCAAAATAATAATTTATCTTTTACTCAATTTAATGATAAAGAACAATTAATAACGGAATTTAATAAAAAAGATAAAATTAATTACATTATTGTGCCTTTAAATGAATATTTAGATAGTATTTTAGAAAATGAGAATTATGTAAATATGCACATTAGTGATATTCCTATCTACTATACATTAAATGAAGAAAAAGGGGACGAAGTATTTTCTTCTATTATAAAAAAATATTATAATAACTGGATAGAAGAAAATTATAATAATCATTATAATAAAGAATTATATGAATTTTTTACAGATAATTTAAATATTAGTGAAGAACAAAATGATAAATTACATAGTAAAACTTATAATTATGGTTTTATTGAAAATAGACCATATGAAACTTTAAGTGGTTCTAATTATGGGGGTATAGCTAGTATTTATTTAGATAAATTTAAAGATTTTAGTAACTTAGATATTAAATATACAAGATTTAAAAATAAAAACTCTTTAGTAAGAGCAATTAATAAAAAAGAAATTGATTTATTCTTTAATTATTTTAATATTATTAGTGATTATGAAAACATTAGTAATTTATTTAATATATCTTTTGATGTAATTGTTAAAGATAATGATAATAAAGTAATTAATTCTTTAAAAGCTTTAGAAAATGAAGAAGTTTATGTTTTAGAAAATAGTTTATTAAATGAATATTTAAGTAATTATAATTACTTAAATATTCAGACTTATAAAGATAATAAAGATTTAAAAAAATTAGCTAAAAAAGATAAAATAATTATTTTAGATAGTAATACTTTTAAATATTATCAAAATAATAGTTTAAAAGATTATACTAAAAGATATTCTGATTATATTTCTAAAACTTATAATTTTAATAGTAATGCTAATGAGACATTTAATAAACTTTTAACTAATTTCTTAAATATAACTGATTATCAAATGATTTCTAATGAAGGTTTATATAATAATAAAGTTATTGTTCATAAGGGAACGATTATGGGAAAAATAGCTTCATATATTCTTTATATAATATTAATAGCTATTGTGGTAATTTTAATTGCTTATAAATATACGAAAAGAGTTAAAATTGCCAAAAGAATTAAAAAAGAAGATAAAATGCGTTTTATTGATCAATTAACTTCTTTAAAAAATCGTAATTATTTAAATGAGAATATTGAAGCTTGGAATAAAAATACCATTTATCCGCAAACAACTTTAATTATTGATTTAAATAATATTCAATATATAAATGATACTTATGGTTATGAAGAAGGAGATAAACAAATTAAAGCTGCTGCTAATATATTAATTAAATTACAAATAGATAATACTGACATTATAAGAACAGATGGAACTGAATTTTTAGTTTATTTTGTTGGTCATAGTGAAAAACAAATTGCTTCTTTCATGCGAAAACTTAATAAAGAATTTAAAAAGTTACCTTATGATTTTGGGGTAGTAATGGGATATAGTGTTATTAATGATGATATAAAATTAATCGAAGATGCAATAAATGAAGCAACATTAGCGGTAAAAGAGAAAAAGAGTGAAAAGGATACTTTAGAAGATGAAGAAAAAATTTAAAAAATTCTTAACTAGCTTTTTTAAAACAATAAGAAGACCAGAAATGGCTATTTTACCAGGTCAACTGGCTTTCTTTTTTGTTTTATCAGTTGTTCCTATTGTTACTTTAATTAGTTATTTTGCTACTTATTTACATGTCTCAATAGATTTTGTTTCTAATTTTTTAACTAAAGCATTTTCTAGTGATATTGCTAATTTGTTAAAACCGATGTTAAGTGGTGAAGATGTCGGTATTAAATTCTTTATTACTTTAGTTATTGGTTTTTTCATTGCTTCCAATGGCGCAGATTCAATTATTGTTACTTCTAATGCTATTGATGGAACTCCTAATACTAGTTATTTAAGACGACGCATTAAAGCCATTGTAATGACAATGGTAATGGTTATATTATTTGTTTTTATTTTATTAGTTCCTGTTTTTGGAAATAAAATAGTTGATTTATTTAGATATGTTGATATTAATGCCGCTATAACTTTAAGAATTGAACAAATAATAAAATTTTTAAAAGGACCAATATCTTGGTTTGTCATGTTTATGTTTATAAAAATTATTTATACTATGGCACCTGATCGAAATATTCCTAGTAGTCATACTACTTATGGGGCCATATTTACTACAGTTTTATGGATAATCATTACTTTTATTTATTCTTTTTATATAACTCACTTTGCTCGTTATGATATGTTTTATGGTAGTTTAGCTAATTTAGTGATTTTAATGTTATGGGTTTATCTATTAGCTTATGTTTTTGTAGTAGGAATGTGTTTAAATTATCATAATGAAGAATTGGAAAAAACAGGGAAAATAAATCTAGATTAACTTTATATAATATAAATGTGCACGCAAGTATTATTTTGTGTACTTTAGCCAAATATCAAATTAATATTTTAGGTATTAAAAGATATAAGGAATAATACTTAAGTAAGAAACGATTAATGTTTCTTCTTTTATTTGACGTCAAAATTTCAATTAAGTTATGTCTTATTTTTATTATTTTAAAAAAATGTGCTATATTATTAATAAATGGGTGATTTATATGTTTAAAAAATTAAAAGATATGGATATTACAAATAAAAGAATTGTTTTAAGATGTGATTTTAATGTGCCACTTAAAGATGGAGAAATACTAGATGATACTAAAATTGTATCTTCTCTTGATACAATTAAATATTTAATTGATCAAAATTGTAAAATAGTAATATTATCTCATTTAGGTAAAATAAAAGATAAAAGTGATTTAAGAAAAAATAGTTTAGTTGTTGTAGCTAAAAGATTACTTAAATTAATTACTAGTATTCCCGAATATAAAGATGTAAAAGTAATTTTTTCTAACCATACTAGAAGTAATGCTTTAAAAGAAAAAGTTGATAATTTAAATAATAAAGAAATTTTAGTTATTGAAAATACGCGTTATGAAGATTATCCAAGTAAATATGAAAGTAATAATGACCAAGAATTAGCTAAATTTTGGGCATCTTTAGGAGATATATTTGTCAATGATGCTTTTGCTACAGCCCATCGTAAACATGCTTCAACTTGTGGCATAGCAAATTATATTCCAAGTTGTATGGGCTTTCTTATGGAAAAGGAACTTATAAATATTGATAAATATGTTACTAATGCCGAAGTACCATTTACGGTTATAATGGGAGGAGCTAAATTAGAAGATAAAATTAAAGTAATTGATAAATTATTACCAATCTGTAATCATTTATTATTAACTGGAGGTATTGCTAATACATTTTTAAAAGCCTTAAATATAAATATTGGATTTTCTTTATATAGTGAAGATGAAGAATTAATTAAAAAAATTAAAGATTTATTACTTCAATATAAAAATAAAATAGTTTTACCTTTTGATGCTATTGTTGGCAGCAGTTATGAAAAAGAGTATACTAATTATAAAACAATTGATAAAATTGACGATAATGAAATAATTTATGATTTAGGAGTTAAAACAATTAATAAATATAAAGAATATATTAATTCTTCAAAAACTGTATTTGTTAATGGTACAGCAGGTAAATATGAAGATTCTCGTTATGCTAATGGAACTAAAGAATTATTAAATATTTTAAATGATGCTCAGGCAAATGTTATATTTGGCGGCGGAGATAGTGTATCTGCAGTTCACCAATTTTTAAAAAATAATAATTTTACTTATCTATGTACCGGAGGAGGAGCTACTTTAGAATATATTGCCAACGGCACACTGCCGGCTTTAGAAGCTTTAAAAGAGGATGATTATGAAGTACTTGATATTTAATTTAAAAGCAAATTTAAAATATAAAGATTTAGATAAATATTGTACTTTATTAGCTGATTATAAAAAAGAAATGATTATAGCTCCTGGATATTTATTTTTAGATTATTTTCACCATAATGGCTTTAATATTTGTTCTCAAGATGTTTCTACAAAAGTTAGGGGAAATTATACGGGTGAAATAACTAGTGAACAATTAATGGAAATAGGATGTAAATATACAATAATTGGACATTATGAAAGATATAAATATTTTAATGAAAATTTAAATACTATAATTGCTAAGATTAATCAAGCTTTAAAACATAAAATAAAAATTATTTTATGTTTTAGTGAAAAAATAAATACTTATAATTTTGAAGAAATAAAAGAGCAAATAAATAGTATTTATCGTAACTTAAAACCAAATGATTTAAATGATATAATTATTGCCTATGAACCATCTTTTTTAATTGGCCAGCAAGTTAACTTAGATATTAACAAAACTAAAGAAATAATTCTGCAAATCAAAAAATTTGTTCAATCTACATATAATTGTGAGCCTGAGGTTATGTATGGAGGAGGAATTAGTTTAGAAAATCTTGATAATTTAAAAAGCTTACCAATAGATGGATTATTGTTTGGCACTTTATCAACATCAATTAACAGTATCTTGACAGTATTGCAATTACTTCGACAACTATAGAAAAAATTCGACAAATGTTTACAATACTTTACATAACTAGACAAAACATTTTCTAGTATTTTGTCTAGTTCTTTTATATAATTAACTTGCGTGCAGTAAAAAGGAAGGAAAAGGAAAATGGAAAACAAAATTAGAGTTCTAATGATTGATGACAATGAAAATGTTATTAATCTAGCCAAAGAACATTTTAGCAGTCACGCAGTAATTGATATAGCTTTAACTAGTACAGATGGATTAGAAGGCTATAAAATGATATTAGGTAGAGAGAAAGATTATGATGTAATTGTCATGGATCTTATTATGCCTAACAGGGATGGTTTATCTATTCTTGAAGATTTACATAAAAGGGGGTTAAATAAGAAAATTATTGTTTTAACTAGCTATAGTAAAGATACCGCAATTAGTAAAGTTAGTGATTATGGTGTAAATTATTATATGTTAAAACCATTTAATATTAAAGATTTAGAAAAAAGAATAATTGATATTAGTAAAAATAAAAAATATGATTCAACTTATGGAAATGTTTCTGATAAAAAAATTGAATTATCAATAACAAATATTTTACATTCTTTAGGAGTACCATCCCATATTAAAGGTTATCAATATATTAGAGATAGTATATATTTAATGTATAAAAAACCAAGTTTAGTAGGCGGTATAACTAAAGAATTATATCCAGAAATTGCTAATCGGTATGAAACAACAGCTTCTAGAGTAGAAAGAGCGATAAGACATGCCATTGAAATAAGTTGGAATAGAGGAGATTATGATTTAATGGAAGAGATTTTTGGTCATAGTGTTGATTATGATAAAGCTAAGCCAACTAATTCAGAATTTATAGCAACTATTGCTGATAAACTTCGATTAGATCAAACTTTAATAAAAATATAATTTGCTAGAGGCAAATTATATTTTTTTGGTTAAATTTTCTTCAATCTTCATTAAGCGATTATATTTGGCAATTCGCTCCCCGCGACTTAAAGAGCCAGTTTTAATGTAAGGAATATTTAAACCTACAGCCATATCAGCGATGAAAGTTTCTTCCGTTTCGCCACTGCGATGGGAGATAACCATTTGATAATTATTTTTTTTTGCTAACATAATAGTATCAATCATTTCGGTAATTGTTCCAATTTGATTAGCTTTAAGTAAGATACTATTGCCAGCTTTATTATCTATTCCTTTTTGTAATAATTCTTTATTAGTAACAAAATAATCATCACCAACAAGTAATATTTTATTATTCATAAGTCTTGTTAAAGCCGCAAGATGTTCAAAATCTTCTTCATTAAAAGGATCTTCAATTGATATAATAGGATATTCAGCAACTAACTTTTGATAATAAATCAATAATTCATTTGGACTCATTTGTTTATGATCTATTGTATATTTATCTGTATTTTGATCATATATTTCGCTGGCTGCAACATCTAAAGCAATATAAACATCTTTTTTAGGCGTATATCCACTTTGGATTATAGCTTTAACAATTAAATCTAAAGCTTCGGTATTACTATTTAATTTAGGAGCAAAACCGCCTTCATCACCAACGGAAGTAATTTGTTTTTGTTCGGTTAAAATATTTTTTAATGTATGAAATATTTCGGCTCCACATCTAACTCTTTCTTTAAAAGTTCTAACAACGGGAACAATCATAAATTCTTGAATTTCTAAACCGGAATCAGCATGTTTACCTCCATTAATAATATTCATCATCGGAATAGGTAAGGATACTTGTCCAGTGGAAACGTATTCATATAATTCTTTTCCTTCATTTAAAGCGGCGGCCTTTAGACAAGCTAAAGAAACTGCTAGAATAGCATTAGCTCCTAAATTACTTTTATATTTAGTTCCATCTAAATTAAGTAAAATATTGTCTATTTTAGGTTGATCTAATTGCTGACCAACTAAGGCTGCTTTAATAATAGTATTAACATTCATAACAGCTTTTAAAACACCTTTACCATTATATCTATTTTTATCTAAATCACGAAGTTCTAAAGCTTCTTTTGATCCAGTTGAAGCACCAGATGGAACAGAAGCTGTTGCTTTCATACCATTGTCTAATATTACATCAGCTTCAACTGTTGGATTACCTCTTGAATCTAATATTTCTCTTCCTATAATATCTTTTATTACTGCCATATAATCACCCTTTTATTCTATTTATAGTATACTCTAATATTTAATTTAATTCAATTTATTATAAAATTATATTTTTTCTTGCTTATTTTCTTCTTTTATTAAAGGCATATCATAACCATTAATTGTTTCTATCGGTTTTTCAGAAGATGATAAAACTTCGATATTTTCATTATTTTGTTGTTGCATTGCTTCTTCTACAGTAGGAGTTGTATCTAATATATCTTCAACTTCATCTCTTTTCTTTTTCGTCTTTTTTTGCTTTTCATTTTTTCTTTTTTCTTTTTCTAATCTTTCTTGTTCTTTTTTAGCTTTAGCTTCTTTTTTAGCTTGTGCTTTCTTTTCTTTATCTTCATCAGTTTCATATTTACTAGATTCAACTAAATAACCAATTAAAGAAAAAAGTAAAACTATAGTTACGACTAAAAACCAAATATAATTATCTTTCAAAAAATTTAAAAAAATATCCATTTTGCTTCACCTCTTTATTTTATTCTTCTAATTTATAGTTAATTCTTGATTTAATGGTTGAATTTGAATATAAGTATTTCCATCATTAACTTTAATTTCTTGTCCATTTTTATCTTTATAAATGGTTTTACTTTTACGACTTGGTTTTTCCCAAGTAATAGGAATAGCCTGACCATTAGTAATAAAATAACCCTCACCACTACCAATTGTATCTATATCTTGTCTTCCTTTATCATCAATAGTTTTATTAGCTAGTTTATAAGTTATAATATTTTTAGTAGTATAGATATTTCCCGTTTGATAATCTTGATGAGGATTATCATTTACATATCTTTCATATAATTTTGTTTCAGGATTATAAATATAACTAGTTTTAGCTTGATTAGAATAAGGAATAACAACATTAGTTGCTTCAAGTACATTTTCTTTTTGACTTAAATCAATTTCTTCAATACTATAATTTAATAAAGTATCCTTTACTTTTTGATCATATTCTAATTTATTTATAGCTTTATTAATTAATTCCATAGAAGTATAACCTGTATGTTCACTAGAAACTTTTAAACTCTTGTCGCGAAAAAAGTAAGTATCTTCATAAGTTAAACCATTTATATTATCTACATCTAAAGTTTTGATATCGCTTTGAGCTTGAGGGGACCACCCCCAATGCACATAAACCGCTTTATTTTCTAAAGCATAATCTAAAAAATAATGACGAGCACTACGAACTGAACCAATTTTAGCAGTATCTTGATCTTTATAAAGAGCCATCATTCTCGTAATACCACCTTCTACAATCATTTCATAAACTATATAAGCATCTTGCAAACCACAATGATATTGGCGAGCCGTGTTGTGGTTATTAATCATTATGGCAATTGGTCGAGTATCTGAATTTTCATCAATAATTTTTAATTTTTTGACTTCTTTTTTTTCGATAGTTTTAGACATTTCTTTATTTTCTTTTTTTAAGTAATAATAGTATCCTGCCCCCGCTAAGCCTAAAATTAAAATAATAATTAGAAAAATTAAAAATTTATTCTTTTTCTTCTTGCGTTTTTTCATATACTTACCTCTATTTTAAAGTATAGCACATAAACTACTATTTTTAAAATAAATTATTGTAATAAAATTCAAAGTTCTTTTTTTCAATTCCTAAGTTGGTAATATTACCATGACCGGGATATAAAGTAATATCATCAGGATACTTACTAATTAACTTTAAACTATTTAACATTTCTTTTTCATCACCGGTTGCTAAATCGGTTCGACCATAACTATTTGCAAACAAGAAATCTCCACAAAACATTTTCTTTTCTTTAGGAAAATAAAATGTTTTAGAGTCCCTTGTATGACCTTTTGTTGAAATTACTTTCATATCTTTAATGGTAAAATCATTTACTTTAACTTGATAATATTTTTGTAATTCTTCTAAAGCTCCAATATGATCAAAATGATTATGGGTTATTAAAATGGTTCTAACTTTTCTTTCACCAACTTTATTTATAATCTCTCCTGCCTGCGCGGCTGGGTCAATAATGATAACTTCCTTATTTATTGTTAATAAATAACAATTAGTTTCTAACTCTCCTAAAATTAAACGTTCTACTTGCATTTTTCCTCCTTTTTTCTTTTAAGTATGCTATAATCATTATAATAGGAAGTGATAAATTTGACAAAAGTTTTAGTAATAATTTTAATTATTGTTATCATTTTAGGAATTTTAGGAATTTTATATATAATTGCTTATAATAGATTACAAACTTTAAATATTAAAGTAAATGAAGCTGATAATATCATTAATGAACATTTAAAAAAAAGGTATGATTATGTTATAAGAGTATCACATTTAATCAAAAAAAACTTAAATTTAGATATAGATTTATTTCAAGAAATAGAAAATTCAAAAAATAATAATATTTCTAATATGGAACTAGATAATAAAATTAAAGAAGCTTATGATATAATTTTACAATTAAGAGAAGATTATCCAAAATTAAATGAAAATAGAGGCTTTAAAGATGTTTTAATAGATTTTAATGAAAGTAATGAAATAATTGAAGCCAGTAAAAGTTTTTATGATAAATATGCTACTAGTTTAAATTCTTTATTAAATAAATTTCCTCTTAATTTAATTGGAAAGATACATCATATTGATAAAAAGGAATACTATTCCTCTATAAAAATAGAAGAAAATATTATTGATGACTAGTAGGTGAAAATTATGAGTAAAGTGAAAAAATTTTTTATAGTAATAGTTGGAATATTGCTTTTAGGATTATGTGGTTTTACAGCTTATTATTTAAAGTTTTTAAATAATCCTCAAAAGTTATTTACCAGAACAATTGATTTAGCTGTTGCTAAAGCCAACAATATGATAAATCAAAAGTCTTTAATAGATACATCTCAGGGAAAATATTCTGTAAATACTAAAGTTGATATTGATGTTGGAGACTCTATACTTTCTAATTATGATTATGAATTAGGGTTTAATATAGATAAAAATAGTAAAAAAATATATGCTGAGCTTGGAGCTTTAAAAAAAGATGATAAGGTGCTTAGTGCCAATATTTTAGCTGACAGTCAAAATTTATATGCCAATTTACCAGAATTATATTCTAAAACTATAAATCTTGGTAGTACGGCTAAATTTTGGGAAATGTATGAAAATTTAAATACACCTCAAGAAGAAGATTATATTTATTTACTAACATTTTTCAAAAATTCGTTTCTTAATTCTTTAACTCCAAAAGATTATACAAGTGAAAACATTACTATTAAAGTTAATAATAAAGATATAAAAGCGAAAAAATCAACTCTTTTATTAACAAAAGAAAAACAAAAAGAAATATTAAATAATATTATTGATGATATATCAAGCGATGATAAAGCCAAAAATTTAATAGCTACTTTAATGGATATTGAAGAAGATAAATTAATTGAGAGCTTAAAAAAAGATAATAATTATGATGGAGAAGATTTTGAATTTTGTATTTATACAAAGCAACTTACTAACAAGGTTGTAAAAATTAATGCCTACAATGAAAAAAAACAAGAAATTTTTAACTTAGATATAGATGATAATATTTATAATTTTTATGTATATTCATATTCTACAGATATATGGAATGAAAATAAAGTTACCAAATCAACTCAAAATATTATAGTAAAAAAGGAAGATAAAAATAAATATAATATAAAAATTTTATATGAAAATAATGAGATTGCTACTATTAATGTTAATGAAAATAACAACTCAAAAATTGATTTAGATTATGTACTTAAATTAGATCCTAAAAACGCTGAGGAAATAGTTAAAGGAAAATTTAAATTAACAACAACGCAAGAAAATAAAAATTCAGCAAATACGAAAACCTCTTTAGAAATAAATTATAAAGATAATCAATTTAAAATAAATTTAGATACAACTCAAAAAAATAGCGTCAATATTAAAAATGTTAATACTAAAAACGTAATTAATATAAATGATATAACAGATGCCGAAATTCAAGCAATACAGCAAAAAGCCTTAAATAATTCTTTTATAATTGATGTATTAACAGATGTGTATAAACTTTATAATGAACCACAAACATCAACTAATCAAATTAATCCATTATAATTGAAAAACTTATCTTTTGATAAGTTTTTCAATTTAAATCCCAATCAATTGGTTTTAAATTATGGTCTTTTAAAAATTGATTAGTTTTAGAAAAAGGTTTACTGCCAAAAAAACCATAATTAGCTGAAAATGGAGAAGGATGAGCTGATTCAATAATCAAATGTTTAGGGTTAGTTATATACTTCTTTTTTTCTTTGGCAAAATTACCCCAAAGTATAAAAACAATTGGTTCTTCTTTTTCATTTAATATTTTAATTATATAATCAGTTAAACGTTCCCAACCTAAATTTCGATGCGACGCGGCTTTATCTTTTTCCACTGTTAAGACGGCATTTAAAAGTAAAACTCCTTCATCAGCCCATTTCGTTAAATCACCATCTATTGCCGGTTTAATACCTAAATCACTTTCTAATTCTTTATAAATATTTCTAAGTGATGGGGGAAGTTTAATTCCTTTTTGAACTGAAAAAGATAAGCCATGGGCTTCGTTTAAACCATGATAAGGATCTTGCCCCATAATAACCACTTTTACATTTTCATAAGGAGTTCTTTTTAAAGCTTCAAAAACATAGTTTTTAGGAGGAAAAATGGTTTTAGTTTTATACTCATTTGCTATAATTGTTAAAAATTTTTTAAAACCTGGACTTTCCCATACTATTTTTAATTTATCATCCCAACTATTTCCAATCATTACTACTCACTTCCTAATTAAAATTATATAATAAATTTAAAACAATGACTATAATTTATTAGTTTAAATAATATGTTACTTGGCAAACTAAAGCCTATATTTACCAAGTTATTTCGCAAAAGAGAAAAAACTTTTAAAAATTTTGTGTTTATTGCGTTATAATGCAAAT
>CANQLL010000032.1 GCA_947624705.1 uncultured Bacilli bacterium | reverse complement strand
TTACATCTTATTATAGGGACATTTTTAATAATTATTCATTTTTTAAAAAGGGACATTTTCAAAAATTTTTCACAAGTATCAATATATAAAGCGACTAAACGACTTGTCAAGAAGTCGTTTTTATGTTATTATGAATATGTCAAGGAAACTTGCATAAAATAAAAAAGGGAACATTCAGTTTTGCTATGTTGAATGTCTACCCAATATTTTTTAGGAAGACATTTAATTCAAAAGTGAATTAAGTGTCATTTTTCTATTACTACTATCATAACGATAAGGAGAAATAAAATGATAGTAATGAGCTTTAGAACTTTTATAATAAAAGTCTTAGTTTTCATCAACAATCAAACCCCCTTTCTATAAAGATTGGAGGTAGACACTCAACAACTAATATTCCCTATAAAAGTATACTATTTATTAGACACAAAAACAAGTGTTCGAGCAATATTTTATTAAAGTGCTTTTACTTTCTTTCCTTAGAGCATCATAAAGTTTATTATTCTCTTTCTTTAAGGGATTTTTTTATATTTTTAAATAAGGAAGAATTATAAAAATCTATAACATTAATATTATAATAAATTAAAAAAATAGTCTTTTTTTGACTATTTTATAAGATTATTAATTCATTATTTTGACAATCAATGGTAATTGTGGAATTAAATTTAATTTTATCGAGAATTATATTTTGAGCAATTAAAGTTTCTATATTACGAGATACAAAGCGTTTGATTGGTCTTGCTCCAAATTCTTCGTTGTATGATTCATTAATTATATAATCTTTAGCTTTAGGAGTTAAATTTAATTTAATTCTTTTATCGCTTAAGCGTTTTTCAATATCAGCAATAATTTTTTCTAATATTTCGTAAACAACTTCTTTTGATAAAGCTTTAAAAGTAATAATTTCATCCACTCGATTTAAGAATTCTGGTTTAAATGTTTTGCGAAGTTCCATTTGAATTAAATTATGAGCATCTTCTTTATTAGCTAGAATATATTCACTACCTAAATTAGAAGTCATAATAATGATAGTGTTTTTAAAATCAACGGTTCTTCCTTGCGAATCGGTAATTCGACCATCATCAAGAATTTGTAGTAAAATGTTAAAGACATCTTTATGAGCTTTTTCAATTTCATCAAATAACACAATACTATAAGGATTACGACGAATAGTTTCAGTTAATTGACCCCCTTCATCATAACCAACATATCCGGGAGGAGCTCCGACTAAACGGGAAACACTATGGGCTTCCATGTATTCACTCATATCAAGACGAACCATGTGCCGTTCATCGTCAAATAATTCATAAGCTAAAGAACGAGCAACTTCGGTTTTACCAACTCCGGTTGGACCAAGAAAGATAAAAGAACCGATTGGTCGATTAGGATCTTTAATTCCGCTTCTAGCTCGTATAATGGCATCACTTACCAGTTCTAGTGCTTCATCTTGCCCTTTAACTCTTTTAGCTAAATTATTTTTTAAATTAATTAATTTTTCTTTTTCGCCACTAACTAATTTACTAATAGGAATATTTGTCCATTTTGATATAATTTTAGCAATAGCTTCGCTATCGACGACATCACTTAAAATTTTACTTTTTGATTTTTCTTTTAAATTATTTAATTCTTCTTGTAATTTAGGAATTGTACCATGTCTTAATTTCGCTGCTAATTCCAAATCGTAATTAGCCTCAGCTTTTTCTAAATCAAGATTAGCTTGTTCTAATTCTTCTTTCTTTTTCACAATATTAGAACTACTATTTTTTTCCTCTTCCCACATATTTTTTAAATTAGTTTCTTTTTCTTGAAGTTTAGTAATTTCACTTTCAAGTTCATTAAGGCGATTTTTTGATAAATCATCTTTTTCTTTTTTTAAAGCTTCTTTTTCAATCTGCAAACGCATGATTTTTTTACTTAATTCATCAAGTTCAACAGGAACAGATTCCATTTGGACTTTAATTGTAGCACAAGCTTCGTCGACTAAATCAATGGCTTTATCAGGTAAGAAACGATTAGTAATGTAACGATCAGATAAATTAGCTGCGGCAACTAGGGCATTATCTTTAATAGAAACTTTGTGATAAACTTCAAAACGCGATTTTAAACCTCTTAAAATTGTGATTGTATCTAAAACGTTTGGTTCACTAACTAATATTTGTTGGAAACGGCGTTCTAGAGCCCCATCTTTTTCAATATATTTACGATATTCATTTAAAGTAGTGGCCCCGATACAATGGATTTCCCCACGAGCTAGCATTGGTTTTAAAATATTACCAGCATCCATAGCACCTTCCGCTCCGGCTCCAACAATTAAATGAATTTCATCAATAAACATAATTATTTGGCCATCAGATTCTTTAACCTTTTTTAAAACCGCTTTTAATCGCTCTTCAAATTCGCCTCGGTATTTGGCCCCTGCAATTAGGGCAGCCATATCAAGTTCCCAAATGGTTTTGTCTTTTAAAGAACTAGGAACATCACCTTTAACAATGCGTTGTCCTAAACCCTCAATAATTGCCGTTTTACCGACTCCTGGTTCGCCAATTAAAACTGGATTGTTTTTCGTCTTACGCGATAGAATTCGCGTAATATTTCTAATCTCCTCATCACGACCAATAACGGGATCAGTTTTCCCATCTTTGATACTTTTAATAATGTCACGTCCATATTTTTCTAAAACATTTTCTTCATCATTTGGATTATTCATCATATATATCCCTCCTCGTATTTATTATTATACACTTATTTTAGCACTTGTCAATAGCGAGTGCTAAAAATATTCATTTACATATTTAGACATATTATGATTTGTTAAAAAATTGACATAAGTTGTTAACTTACTGTATAATAGTCGTAGTGAAAGAAATGGTGATTTTAAATGTTGGAATTTAAGAATGAAGGAGAAATTAGAGCTTTTTTAAAAGATTATGATGTTGATGAAGATTTAGACCTTATGTTTAAAAATGCTCAAGATTTAAATCAATTAATGTATCCAAAAGGTTATACTGGAGCAATTCGTAATCCAATTGAGGCCTATGTTGATTTAAGTTTAATATTTTATAAATTAATTCGCCAAAATTATGAAATGCGTGTAGAGTTAAATGAATTAGAAGAACAACTTAATAATAGTGAAGAAAAAGATAAAAAAATAGAAAATAGGGTAACGTTATTAAAACAGAAGTTAGAAGAGTCCACAGCTTTAATAAAATTAGTACGTGAGGAAATTGAACAAAATCAAAAATATATAGAAAAAAATATCGATGAAATGCCTGAAAATAAGGAAAAAGCAACAAAAATGTTTAGTGATATAAAAGAAACTAGAGATTTAGTGGGTCGTAAAAGTGCGAAAAAAGTGGAAAATAAACAAAAAATAAATAATACAAATCAAAAAGCTCTTCCTCCTCATGAAGAAAAAAGAAATAATTCGATTATCAATAAATTAAAAAATGGCTTTAAAACAATTAAGAAGAAAGTAGTTGCAGTTAAAGATTTTGCTGTTGCTCATAAAAAAGAAATTAAAAAAGGAGTAATGGTTGTTGTTGCTCTAGCCGGTTTAACATCTGCGGTCTTCTCAATTGGTAATGCAATTGCCTTTGGTTCCCCTCTAATTATTCCCGCTCGAATAGTAGGTTGTTTATGGCATCCTCTTCATCATATTGGCTTAGGAAACCAATTGCATGGAATTAATGAATTTTTAATAGGAAATTTAAAAAATGGTGTATTTAATCAGGTTACTGGTCAGTGGACGGTAGCGGGTAAAATTATTAATAATTTAAATCCGGTAGAAATGGTAGCTGATAATTTATTAGCGGCTGCTGTTCTGGCTGCTGCTGGTTATGGTATTTTTAAAGTTGGTAAATATGTTTACAAAAAAGTAAAAGGTCAAAAAGAGGAACCGGTTATTCAAACGCCTGAAGATCCAATTACTCCTATAGATTTTGGTATACCGGAATTACCAGCCGGCAATCAACCATTATTCCCACCAAATGAACAACCAAAATTACCATCTGCTAATAGTTTAACAAATGAGCAAATTCAAGCTTTATATCAAAAGTTTAATGATTTATCAGAAGATGAATTATCTCAATTAATAACATATTGGCAAGGATTTATTAATCAAAATAAAGTACCTAGAGACTACGAGAAACAAATGACTTTTGAACAGTTTGTAGATGTTTTTAAGATAATAAAAGATGTTAGAAACCAAAAACAAAAGTTAACTCCTGAAGAAGCATTTGCGCAAGGCAATAATGAAGAATGTAGTGAAGTTCTAGCTTATTTAGAAAATCAAATTCAAAATTGGTATAAAAATGGAAGTACAGCAATTGGAATGAAAATAAACGGTCATAATTTTGATGCTAATAGCTATGATGAAGCTGTTAATTTGTATAATAAATTAAGTGGTGTTTATAATGAAAAATTTGGAGGTAGAACCTTATGAAACCAGGACAAATTGTAACTTTAGATGATAATGAGAAGTATTTATTGTTAATGGATAGCGTGCAAGAAGGACATAAATTCTTCTATGCTAATAAATTAACAAATGATGAAAAAACAACTAGTGAATATGAATTATTTGAAGAAACAAAAGAAGGTGATGATATTTATTTAAGTATTATCGATGATGATGAAATAAGAGAATTTTTAATTACCGTCTTTACATCTGATCTTTTAGATACCGCCTTAGATATTGAATCTGGTAAAACTACTTTAGAAGAAATTAATGAAAAAAATTAATTTCTTTTTTAATTTAAAAAGGAAATTGAAGAAAAACCGATAATATATTAAATAGAAGGTGATTTCATGCCAGATTTATTTAATAATATTTGCGGTTATAAATTGGATGAAGAACAACAAAATGTTGTTTTAGATAATATTCATAATCTTTTAGTGATAGCTGGGGCTGGTTCGGGTAAAACCTTAACTATTATTGCGAAAATTAGATATTTAATTGAAGTTTTACATTATCAACCAGATGAAATTTTATGTATTTCTTTTACAAATGAAACTTGTAATTCTTTAAAAAATAAATTAAAAAATTATTATAACTATGATATTGAAGTTTTAACTTTTCATAAAGTAGCTTTAAATATTTTAAAAGAAAATAATCTTGAATTTAATTTAGCTTATGAAGATGAATTAGAAATAGTTGTTGATATTTTTTTAAATACTACTATTTACTCTTATCCGTTTTTAATAAAATGTCTTCTTAAATACTATCATATTTCTTTTAAAGAAAAAAATTATTTAAAAAAATATCAAAAATTTTTAAATTCTCAAGAATTTAAAAATTTAACTAAATTAATAATTAGATTTATTCATTTGTTAAAAGCTCATAATATTTTTTCTTTAAAAGAATTTATTAAAAATCCTTATCAAAATAATGATTTATTTTTATTATTAGTAATATATGCCTGCTATTTAGAGTATGAAAAGGAATTATATGCTAAAAATACCTATGATTTTGATGATTTAATTATTAAAGCTCAAGAGATAATTTTTAATAATTCTGGCCATTATAAATATATAATTGTCGATGAATATCAAGATACCTCAATAGCCCGTTATAATTTATTAAATGCTTTAGTTAAAAAAAATAAAGCTTTACTTATGGTAGTTGGCGATGACTATCAATCAATTTATCATTTTAGTGGCTGTAAATTAAATATATTTTTAGATTTTTCACATTATTTTGCCAATACTAAAATTTATTATTTAAATCATACTTATCGTTGTAGTCAAGAACTAATAACAACAGCTAGTTTTTTTATTTGCCAAAATCCCCATCAAATTAAGAAAAAATTACAATCTTTAAAAGAAATCTCTCATTCTTTAAATATAATTTATTATCAAAAAAGACAAAAAGAATTAACTAAATTAATTTATGCTTTACAAAAGGAAGGAAGTCTATTAATTTTAGGACGTAATAATTTTGATATTTTTAAATTTTTAGATTTAAAAATATTTAAAATTGCTAAAGATGGTTATATATCAGGTACTAATATTAATAACACCCGTTTTTTAACTGTTCATAAAGCCAAAGGTTTAGAAAGTGATAATGTTATTATTATTAATTTAGAAAATGACCTTTATGGTTTTCCTTCCCAAATAAAAAATGAAAATATCCTAAATTATGTTAATAATTTAGAAGAAAATTTTAAATATGCCGAAGAAAGAAGATTATTTTATGTAGCTTTAACTCGAGCTAAAAAAAGAGTTTATTTATATACGAGTAAACAAAATCCCTCTATTTTTATTAAAGAAATTAAAAGAATTAAGAAGAAATTTAAGTAAGCGCGAAATTTGTCGAACGATTTTTTGGTAAAAAAAAAGGAAATTAAAGATAAACCGATAATATATTAAATGAAGGGAGAAAAAAGAATGAAAAAAAATGTTGTGGTCAAGCAAGCTGATTTAAAAGATTGCGGAGCTTGTTGCTTATTATCCATTATTAAATATTTTGACGGTTATGTTCCCTTAGAAACTATTTTGCAAGATACTCATACAACTCGAAATGGAACAACGGCTTTTAATCTTATAAAAGCCGCCCAGAAATATGGAATGGATGCCAGTGGTTTTAAAATAGAAGACCAAGCTTTAGAAACAATCACTCTTCCAGCTATTGCTCATTTGCAAGTGGATAATCAGTTTAATCATTTTGTCGTTATCTATGAAATTAATCCAACTAAACATACTTTAACTATTATGGATCCGGCTAAGGGTTTAAAAACAATTACTTATGAAGAATTTACAAAAGCTTGGACTAAAATTATTATTATGTTTATACCTAACTCTAAACTTCCAAAACTAAGTAAACCGAAAAATATCCTTAATCTATTATTTAACCTGATTCCAAGCGAAAAAAAGATTATTAGTAAATTATTATTTACTAGTTTAATTTTTTCAATCATAAGTATTATTACTAGTTTTTTCTTTAAGATAGCGTTAAATGAAGTCAATAATAATAATTTAAGAACTTTAATATTAGTAATATGTTTGTTTAACTTTTTAACAATTATTAAAGTAATTTTAAATTATCTTCGTGATTACTATGAAAGTTTTTTAAATAAAAATATTGATTTAAAAGTTATGATCCCTTTTTTAAATCATTTGTTTTTTCTTCCTTTAAATGTTGTTAGTAATCGAACCAGTGGGGAAATAATCACTAGAATAGGAGAGATTAATGATTTGAAAGACTTGTTTTCCAAAGTCTTTGTGAGTATATTTCTCGATTTATTACTCAGCATTTGTGCCTCAATTGTTCTTTTTAACATAAATAAACAATTATTTTTTCTTCTTTTGCTAATTTGTTTTATTTATGTAGGAGTAGGCTTATTTTATAGTCCGCTTATATATCGAAAAGTTGAGGAAAATATTGAACTGGAAAGTGCATTTAATGATGCCGTGTTAGAAAAAGTTGATAGTTTCTTAACTCTAAAAAACATACACCGGTTTGATATGTTAAAAAAGACAATTGAATATAAATATTGTCGATACTTAAAAAATACTTTAAATTTAAATCATTTAATTATTAATAACAACTTACTTAAAAATTTAATTAGTGAAATAGGATTAAGTTTAATTACTTCTTTAGGCTGCTATTATATTTTAAAAGCTAATTTTACTCTCATTGACTTAATAACTTTTAACTCACTACTACTATATATGTTTGATCCTCTTAAAAATATTATTAACTTATTACCAAGATTTAATTATTTAAAAGCATCTTTTAATAAAGTTAGTGAATTTTTATGCTTAAAAGAAGAAAATTTAACTTCTTATCCCCAGCGTTTTTTAAACGGAGATATTAAATTTGAAAATTTAAAGTTTAGTTATAATGATTACAATTTTGTAGTTGATAATTTTAATGCTTATATTAAACGAGGAACGAAAGTAATGTTTAAAGGTCGTTCTGGTTGTGGTAAAAGTACAATCTGTAAATTATTATATCGTCTTTATGATTATCAAGAAGGAGCAATTAAAATAAATCGAGTAAATATTTTAGATTATAATTTAAATACTTTACGAGGAAATATAACCTATCTAGCCCAAAAAGAAAGTATCTTCAACGACACAATATATAATAATATTGTTTTAGATAGGTCAGTTAGTACTTCTTGGTTTAATAAAATTGTCGAGATTTGTCATTTAGAAGATATTGTTAAGCAAAAACCTTTAAGATATGAGACAGTCATTAGTAATAATCTTGCTAATTTATCAGGAGGTGAAAGACAGAGAATAATATTAGCTCGAGCATTATTAAAAAAATCTTATATTTTAGTTTTAGATGAAGCTTTGAGTGAAGTAGAAACAGAGTTAGAAAGAGACATAATCAAAGATATTTTTACAACATTTAAAGATAAAACGATTATTTATGTAACCCATAAAGATAATGATGATCTATTTGATCAAGTAATTAACTTTACGGAGGTTAGTCATAATGAGCTATTATGAAAATAATCGGGATTATATGTTACGTCTAAAACCTAAAAGTTACTTTAGTATACCCCTTGTTATTTTTATCCTTTTAACTTACTTATTGATCTTTAGTATATCTTATAAAGTTATAAACTATAAAAACGGAAAATTAATTGTTTTATGTCAAGATAAAAACTGTCAATATTATTTTTATAGTAGCTTAGAAGATGTTAAAGACATTTTAAAAGCAAATGAAATATTAATAGACAAAAATAATTACCCCTATAGTGTAAAAAATGTTGGATCATTAGAAGTTGATGAAACAAGTAAAAGAAATTATCAATTAATTGAATTAGATTTTAACTTACCAAAAAAGTATCAACAAAATAATTTATGTTTAGATGTCAAAATTAAAGGAAAAGAAGAAAGATTAATTAAGAAAATTTCGAAAATTTTATTTGAAGGAGTGTGATAGCTATAAAAGAATTAGATAATTCTGAATTAATCGCTTTAAATGGAGGCTCTTTATCAGTAGGAGCTTGGATTGCTATTGGTGGTGGTGTCGTTTTTCTAATTGGAGTATTAGATGGCATGGTTCGCCCTTTAGCATGTCATAGTTAGGAGGTTTAAATGAAGTTAGAAAACTGTGAATTAATTAAAGTTGTTGGAGGAGAAAGTATTTCTTCAAGTGTCTTAAATGCTGTTAACAAATTAATAGAATCTATAATGGATGTCGGTCGCAGTTTAGGAACAGCTATTAGAAGAATCTATTCGCATCGTTCATGTTAAAAATATTTAAAAATAAAACTTTTTATTTAGTTTGTTTAGGCCTCCTTTCTTTACCATTATGGTGTTTTATAGGCAGTGAAATAATAAATTTTCTTTTAGAACTCGGTCGAGTTGTAGGAACATTTATTCATAATTTTCATTGTTAGTTAAAAAGAAGATTACGCAAATCTTCTTTTTGCTTTGAATTAACATAAAAGATATAAACTCTATTTAAGTAAATAATATGTCTAATAAAGATAAATTATAGAAATTAAATAGAAAATAACTTGCTAAAATGCTAAAATTAAATAATAGAAGGTGAGTTTGATGGGTAAGTTACCTGAATATTTTAAAATAGATCAAAGTAAAGCGATTAGCAAAGAGCAAGCAGTATTTAAAGGAGATTATTATCGGATCACTATTTTGAGTGAAATATTAATTCGTTTTGAATATGCTCAAGATGGAAAATTTATGGATCGTCCTACTGAATTAGTTTTAAATCGTGACTTTGAAGTTCCCCAAATGGAAGTTCAAGAAGATGAAAAAGTTTTAGTTGTTACAACTAAATATTTCAAAATGACTTATCTTAAAGGTAAACCTTTTGTTGGTTCAAAAGTTGCACCTGATTCTAATTTAAAAGTTGTTTTAAATGGTACAGATAAATTTTGGTATTTTAATCATCCTGAAGCTCGCAATTTTAATGCTACAACAGTTAGTCTAGATAATAGTGAGGGTAATGTTAAATTAGCTAAAGGTTTATATTCAACTGATGGTTTTGCTACATTAGATGATTCAAAAACTTTAGTTATTGATGATGAGGGCGGACTTATCAAACGTGATGCCCTACGTACTGATACTTATCTTTTTATTTATCGAAGAGATTTTGGTTTATGTTTAAGAGATTATTTTCATTTAACGGGTTATCCTGCTTTACTACCTCGATATGCTTTAGGAATATGGTGGAACAAAGATCAAGCTTATGCTTTTGAAGATATTAAAGATTTAATTACAGCTTTTAATAAATATGAAATTCCTCTAAGTATTTTATTACTTGGAGATAATTGGCATATAAAAGATCCAAAAGATCCTAATAAGTTAAAAACAGGATTTACTTTTGATTTAGATAATTTTCCTAATCCTGAGGCTTTAACTACTTATTTACATGAAAGAGGAATTCGTTTAGGCTTAAATATCGATCCTCATGAAGGCATTATGCCTCATGAGGATGCTTATAGTGAAATTGCGACTGATTTAGGTTTAGTTAATAAAGATATTATTCCTTTTAACGTTTTTGATAAATATATAATTAATGCTTATTTTGAAAAACTAATTAAACCATTAACTGAAATAGGAACTGATTTTTATTGGATTGATTATTATAATCCTAATGATATGTTAAGTTTAAGAGCTTTAAATTATTATCAATACAATAATTGTAAGGAAAGTAATACGCATCGAGGTTTAATACTTTCTCGAAATGGGGGAATAGCTGCTCATCGTTATCCTGTTTTATATTCTGGTCAAACGATAGTTAGTTGGAAAACTTTAAAAAATTTACCATTTTATAATTCATCAGCTAGTAATATTGGTATTTCTTGGTGGAGTCATGATATTGGTGGCTATAAAGATGGAATTGAAGATCCTGAATTATATGCTCGCTATGTACAATTAGGAACTTATAGTCCTATCTTTCGTTTTTCCTCTAAAGATGGTCATTTTTATAAAAGAGAACCATGGCGTTGGGATGTTCGAACTTTAGGAATAGTTAGAGATTATTGTAAATTACGTCATCGTTTAATACCATATCTTTACGCTGAGGCTTATAAATATTCCAAAACAGGTTTACCATTAATTCAACCTTTATATTATATCTACCCAGAAATTTATGATGAACCACTTTATAAAAATGAATATTTCTTTGGTAGTGAATTATTTGTCTGTCCTATTACCAGTAAAAAAGATCCTGTTATGAATCGAGCTGTAGAAAGAGTGTTTTTACCAAATGGAATGTGGTATGATTTTAAAACAGGTAAAAAAATTGTTGGTAACAAAAGATATGTTTTATTCTTTAAAGATGAAGATTATCCTGTCTATGCTCGGAGTGGTTCAATTGTTCCCCTTGCTATTTTAGAAGAAAATAGAAATATCACTAATCCTCCTAAAAGTATGGAAATTCATGTATTTCCAGGTCGGAGTAATTTTTATAATCTTTATGAAGATGATGGAGTTACGAGACTTAATGAAGAAGGTTATTTTCTAAGTACGCGAATAGAATATAATTATTTAGCCAATAATTATACTCTAATAATTCGACCAATTGAAGGAAAAAGCGGAATTGTCCCAGATTTTCGTAACTATAAAATTAGATTTAGAAATACTAAACATGCTGAGGATGTTACAGCTTTTGTCGATAAAGATGGTATTACTTTTAAAGCTTATGTTGATGATGCAGATTTTATTGTTGAAGTAGAAAATATTCCTACTACTAAGCAATTAACTATTAATTGTAAGGGAAAAGATATTGAAATAAATGCTGTTCGTTTAATAAATGAAGATATAGATTCAATTATTAGTGATTTACAAATTCCTACTTCTTTAAAAGAAGAAATAGCTAATATTTTCTATAGCGAAGAAGATATAAGTAAAAAAAGAATTAAAATTAGAAAATTAAGAAAAAAAGGCTTAAAAAGTTTATTTGTTAGAATGTTTATAAAATTATTAGAATATATAGCCGAGATATAACATAAAGAAAGCAAAAAAATAAATACGTTGTGAGCAACGTATTTATTTTTTACTTCAATTTATAACCACATTTTGGACAAAAATTAGTTCCAGTATTTGGTGTTCCACAATTAGGACAAAAACTCATTTCTGGGTTACTATTTTGGCTTTGCGTTTGGTTATTTACTGTTGTCATCAAAGTCGCTCCGGTACTATTAGCAATATTCATTCCCATAAAGCCCATCATTGCCCCGTTTTCATTTTCGGAAGCTTTTTCTAAAGCGCTAGCTGTAGCATTGGCCATTAAACCAGATTGCATATCAGAGGTGGAAAATATTTTTGCATCATCAATTTTATTTATTCTTGCTAAAGATTCATCAGTAACATTAATATCTCCTAAAGCCACATCAGTTACAATCAAACCATATTTATTTTGCCAAGAAGCTGATAAATTTTTATTCATTTCATTTGATATATCACTTCCATATAGGCCCATATCGCCAAAAGAAACCTTTTTTTCTCGCATTATAACCGAAATGGCTTGGGTTAATTGTTCAACAAATTCTTGTTTTAATTGACTTCCCATAATTTCATCAAAGGTTATAGTATCTTTACCATTAGCTCCTAGGACATTAGCGACTAAAATAGCCGGATCCGCAACTTTATAAGCATACTCACCAAAGAATGTTACTTCAATAATACCATATTTTTCATCAGTTATTTTTTTAGGCTGAGCTGTTCCAAATTTATTTCCAGTATTATTTAAAATATTAACATAATAAACTCTTTGATCTTTTGGTGCATTACCGGCATAAGTTATCCGTGAACCAATATTTTTTATAGTGTTGATAATATTTTGACCTAGTGAGCCATAAAAAATACTTGGTTCAGTTGAATCATCATAAGTATATTCTCCCGCTTCTGCACTAAATTCAATAATTTTACCATTATCTACAAGCATCATGGCATATCCTTCCGGAATAATAATACTACTTCCACGACTTATAACGCCTTCGGTATTTTTATTATTGCCATTATTATCTTGAATTACTCCTCGCACCATTAAAACATTATTATCCGTAACTGGACAAACAATGTACTCCTTAAATTGATCTTTTAAATTACTTGAAATAGCTCCTCCTAGAGCTTTAATTAATCCCATATTTTTTTCTCCTTCTAAATTTCTTTAATATTTTTTAAAATCCAATCATAATCTTCTTGATTGTAAATACTACCACAATAAGCACATAATCCACTTGTATTTACACTAATTGGTGCTCCGCACCCCGGACATTTACGACTTATTTCTTGATTTTTAGTTTTTCTTTTTTTTATAAATGTTAATTCATAAGTTTGTTCCTTTCTTTGATAATCATCACCTCTAATTTTTTCTTTACTATCTATATCTATAATATAATCAAGATATTTAGCTACTAATAAAACTTTGATTATTAAATTATCATCGGTTACATCATAGTCTGTTATCATACTATTTTTAATATTTAATTCATCAAACATTTGAATTCCATGAATATCTTTGGCCTTATTAATTATATCTTGAGCATAATTATAAACTTCATCACTAATAAAATGATCTACTTCTTTTAAATTATCTAACATTATATTCGTAAATAATTTAATAAAGATATTATTTATTTTGGTAATAAACATTGATTCATTAAAATCAGTTTCTATTGCTTTAAATTTTTCTTTCATTTAATCATCTACTTTCATTTTTTTACTTAAAACAAAATTACTAGCTTCTTTAACAATTACACTGCCACAATATGGACAAGTTTGCGAAGTTGTTTTCTCAAGAGGAGCTCCACAGTTTGGACAATTAGTAATTTTATCTTCACCAGTTTTATTACGAACATATTGTATATAGTAATGATTATTTAATTTATATAAATTATTGCCTCTAACTACTTTTTTGTTTTTATCGACAACATAGTCAAAAAAGGTAATATTTAAATAAAAATATAAAGTTATAATATTATTTTCTTCTCTAATATTTAAAAGTTTAATATCTAAACATTGAAAATCATTCATAATATTTTGATTTTCTTTTAATTTTAAAACATTTAATTCAGTAATGTATGAATTATATAATTCATCTGTACACAATTTTCTTAAAGCATCATAATCAAAATTCATCCAAGCATTTTGAACAGCGATAAAGTTTTGCAAAGCCATATTTTTAAATTCTTCAATCGTATTATTAGGGAAAAAATTATTAAATTCGTCTTCATTTAAATCATGATAACCATGTTTTGGTTTTTGATAATTATGTGGTTTAACATCATGCGCAATGCAAACGATTATCCAGATAATGAAAAAAGCCGTAAAAATATATCCTAAATAAGGGTTATCTGAACTAGAACTTGAAGTATGATATGTAGTATCATTATCCCAACCACCACCATAATTGAATCCACCGCTATCAAATCCTCCACCATAATCAGAATCCCAACCAGAATCTGCTGTAACTTTAAAACTAAAGGAAAAAATCATTATAATAATAAAGAAAATTTTATAGATATTTTTAAATTTCATGTTTATCACTAAATTTATTATAATATAGAATATATTTTTGCAAAATTAGAAAAGGGTAAATTTACACTTATTCTTTACATATAATTATTGATTAAAAAATT
>CANQLL010000031.1 GCA_947624705.1 uncultured Bacilli bacterium | reverse complement strand
TTTTGTAAATATAAAGTTAGTTTTTGAAACAAGTTTTTGAAAACTAAAGACTTTTCCTCAGAAATTTGGTACAATTTTTTTGGTGGTAAGTTATGAAAAACAAAAAATTAATAATTATAGTAATTATTGCTATTATTCTAATAGCAATAATTAGTTTATTTATTTTCAATAAAAAAGAAAGTAATTTAATTGAAGTAAATAAAACTGAATTAAAAGAAAAAATTGATAATAAAGATAGTTTTATCTTAGTTATATCAAGAAAAGGATGTTCCCATTGTGCGGAATATTTACCAATTCTAAAAAGTATTATTGAAGAATATAATGTTAAAGTATATTTAGTTGATACTGATAAATATACTAAAGAAGATAAAGAATATCTTTCTAGTATTGCTAATTTTAGTGGTACCCCTACTACTATCTTTATTGAAAATGGCGAAGAAACTTCCGCTTTAAATCGGATAGTTGGCTCTTCAAATCGTAAAGATATTATTAAAACATTTAAACAAAATGGTTATATTAAATAGGAGGATTTATGGATTTTACAGCTAAAACTAATTTAGATAAATTAATGATTATATTAAGAGGTTTTGGTTTAATTGCTTTATATATGGTAGCAAGTCCAATATTATTATACTTATTTTCCTTAACTCCTTTAAAAAATAGTACTATTGGTAAAAATATCATGTTAATAATAATTGAAATAATAATAACTTTTTTATTGTTATTATTATTTCATAAAGTTTTAAAAAAAGATTTTTTAGATTTTAAAAAAAATTATAAAAATTATTTAAAAATAGTCATTCCTTATTGGATAATTGGTTTTGTTTTAATGATGTTTTCTAATGTTATAATTAATTTAATTATAAGCGATGGGGCTTTAGCTGCTAATGAAGAAGCCAATCGTAACATTTTAAATAATTTACCAATTTATTCTATTTTTTCAATGTGTATATTTGGTCCTATTTGTGAAGAATTGTTATTTCGTGCTTCGTTTAAAGGAGCCTTTAAAAATATAATTATTTATTGTTTATTTACGGGTCTTATATTTGCTGGTATGCATGTAGCTACTGGTATAACTGATTTAAATCTTTTAAAACATTGGAAAGAATTATTATATATAGTTCCTTATGGAAGTGTAGGTATTGCTTTTAGTTATGCTTACTTTAAAACTAATAATATTTTTTCTTCCATAAGTTTACATATAATTCATAACTCAATAACTGTCTTCTTTATTCTAATATCTTTTTTAGGAGCCTAAGTTATGGAAGAAAAAAAAGAAAGTAATTTAAAATATATTATTTTAACATTTGTTTTAATTATTATAGGAATAGTTTTATACGCTAGATTTGTAAGTACTAGTGGTTTAGTTATCAAAGAATATCCTGTAATAAATGAAAATATTCCTCAAAATTTTGAAGGATTAAAAATAGTTCATTTTTCTGATCTTTTATATGGTAGAACAGTTGATAAAGAAGATGTTAAAAAATTAATAATTAAAATAAATGAATTAAAACCAGATATAATTGTTTTTACGGGGGATTTAATTGATAAAGATACAATTTATAAAAATAAAATTGGGGAATTTTTAACAGAACAATTATCTTTATTAGAAGCAAGATTAAATAAATTTGCCATATCTGGTGATTATGATTCTAAACTTAAAGATTATGAAATAATCATGAAAAATTCTGGTTTTACTTATTTAAATAATTCTTATGATTTAATTTATGATAAGGGTAATATTCCTTTAATGATTGCGGGATTCCCCTCTTCTTTAAAAGATAAACATGATAATGAAACAACATTTAGTTATTTAACTGAACATCAAGAAGAAAATATTTACTCAATAGTTTTAACTCATGAAGCAGATAGTTATAATGATTTTAAAGATTATAATATTAATTTAGTTTTAAGTGGACATTCTTTAGGAGGTCAAATTAGATTACCTTTTGTCGGAGCAATAACAACTAAAAAAGGAAGTAAAAAATATTATAATAATTATTATGAAGAAAATAAAACTAAAATATTTGTTTCTAGTGGAATAGGAACAACTAATTATAGTTTTAGATGGTTTAATAAACCTTCTGTTAATTTATATCGTTTATATCAAAAATAAGTTGAGAAATTTCAACTTATTTTTGATTAAATATATTCTATAGGAACTAAATAATTATCTTTATCAAGAGGGAATATTTCATTACTCATACATAAAACTATTCCTTTTTCAACATTTAAATTAATATTTTTTAAAACCTCAAAATTTTTAATACTATTTTTATTAGGATTTTTATTCTTTTTGATTTCCATAGGATATATTTTATCTTGATAATCAATAATTAAATCAATTTCATTATCTAAATTATCGCGATAGTAATATAGATATTCTTTAGGATTTAAACCATTATTATTAAAAGATTTAATTATTTCAGTAATAACATAAGTTTCAAAAATAGCACCAGAATAAGAACTAGCTTCGAGAATCTCCGCTGTTTCATATCTAGTTAGATATGAGGCTAAACCAGTATCCATAAAATAAATTTTAGGCCTTTTAACCACTCTTTTAATAACATTTTTGGAAAATGGTTCTAAAAGATATACAATTCCAGTATTTACTAAAATAGATAACCATTCATCTGATGTTGGAACACTAATTTCTGCATCCCTAGCAATTTCGGAAAGATTTAATTCTTGAGCAGTTCGAGCTGCTAAAGAAATTAAAAATTTAACAAATTTAACTTCATCTTTAATTTTAATTAAATCTCTAATATCTCTTTCAATATAAGTTTTAACATAACTTTCATAATAAGTTTTAATTGGCATATTAGCATTGACATAAAGTTCTGGATAACTACCTTTAAATATTCTTTCAAAAATATTATTAATAGTTTGTTTTTCAATCTTTTCCTTTTTTAAGTTATTTATATTAGGTATAAATAATTTTTCTTTTTTACCCATTATTTCTCTTGATGATAAACCATATAAATTTATTATTCCAATTCTACCGGCTAAAGAATCACTAACTTCTTTCATTGATAAAAATAATTGAGAACCTGTTAAAAAATAAAGAGAATTACTATTAACATTATTATTAAATTCTTCTAATCTTTTCTTATCAACAATTATTTTAATATAAGAAAGTAAATTGGGCGCATATTGAAATTCATCAATTATTAACGGGGCTGGATAAGTTTCTAAAAATAATTCAGGATCTTCTAAAGCTAGGCTCCGGGCTGCAAAATTATCTAAAGTTACATAATTAATATTTTTTAATTGTTTAATTAATATTTCATTTAATAAAGTAGATTTGCCTACTTGCCGGGCTCCGGTTACTAAAATAACCGGAAAACCTTTACTTAATTTCAATAAATTTTTTTCAATATTACGAGATATATATTTTTTCATAAAATAATCACCATAACTATTATATAATATACAAATTTAAAGTGCAACTTTAAATTTGTATATCACTTTTCGCTTTTCAAAACAGCTAAAAAAGCTTCTTGGGGAACTTCAACACTTCCCACCATTTTCATTCTTTTCTTACCTTCTTTTTGCTTTTCTAGTAGCTTTCGTTTACGAGTTATATCCCCGCCATAACATTTAGCTAGGACATTCTTACGCATCGCCGAAATATTTTCTCGGGCTATAATTTTGGCTCCAATTGAAGCTTGAATAGGAACTTGAAACATCTGGCGGGGAATTAATTCTTTTAAATTTTCGACAATTGCTTTGCCTCTTTTATAAGCAAAATCTTTATGCACAATAGTTGATAAAGCATCAACTATTGTCCCATTTAGTAAAATATCCATTTTAACTAAATCACTCTTACTATAACCAGCATATTCATAATCAAAAGAAGCATAACCTTTAGTTGAACTTTTTAATTTATCAAAAAAATCATAAACTATTTCTGATAAAGGTAATTTATAGTGAATGTTAACTCTTGTTTCATTAATATATTCCATATTTTCATATATTCCCCTTTTATCTTGACACAATTCCATAATGGCTCCAATATATTCACTAGGAACAAAAATATTAGTCTTAATAAAAGGTTCTCTAACCTCTTTAATAAACGCACGATCTGGCATTTTATTAGGCGAATCAATTAAAATAGTATGACCATTAGTAAGTTCTACTTCGTAAATAACACTAGGAGATGTCGCAATAATAGCAATATTAAATTCTCTTTCAATCCGACTCATAATAATTTCCATATGCAATAGTCCTAAAAAACCACAGCGAAAACCAAAACCTAAAGCATCAGAAGTTTCCGGTTCAAAAACTAAAGAGGCATCATTTAATTTCAATTTTTCTAAAGCTTCTTTTAAACTTGCAAATTTATTAGGTTCCACCGGAAATAAACCGGAATAAACCATTGGTTTTAATGGTTGATAACCGGGTAACATTTTTAAAGCGAAATTTTTAACAGTAGTTATAGTATCACCAACACTAACTTTGGAAATATCTTTAATACTGCCCGAAACCCAGCCAACTTCACCACTTCTTAAAACTTCTTTTTTCACTTCTTTGGGTGTATTAACTCCTAGTTCAATAACTTCACATTCAAAATCCGTAGCCATCATTTTAATTTTATCATGTAATTTAATTTGCCCATCAACTACTCTAATGTGAGCAATTACGCCCCGATAAGAATCAAAATAAGAATCAAAAATTAAAGCTCTTAAGGGTTGATCATTATGAATTTGCGGAGGTTGGATACGTGTTACAACAGCTTCTAAAAGTTTATCAACCCCTACTCCCGTTTTACCACTACATAAAATAATTTCTTCTTCTTTAAAACCTAACACATCTTTTAATTCTTTGGTAACTTTATTTATATCAGCATTAGGTAAATCAATCTTATTAATAACTGGGATAATTGTTAAATCATTATTTAATGCTAAATATAAATTAGCTAAAGTTTGGGCTTCGATGCCTTGGGCAGCATCAACTACTAAAATTGCGCCCTCACAAGCGGCTAAGCTTCTTGATACTTCATAAGAAAAATCAACATGACCTGGAGTATCTATTAAATTTAATAAATATTTTTCATTATTATATTCATAATTTAAGGAAACAGCATTTAATTTAATCGTAATACCTCTTTCTCTTTCTAAGTCCATACTATCTAAAAGTTGATCTTTCATTTCATATTTAGAAACACTTCCCGTTAATTCTAAAATACGATCGGCTAAAGTACTTTTACCATGATCTATATGAGCAATAATTGAAAAATTACGAATATTTTGTTGCTTCATCTTATTTCCCCATTTCCTTAGACATTGTACCATTTTTTTCCCTTTATAACTATAGTTTTCTCCAATTTCTTTTATTTACTTTTTAAAATGTTAGTGCTACAATTTCTATGGTGATTAAATTGAAAAAAGAAAAGAAAACTAAAAAGAAAAGAAAATTACGTCTATGGGTCGTTATTGTTCTTTTAGTAATATTTAGTGGAGCTTTAATTTTCTCAGGCTTAAAAGTATTTAGCTGGCATAAAGATAATAAAAAAATTGAGGAAATAAAAAAAGATATAGAAGAAAGTATTAAACCAGAACAAATTGAAGAAGAAGGAGAATTAATTAATCCTCCAAGTAATGACACAGGTAAACAAAGTGATTATTGGTATTATACTAAAGTTCCTTTCTATGAAGTTAATTTTAGTGAATTATTAAGTAAAAATGATCAAACAGTTGCTTTTATTCATATGGATAATACCAATATTAACTATCCAGTTGTGCAAACAACTGATAATGATTATTACTTAACTCATGCTTATGATAAAAGCAAAAATGATGCGGGTTGGGTTTATCTTGATTATCGTGATACTATAAATCCTTTAAGTGATAATTTAGTTATTTATGGTCATGGACGTGTCAATAAAACGGTTTTTGGTTCTTTAAAAAATGTTTTAACAAAATCATGGCAAAGTAATAAAGATAATTATGTTATTTGGTTATCTACACCAACGGAAAATTTTGTTTATCAAATATTTTCTGTTTATACCATTCAAAGTGAAAGTTATTATATAAAAACTGGTTTTAATAACCAACAAGAAAAAGAAGAATGGATTAATACCATGGTTTCTAGAAATACGGCACCAACGGAGACAGGAGCAACTGTTAATGATAAAATCTTAACTTTATCAACTTGTGAAAACAATAGTGGTGGAAGAATAGTTGTTCATGCTAAATTAATTAAAAAACAAACTAGATAAAACTGAAAAGCAAAAATGCTCTTCAGTTTTTTAATACATAATATAAAACAACATAGTACTTAATAAAGAATTTTGATCGTTAAAACAATAACGCTTTAAATTATTTAAACAACGCAAAGTATAAAAGTCATCCTCAAATAAACATTTCCAGCTATCAGAAGATATCGGAATAAAATCAATTTTAATTTGATAAAAATCATAAACTTTTGTTTCGATTGTTAACCAAAATTCTTCTATGCAACCAATACAAATATTAACTTCTATATCTTTGCCTAATGATATACAATTTTCATTATAATCTAATTTAAATTTATAGTTTTGGAAATTAAAATTTTTATCTTGAATTAAATCTGGCACGATTTCTCTTTTATAAGCAAATAAATGATCAGGAATAATATGTAATTTATTATAAAAATCTTTTAAAGCTTGATGAATATTATTTTCAAACATTTTCTTTTTTAAAATATAAACATTATCTTCTTTATCATAATCATAAAAATCTAAATTAATATATTGTTTTAATCCTTTTATTAATTCTTTTTCTTTATTTTTAGGAACTTTTTTTCTTTCATAAATACAAATTCTAGCCGGAATTCCCACTGCTAAATACCTACCCATTTTTTAATACCTCTTTTCTATTTTTTTGATTTTAAGATTTTTTCATGTAACCATAATAATTTACTCCCTTCATTTAATATATTATCGATTTATCTTCAATTTCCTTTATTTTTTCTAATTTCCATAAAAAAACTGAATTTACATTCAGCTTTTTACCAGAATTTTTTGATTTTAAAAATAATAATACAAATAATAATTATTAAAGCAAAAACAATAAATAATAGAGGATAACCAAATTCCCAACCTAATTCTGGCATATATTTAAAATTCATTCCATACCAACCAGTTATTAAAGTAAGAGGTAAGAAAATAGTTGTAACTATTGTTAAAACTTTCATTACATCATTTTGATGTAATGTTATTTGAGAATCATATAAGTTTTGTAATTCTTGAGTATATTCTCTTAAAAGCAAAGCTTCGCTTTGTAATCGACCTACTCTTTCAAAGTAAACTTTAAATATTTCTTCGGTATTAATATAACTATCTTCTAAAGTATCGGTTAAATCTAGAAGTTGACCATAATAATGATAATATTTTAATATTTCTTTTTTGATTTTAATAATATTTTTACTAAAATTTTCAATTTTTTTAGCAATAACTTTACTTTCTAATTTAGCTAATTTATTTTCTAATTTTTCTAAATAACTTAAATCGTCTTTAATAATAATTTCTAATAAATCATGAAAAAATTTAATAATATTATAATCACTTTTACTTTTATTATTGATAATTTGTTCTACCATTTCTTGCACTTTATTTTCATTATCAATGATAATGAAATTATCATTGATAATATAAAAGTAAAAACAATAAGTTAAAGGATATTTATCTTTAACAGGAACACAAAAAGTTCCATACATATATTTTTTAGCATCTTCTATCTTACAAAAACGAATTTTTTCATTCATCTTATTTTCAATTAAATTATATTGTGACCATTCTTCTTCATTAAATAAACAAATTAAATTATTGGAAGTATTAGTTAATTTTTTCTTACTTTCTAAAATTTTATCATTTTTAATTTCATATATCATTTTTATCACTACCCTACAATTAATTTTAACACATTTTAACTAAATAGTTTACCTACAACTTTCAAAAATTTAGATAAACCTTTAGTCATAAAATCTTCACATTTATTAGAAATATTTAAACCAAGTTTAGACATTTTATTACTATAATCTTTATTTTCTCTTTCCAGATAGTCATCTATTGTTACATCTTTTCCACTAGCAACATCTTTTTCAAATTGGGCAATTGCTTTATTATTAAGAGTTACTCGCTCACTTAATTTACTTTCATAATAACCAGTTGAATTAGCAATATATAAACCCATATAAACAACAAATAAAGAAATTAAAACAAACCAAAATAATTTATTAGATTTTTTCTTTTTCATACCTACTCCTTTATTAAATCATATAAAGAATCAGCAATTACGGATAAAGTATTAGTTACTTCATCAATAGTATTATCTGGTCCCCCGATTTCAATTAATAAAGCATTACTACTTAAATCTTGGTTATAAACTCCATTATTACCTTTTCCTCCTTTTTCTAAAACGCCTTTAGATAAATTATCACATTTAGAATTTATAATATCACTTAACTTCTGCGCTAAGTTTAAATTTGTTTCATAACCATCATATTCAATTCCTACTACAAATAAAACTTTGGCATACGATTTATTATCAATTGTTAAAGTTGTACTATTTTTACTAATTGAATCACGATGAATATCAATTAAATATTTTAAAGTATCATTTTTGCTTAAAGCATCTTCGATTAACAATCGAGATGCTTTATAAGAATAGCTATATTTCCAATTGTTAATATTTAATATTTCATTTATATCAGTTTCTTCAACAATTGTTGGAATATTTAAATCATTTAATTTTTCTTTTAAAATATAACTAGCCATTAAAACATTAGGTGAAGTGTTATACATATTAA
Organism: uncultured Bacilli bacterium; assembly: GCA_947624705.1. Lineage (GTDB taxonomy): Bacteria > Bacillota_I > Bacilli_A > RF39 > UBA660 > HGM10766. The sequence goes on along the minus strand of CANQLL010000031.1, from coordinate 6,188 downwards.
CATTACTATTACTATATTCTTCTAATTGATGCGAATTATATAAATAAATTAATGGTTTATTAACGACATATTTATTAGGATCTTCAAAATATTTAGTAACAATAGTATCTTCATTATAACTATCTTCAAAAACGACCGCACTATCATCAATTAAATTATTTAAAGAAGTTTTTAAAAGTAAATTAGCCGAATTAAAATTAATATTAAATAAATCATGATTTTTATTAGTTTCAATCATATTATTAGCACTAGTTTTAAGTAAATAATTAATTATAACTTTATTAGATATTTTATCTTTAATTTTTTTTTGATATAAAAATTTAAAGCAAAAAGAAAAGGAAAAATAAATTAATAATAATATAATAAATACTTTTACTAATTTAATTTTCCTTTTCTTTTTAGCTTTAAACCTTTTCATAGTCTCACCTATGATTTAGTTTATAATATTATAATTAAAAAATATGTTGAATAATAATTAATTTAAATATTTTTTAAGTAATTCATTAGTTAAGATAGGATTTGCTTTACCTTTAGTTTGTTTCATTACTTGACCAACAAAAAATTTAAATAAATTATCATGACCATTTCGATATTCATTTACTTGTTCTTGATTTTCTTTTAAAATATTTTCTATAATTATTTTTAATTCCTTTTCATCAGAAACTTGAGTATTTTCATTATTAATAAATTCTTTAGGCTCTTTTTGCTGTTCAATACTTTTTAAAAATATTTCTTTGGCTTGTTTAGAAGAAATAGTATTATCTTCTATTTTATCTGTTATTTGTTTTAAATATTCCGGTTTTAAATAAAAATCATTAATAGATATTTCTGATTTATTTAAAATACTTAAAATATTACCATTTAACCAATTAGCAACTATTTTAGGATTCATTTTTAAATCTATACATTTTTCAAAATAATCAGAAATATCTTTTTCTTTTATAATTTTATTAGCATCAATCTCACTTAAGTTATATTCTTGAAGATATTTTTTATAACGATAATAAGGAAGAATAGGTATTTCTTTTTTAATTTCTTCTATATATTCTTTTTTTATAAGCATTTTAGGAATATTAGCTTCAACAAAATATTTATAATCAATAGCATCTACTTTACTACGCATAGATATAGTCGTATTAGTAGTCTCATCATATCTTCTTGTTTCTTGAATTATTTTAGTTTGTTGATTATTTGCCACTAAATCTAATTGTCTATTAACCTCAGCATCAATAGCTTTAACAACATTACTAAAAGAATTAATATTTTTAATTTCAACTTTCGTTCCTAAAGTTTCACTATTAGAAACCGAAATATTAACATCACATCTAATTTGTCCTAATTTCGTATCAGCTTCAGATATATCAACATATTTAAAAGTATTTCGTAAGGTTTCTAAATAACTTAAAACTGAAGCTGATGAATGTAAACAAGGTTCAGTAACTATTTCGACTAAAGGTACACCACTTCGATTATAATCTAATAAAGAATAATCATCATAATGATCTTGAGAAGCAGTATCTTCTTCCAAATGGATATCATGAATTAAAACTTTTTCTTCATTTCCATCTACATCAATATCTAAAAAACCATTTGTTCCAACTGGTTTTTTCATTTGCGTTATTTGATAGCCTTTAGGTAAATCGGGATAATAATAATTTTTACGATCAAAAATTAAAACATCAGGTATTTCACAATTTAAAGCTAAAGCCATTTTAAAAGCTTTTCTTAAAGCTTCTTTATTTAAACTAGGAAGAGTTCCTGGAAAAGCCATATCTAAAGGTCTAATATTACTATTAGGTATTTCATTATATTCATTTTTTCCACTTGAAAATACTTTTGATTTAGTATTCATTTCACAATGTAATTCTAATCCAATTGTAGGAACATATTCCATGTTTACCGACTCCTCGTATAATTAATATTATAATAATCTATAGTTATTAAATAGTCATATAAAGCTTGTTTATATCTTTCTAACCATTTTAAATAAAACATTTTTTGTTTTTCATTGACAAAAACTTTATCTAAATTTAAACCAAGTTGTTCCAAATTATAATATTTTTTAAATAAAGTTTTATTTTCTAAATCAAATACTTCATCCATACTATTAAGCATAATTTGCTGATAATTCATAGTTTCCCCTTTCTAAACGATTAGCGTTATATTCGACCATCATATATAAAGCTTGGGAAGTTGCTATTTCTTTTAAATAACGATATTTAAAATATTGATATTTTAAATCTAAAGAAGGATTTTCATTTAAAATAGATGGTCTTTGACCAGTAACTAATTCCATGTGAAAAATAGTTAGAAACAATTTATTTTCTTCTAACATTTGTAGATAATATAGACATTCTTTTATATTATAATAATTCATCTAATCCCTCTTTTGATTTATAAGACTATATTCAATATTTTTAATTTGATTTTGAATTGGATATAAATTTTTTTCTACTTTTAGTATTACTTTATTAGCATGCTTTACTCTTAACCAATCTTTAATATCTAAACCAAATTCTTTAAAATTATATTTTTGATGCGTTATATAATAAGATTTTAAATATTCAATTTCTAAATATTTTTTATATAATCTTGAATTCATTAATAATTTTAATTGTTTTTCTAAAATTTCTTTTTGTTTAATTAATTCTTCTACTGCTTCCATAACACTACTTCTATCTTGATCTTAATAGCACCTTATTATTTAATTCATTTTCAATTAATTCAATTTCTTTTTTATTTCTTTCTATATCTTGATATTTAGCAATTGTCATATAAGAATCAGTCCCATATGTTCTTTGTAAATAATCATATTCTTCTTCATTATCACATAAACACCTTTTTTTAATTTCTAAAATATTTTCTAATTTTTCTCTACTTATATTTTCTAAATTTATTTGCATTTTTAATTCCTCTTTCTAATTTTTATTTTTTCAATTATCTTATATTAAGGTTTTAATCTGGTTGGACCTCGATAAATGAAAGTCGCTTCCCGAATATTATCGATATTTAACATTTGCATTAATACTCTAGCTACCCCAATAGCAAAGCCACCATGCGGAGGGCAACCATATTTAAAGAATTCAATATAAAATTCTAAATCAGCGGGATTAATACCCTTTTCTTTAATTTGCTTATTTAATATATCTACGCGATGTTCTCTTTGGGCTCCGGTCGTAATTTCCACGCCCCGATATAATAAATCATAACTATTAGTTAAACCATTTTCATCTAAATTGTGATAAAAAGGCCGGGCCGCAAAAGGATATTTAGTTACAAAGATAAAATCACTATTATATTTTTTCTTAGCATATTTACATAAAAGCATTTCTTCTTTACGTTCAAAATCATCAGGGCGTTCCCCTTCAAAATGAAATTCATCTTTTAAAATTTGTTTAGCTTCTTTAAAAGTAAGACGGGGAAAATCTACTTCTAAATTGGAAAGTTCAGTTTTAAATTGTTTTTGAATTTCTTCCCCATATTTAGTATAAACTTTATTAAAAGCATATTTTAACCAAGCTTCTTCCATATCCATAACATCTTCAAAACTATCAATAAAAGACAACTCAATATCAGCCATATTTATTTCGGTCGCATGATAGGAAGTATGAGAATTCTCCGCTCGAAAGGCTGGTCCTATTTCAAAGACTTTCCCAAATCCGGCCGCCATAGCCATTTGTTTATAAAATTGGGGAGATTGAGAAAGACAAGCTGGCTCACCAAAATAATCTAATTTAAAAGTCTCCGCTCCACTTTCGGCCGCTGAGGCGGAAATTTTAGGAGAATGAATTTCCATAAAATCATGATTAAGACAATATTCTCTTAAAGCATGTTCAAATTCAGTTTCAATTTTAAATAATAAATTATTATCTTCTCTTCTTAAATCTAAGAAACGATAATCAAGTCTTTTTTCTCTTAATGTTTTATCTTTATCTTTGATATTAATTGGTAATTCTTCTAAAGATAAACTGGTAATTTCAATATCAGAAGGAATTATTTCTTTTCCCCCTAATTTAACTTTGGGACTTTCTAAACATTTACCTATTATTTTAACTGTACTTTCTAAAGTAATAGATTCTACTATTTTAACTAATTTTTCATTATTTTCTTTTTCAATAGTAACTTGAACAAGTCCCGTTTCATCTTTAATAATCATAAAAATTACATATTGTAAGTTTCGAATATTATTGACAAAACCTTGAATTTTGACTTCTTGATTATAATAATTTTCTAAATCTTTTATTTTAATACTTTTCATAAATTCACCTAACTTTTATATATGCATATCTAAATAATCAACTAAATCATTTATTTTAACCATTTCTTCTTCTTTAGTTTGATTATCCCGTAATTTAACTTTAAACTCTTTAATATCATTACTATTTAAGATAATAACATAACGAGATTTTAATTTATCAGCCGTTTTAAATTGACTTTTTAAACTGCGATTTAAATATTCTGTTTCTACTCTAAAACCATTTAAACGTAAATCTTGCACTAGATATAAAGCCGTATCTTTTTCTTCGTCATTAACATAACCAATATAAACATCAAGAGGATTATCTATTGGTAAATGGACCTCTTCTACATCCAAGGCTAAAAGAATTCTTTCCATTCCCATAGCAAAACCAATTCCTGGGGTTTGGGGACCGTCTAGCATCTCAACTAAACCATTATATCTTCCCCCACCACCTAAAACATTTTGGGCACCAAATTCTTCATTTAAAATTTCAATTTCAAAAACAGTATGATTATAATAATCTAAACCGCGAACTATTTTAGGATTAACCACATATTCAATATCTAGTAAATCTAAGTATTCTTGTAATTTAGTAAAACGTTTTTTGCTTTCTTCGTTTAAATAATCAATTGTTTGGGGAGCATTTTTCATAATTTCTTTATCTTGATCAACTTTACAATCTAATATTCTTAACGGATTTTTCTTTAACCGTTCTTGACAATCCGGACACATATTTTTTATATCTTGAGCAAAATGGTTAGTTAAAGCTTGCCGATAGTTATCGCGCGATTCTTGGTCGCCTAAGGAATTAATATTGACGCGAATATTTTTTAAACCTAAAGTTTGAAAAATATTATAAGCTAAAGAAATAACCTCAGCATCCACAAAAGGATCATCACAGCCTAAAACTTCAACTCCAAATTGGTGAAATTCGCGATATCTGCCCGCTTGCGGTCTTTCATAACGATACATCATTTCATTATAATATAATTTAACAGGTTGAATATCCCGACCATACATTTTATTTTCAATATAACTGCGAACAACCCCTGCTGTTCCTTCGGGTCTTAAGGTAATATCACGCTTTCCTCGATCTTTAAAATCATAAGTTTCTTTGCGAACTATGTCACTACCTTCCCCAACTCCACGATGAAATACTTCACTTGCTTCAAAAACAGGGGTTCTTATAAATTCATAATTATAGTTTTGACACATTGCCGCTAAAACATTATTTATATAATTTATTTTTTTGGCATCTTGACCAATTAAATCATAAGTTCCTTTAGGTTTACTAATCATTCTATCACTCCTCAAAATATTGTTTAATTTTTACTCTTTTCTTATTTACAATATTTTTTATTTCTGTTTTTAAATAATCATATCCTTGATTATCTATATCTTGTTGCCAAGAAGATTTATAATAATTTAATTTTTTTAAATTATTTAAAGTTTTTAGTAATTTTTCTTTTTGACAATCTAGTTCTATTATATCACTAGTTAATTCTTCTTTAATAGCAATTTTTGTAAAATAGCTAATTATTTCTGAATTTGTTGTAAATAATCTTAGACATACTAAAGCTGAAAGATAATAATTATTATCATAATTAACAACCATAAATCTTTGATCATTAACAATTTCTAAGTTATTTAATTTTGTTTCAAGTTTTGAATAGTTTAAATTAAATAAATTACATAAAGCTAATAATGACCAACAATAATAACCATTTTCAATTTTTAATTTAAGATTATCTAATTTTTGAATCATATATTTATTCCTCCCATAAAAAGAAACCTAAAATAATTTAGGTATTCCTATTTTACTCTATTCTTCTTAATTAAGCAATAGAATATTTTATTCAATAACAATTTCATTGTGCAATTATAATAGAAGTATGACAGTTATTCCAATTTACCATCAAAATTTCAGGGACCGATAATGTTATAAAAA
>CANQLL010000030.1 GCA_947624705.1 uncultured Bacilli bacterium | reverse complement strand
AATAAATTGCCTCTAAACCCTTCAAGGGCTTACGTGCTAAAGCACGTGGCCTGAACCTTTTTTTCGTAACGGTCAAAAAATCTTGATATCACTAATCTTTTCTTTTATAATTTTAGATGAGATATTTATATTAATTATATGAGGAGTTTTTAAAAATGAAATGTATTATTTTATGTGCAGGTTATGCCACAAGAATGTTCCCTTTAACTAAAAATAAGGCTAAAGCTTTATTAAAAATAAATGATAAATGTGTTTTAGATTTAATCTGGGAAAATATTAAAAAAAGTACAGACTTAATTGATGAACTTATCTTAGTTAGTAATAATCTTTTTTATCAAGATTTTATTAACTGGAAAAAGAAACAAAAAAATAACAATAAAATTAAAATCATCAATGATGGAACCAATAATGTTGAAGAATCTTTAGGAGCTATCAGTGATTTAATGCTAGCTTTAGATATTGAAAAAATAGATGATGATGTTTTAATTATGGCTGGTGATAATATTTTAGACTTTTCTTTAGACTATGTTTTTAAAGAATTTGCTAATAGTTCTAATTCTTATATTTTATACTATGAAGAAAATGATTTAAAAAAATTAAGAAAAACTGGCGTTTTACAAATAGATGAAAATAATCAAGCTTTAGCTATGGAAGAAAAGCCAAAAAATCCTAAGTCTAATTATGCTGTTCCTCCTTTTTACTTCATTAAAAAGAAAGATCTTAATTTAATATTAAAACTATTTAATAACAAAAAAATTGATTCAATGGGAGAAATTATTGTTAATTTAATTAAAACAACAACTATTAAAGCTATTAAAATGAAAGGAAAAAGAATAGATATTGGTTCTTTAGAAGAATATAATAATATTTTAAAAAATATTGATAAAGTAACGATAAAGTGACAATTATCTGTATATACAAAAAAGTGAGTTTTGCTCACTTTTATTTAGTTAAAATTCGTTTTTCTACTTTCCCTATTTCTTTGCTTAAATCAATTATATCATCTAAACTATACATGATCGCCCATTGATTAACATTGGTAAGAACATTATTGTCAATATACTTATCATTGTAATCTAAAGTTATTTTTTCCCCACTTTTATGGTAATCAGTTCCCCCACTTACAAATAAATCGTTTACTTTCGCCGTGTTTTCTAAAAAATCATAAAATTCTTGATTATTTAAATATGCTGGATGTCTAATTTCTAGTCCATTAATACTCGGATTTTCTCTTAAAAAATCATCAGTTAATTTATAAGAATTATCCCAAGCTTTTTTAATTTTCTCGTCATCCCCTGCCTTAGCAAAATAAGCTGCGGTGTGAGGAAAGAATGCTAAAGCTTTATTTTCATGAATAGCACTAATAATTTTTTCCATTACAGGATAAAACTTTGAATAATCAACAAAGAATTGACTATCAGGGTTTTTCATTTCTCTATTTCTAAAACCTCTAGGATTAGTTTTTAATTCTTCTAATAAACCTTGAGAAATGTTGTAATCAACATATTTTTGATCTGTTAATCCATAGGATATAGCATAACCGGCAAATGGAACTTCATCAGTTAATTTGATATTATCATAATCTGCTTTATACCCAAGATTTTTAGCAACATTTTTAACAAAATCTAGTTCTTCTTGCTGATACTCACGGGAATCTAAATAAGCTAAATTTTGATAATTATTTAAAATAAAACGATAAAAATTTTGATAATCTTCTATATTTAAATTATAAGCTAAAATATCCATTGCAATATTACTTTTATTGCCATCTATTGTGGTAAAAGGAAACATACCTGTAAGTTCCATTCCAATAATAAATTTTAATTTTTTATATTTATCTATATCATCCTTATCCAAGCTATTAAATAAATCATAATATGATGCTAAAATTCTATGATCAGTTATAGATAATACATTAGCATTTTGTTTCAAAGCTTCATCTAAAAATGCTTTTTTATTTTTTAAAGTTGCAATATGATTGTGTAATCCATAAATTTCTTTATTCATATTAATCCCCCACTTCTTAGTGACATACTATATTAAATTTTAAGATAAAAGTCAATAAAAATCATATTTAACACAAAAAATCATATTTAACACATATTAACACATGTATTTACTCATTTTCATCTTGAACTTTTTGTCTTAAATTATATAAAGTATTTAAAGCTTCCATTGGCGTCATATTTAAAGGATCTAATTCTATTAATTCTTGTTTTATTGTATCAATCTTTTCTTCTTTTTCTTCTTCTAAATCAAAGATAATTTGTTCTTGTCTTGGTTCTTTTTGATGAGATTCATTTTCATATTCTTTTAAGATTTCATCAGCTCTTTTTAATAATTCTTTTGGCATTCCAGCTAATTTGGCTACATGAATACCATAACTTTTATCAACAGCCCCATTTTTTATTTTATGTAAAAATGTAATTGTCCCATTTTCTTCTAAAGCACTAACGTGAACATTTTTAATGTTTGTAAATTTTTTATCTAAACTCGTAAGTTCATGATAATGCGTGGAAAATAAAGTTTTACATTTAATATTTTTATTAACATATTCAAGGATTGCCTCAGCTATACTCATTCCGTCATAAGTTGCTGTACCTCTACCTAATTCATCAAATAGTATTAAACTATCTTTCGTTGCATTTACAATGGCATTACAAGCTTCAAGCATTTCCACCATAAAAGTTGATTCGCCACTTACTAAATCATCCGAAGCCCCAATTCTTGTAAATATTTTATCAAAAATTGGTAAAGTTGCACTTTTAGCCGGAACAAAAGAACCCATTTGCGCCATAATTATTATAATTGCTAGCTGACGCATATAAGTACTTTTTCCTGACATATTAGGTCCTGTTATTAAAAGGGTATCAATGGTTTCATCCATGATGCAATCATTAGCAATATATTCATTTTTACTAACTCTTTCTACAACGGGATGCCGTCCTTCTTTAATTTTAACAATATGTTGATCACTAATGATTGGTCTTACTAAATTATATTCTTCACTAACAACCGATAAAGAAATAATTGCATCTAATTTACTAATTTCTTCGGCAGTTATTTTTAGATTAAATATTTCTTTTTTAATTTCTTCTTTTATTTCCATAAATAAAGAATATTCTAATTCAATAATTTTTTCCTCAGCATTTAATACTAAAGCTTCTTTTTCTTTTAAAGTGGGATTAATAAATCTTTCACAATTAGATAAAGTCTGTTTGCGCTCCCAACCCCAATCAGGTTTAATATCTTTTAAATTACCTTTACTAATTTCAATATAATAACCAAAAACTTTATTATATCCAACTTTTAAATTCTTTATTCCCGTTTTAATTCTTTCATTTTCTTCTAAAGAAGAAATAAATTCTTTTCCCCCACTTCTTATTTTTCTCAGTTCATCTAATTCTTCATTATAACCTTCTTTAATCAAAGAACCTTCTTTTAAACCTAAAGGTGGATTATCCATAATAGCTTGTTCTAACAAATTATATAAATCTTGATGATTATCTATTTTAAAATCAAATTTTAATTCTTTAACTTTATTTATAATATTAGGTAATACTTTTAAAGAATTTTTAATTTGAATAACATCTCGAGCATTAATAACCCCGCAAATAATCTTGGCACATAATCTTTCTAAATCATAAACTTCAAATAAATCTTTTCTTAATTCTTCTTTTAAAATAAATTCATTATTTAAAGTTTCAATTTGATTATAACGTTCTTCAATTTTTTCTTTATCTTTTAAAGGATTTTGTAACCAATACTTAAGTTTGCGACTACCCATTGCCGTCTTTGTTTTATCAAGTAACCAAATTAAAGAATATGTTCTTTCTTTTAATCTTAAAGTTTCAAATAATTCTAAATTTCTTATCGTATGAATATCCATATTTAGATATTCATCTTTTTTAACTATTTCTACTTTACTTATATGGGAAAGATTTTTTAATTCTTTAACAACTAAATAATATAATAAATGTTTAATTCCCGTAATAAAATGAATATCTTTAATATCTTGATAAATATTTTGATAATCTTTTTCTAAATACTCAGTAGAAATATAAATATTTATTCCATAATTATTTTTTAAAGTATCAATTAAAGTTACATCCGTATTATCAGCTAAAATAACACTTTTTAAATTTAAGTTTAATATTTCACTTAATAATTTATCTTGTTTATGTTCAATTTCACAAACATAAAAATTACCTGTAGAAACATCAGCATAAGTTAAAATATATTTAGTTTTAAAATCTAATACACTACCTATATAATTAAAGTCATAAGCTTTTAGAAAATCTAAATCAACAAAAGTTCCTTTACTTATAACTTGAACAACGCCTCGTTTAACCATTCCTTTTGTATTTTTCGGATCTTCTAACTGCTCACAAATAGCCACTTTATAACCTTTATCAACTAATTTTTCTAAATAAGGTTTAACGGAATGAAAAGGAACTCCACACATGGGAATTCTTTCTTTTAATCCCGCATTTTTACCGGTTAAAGTTAGCTCTAATTCTCTAGAGGCTAAAATACCATCTTCAAAAAACAACTCATAGAAATCTCCTAAACGAAAAAATAGTATTTCTTCTTCATAGTTATCTTTTATTTCCATGTATTGTTTCATCATTGGCGAAAGATCATTTCTATTTACTTCACTACGTTTCACTTCTAAACACCCATAAATATTTTACTAAAAATAATAAAAAAAGTCTATGTTTGAAAAGATTATCATAATATTTATCTTAATTTATTTAACAATCTATTCATTTCGCAAAATCTAAAAAAATTGACTTTTGCGAAATGAAGTGTATAATGATTATAGGTGATAGAATGAAAATTATTAAAAGAAATTATTTACAAGATATGATTGATGTTATGGGAACACCAGATATAAAAGTTATAACTGGTGTTAGACGAAGTGGAAAGTCAGAATTACTTAATATGTTTATAAATTATATTCAAGAAAATGATCTTAATTCTAATATAATTTATATAAATTATAATCTTGATGAATTTGATTATTTAAAACAATATAAAAAATTAATAAATTATGTTTCTAGTAAATATGATTCTAAAAAAAATAATTTTATTTTGATAGATGAAGTTCAAATGTGCCTTGATTTTGAAAAAGCAATAAACAATTTTCATGCTGAAAATAAATATGATATATATATAACTGGATCTAATGCCTTTCTTTTATCAAGTGATTTAGCAACACTATTTACAGGTAGAACATTTAGTATTGAAGTTTATCCTTTTTCATATAAAGAATTTTTAGAATATTATAATTTAAAAAATAATGATGAAAATTTTGATCGATATGTTTTAGAAGGAGGATTTGCTGGTTCCTATTTATATAAAGATATTGATAAAAAATATAATTATATATCTGATGTATATAAAACTATGATTTTAAGAGATATAGTAGGAAGAAATAAAATTCAAAACATACCTTTATTAGATAATATTAGTGATTTTTTAATAGATAATATTGCTAAAATAACATCAAGTAGAAATATTACAAATATCCTAAATTCTAATAAAGCTAATACTAATGATAAAACAGTTGGTACATATATTAAATATTTATGTGAAGCTTTTGCATTTTATAAAGTTAGAAGATATGACATTCAAGGTAAAAAATATTTATCTACTCAAGATAAATATTATTTATCAGATCATGCCGTTAAATATGCAATCCAAGGTACAAAGAATATGAATTATGGTAATGTTTATGAAAATATTGTAGCAATGGAATTAATTCGTCGCGGATATGAAGTATATGTTGGTGTTTTATACAAAAAAGAAATAGATTTTGTGGCTATAAAAAGAAATGAAAAAATATATATTCAAGTTTCAGATGATATAGGAAATGATTTTGAAAATAATACTTTTAAAAGAGAAGTAGATTCTTTATTAAAAATAAAAGATGCCTATCCCAAAATATTAATAGCCCGAACTAAACATGACAATTATCAGTATGAGGGCATTCAAATTATAGATATTGCCAAGTGGTTAGCTGAATAATTTAAAAAAGTAAATGATAAAATATTAGCATTTACTTTTTATATTTAAATATCGTCATCTTCAATCAATTTTTTTAATTCCTCATCAATTGGCCCTTTACTAATAACTACATAACTTGGTTTATTTTTAAATACTTTGGCTATTTTTTCTTTAATTTGCTCACGATTAAAAGGTTTAGAAATATAATCAACAAAACCAATTTCTTTATATTTATCTTCAGCTCCGGCTACGGCATCAGCGGTTACAGCCATAACTGGAATTTTAAAATTTTTATCTTCTTGTAATATTTTTAACGTATTTTCCCCACTCATAACGGGCATCATTATATCCATTAAAATTAAATCATATTCATTACCATTTCTTATTTTATCTATACATTCTTGACCACTTAAAGCTAAATCAATTTGCATATTTAAAGGTTCTATCGCTCTTTTGGCTACCTTAAGATTTAATTCATTGTCATCAACAATTAAAATTCTTTTGGTTCGATAATCTTCTTCTTTGGTTATAGTTTTAATTAATTGTGTGTCGGATAAAGGTTTAATAGTTTGATTAATTTTTTGCGGAATTTCGACCATAAAGATTGAACCTTGACCATACTGACTTTGAACATTAATCGTTCCATGCATCATATTAACTAAATGTTTAGTTATAGCCAAGCCTAAACCAGTTCCTTCAATTGTCGTATTTAATTCGGTATCTAAACGATCAAATTTATTAAATAATCGATTAATATTTTCCCGTTTTATTCCCCTACCTGTGTCTTGACAACTAATTATTAAATGACATAAATCATTTTTATTAATACATTTAATATTTAAATTAATTTGACCTTTATCTGTATATTTAATAGCATTAGTTAATAAATTATTAACTATTTCTTTAACATGAACTTTATCGCCAATTAATTCATAAGGAATATCATCAGCTAGATATAAATTAAAATTAATGGGTTTTTCCCCGATTCTGGTAATAGTTGTTTTAACTAAATTAGTTATTTCTTCTTTAAAATTATAAGGTTTTTCAATTATTTCTAATTTATTACTTTCTATTTTATTTATATCTAAAATATTACCTACTATTTCAATTAAAGTTTGCGAAGCTGTCCCTATATTTTCAATATCTTCATTTACTTCTTTAGGTAAACTATCTTTATAAGTAGCCATATCTTCCGAAAAACCTAAAATAGCATTTAAAGGCGTTCTTATTTCATGAGACATACTTGATAAAAAATCACTTTTAGCATGATTAGCCTTCTCGGCAAATTCTTTAGCAATTATTACTTCTCTTAACATTTTTACATCAGGATTTTCAATAGTAAAATACATAATTAAAATAACTAAAGCATGAGCAGGAATTAATAATAATAAATCATGAAATTTCATTTGAATAAAAAAAGTTAAAATAGCTAAAATAATAGCAATAAAAATTGGTAATGCTCTTTTAGATTTTAATGTTTTAAATTTAACTAAACTAAGTATCAAAATAAATAATATTCCTAAACCACCAGTTAGATATGAAAAATTTGTAGCTAAACCAACAGGATATAAATATTTTACGGTTTTAGAAAATTCAAATGGTAAAATTAAAGTAATAATAGCAACAACAGAATAAATAATTGTTTCAATAAAAATTAATTTTTTAAAATCATTATTTTTTTCTTTAATATTTAAACAACAAGCTACGACATACATTATAAAAAAGTACATAAAAACTACATAATATAAATAAATAATTCGTCCTAAACCATTTAATAATATGGAATTGCTACTAAAACCCAATAAACTAATTAAATAGGTAAAAAATTCTAATAATAAACCAACTATAGAAATAAAGGATAAATATTTAAAACATATATTGTCAATATTATTTAATTTTTCTTTTAAATTAAAATCTATAACAAGAACAATCATCATAATTAAAAAACATAAACTAGTTGTTAAGTTTATTACCATTTTACTCACTACTCCTTATATCTTAATTCTACCATATTTTCTTAATTATCAAAATAAAAGATGTTAAATCAATTTTTTTAATTGTTTAACATCTTTTTTGACATAATTATTATTAACTATTTTATAAGTTATTGTTCCCTTTTCACTATAATTTTTTTCAATTAAAGAATTTTCATCAAAAGGATAATAATAAGAATTGTAATCATGTTTTAATAATCGATAATCTCTTTTACCAGTTACTTCACTAATTTCAAAACTATCATAAATTTTTATACCATTTAATTTATATTTGTTACATAAAAATCTTATTACTTCATCTTCATGACCAATATATTCATTTTTTAAAACAACTTGTCCTACAACTTCATAATTTTTAGTAGTTTTAAAAGCTGTAATTTCCCATTCTATAATGGGATCATCAATTTCTAAGGAATTTTCAATATCAAATAAATATTTAGTATTTCCATTTTCATCGATATAAGAATCACTAGATCTTCCTAACATACTATAAGTGCCATTTTCATTTAAAACTGCTATATCTCCTAAATTAGCCCACCTAATACCTTTATTATCATAGTAGTAATATTCATTAGTAGCTTTTTCATTATTAAGATAACGATCGGCAGCAGCAGCGCTGCTAATTTGAATAATACCTCTTTGACCTTGTTTTACTTCCTGCTTAGTTTTAGGATCTATTATTTTTACATATACCCCAGGTATTGGCAAACCTGTTTCATTAGTTTTAGTCTCAGGATCTAGTTCATAGCTAGTTAAAGCACTAGAACCAACTTCCCCTGCTCCGCCACCAATAGCAATTTTTTCTTTACAACCCGTTTTTTTCAACCAATTATTAATTAAATAAACATTACTTTCCGTTATGGGTTCTCCTCCCGTACAAGGACGATTTAAATGAGGCAAACCATTAACTTCAATATTATTCTGTGCCACGGCCTCTAAGTAAAAACTAGCAGCAGCAAGTGTATGATTTATTTTTAAATCTTTTAAATCAGTCGCAAAAGTTTTTTTATCATAAATAGGTTCTAAAACTAAAGTTTTACCTTTGGCCATTTGTAAATAAGTAGCATAAAACATTCCCGTAGCATGGGAAGGAGGAATAAGCACTAATGTCCGTTCTCCAACATAATCTCGTAAATTTAAACCACCATGCATTTCAATAATAGCATTAGGAGATTGTTCAGTAAAAACGATACATTTAGGCTCACCTGTTGTTCCGCTTGTATAAGAATAAATTGAATCCTTTTTTATATCTACTTGAGGATAATCAAGATTGTTTCTTGAATTTTGACCTACTTTAATTAGTTCTTTCATTCTAATAAAATTTATATTTTTTAAATTTTTAATTTCTTCAAGACACTCAGACAATACATCTTTATCTTCAAAAGCTTCTTTAATTTTTTTGGGCAATTTATTTAAATCATTAAAATACATCTTTTTTTCTTCAGGTAGATAATCACTTAAAGAAGTAATAATAATATTTTTTATTCCTGTATTTTTTATCTGTTTAATTATTAAAGGTAAATAAACATCAAGAATAATTATTGTATCAGAATTTTTTTCAAACGTATATTTAGCCATGTTATTTCTTAAAAATAGAAAATTAACATTATTACTAATGACGCCCATATTACAAGTAGCAAATAACGATAAAATATATTCATTACTTACTGGTAAACTCATGGTTACTATCGAATCTTTTTTAATTCCTAAACTGGCAAATCCTTTCGCATATTCATCAACAAATTTTGGTAATTGACCATAAGTTATTTTATTACCAAAATATTCTAAAGCTGGAGTATTTAAATTATATTGATTCCAAGACATAATATTTTGAAAAGTATTAATATTATATAAAGATATTCCATTTTTTATATCAACAATTTTAGCATTTGCTGGTAATTTTCTTACTATTTTATCTGTTCTAATTTTTTTATTTTGCATATCAATATCTCCTTCTTAGTAATTTATTATAACAAGATATTATCTGATAAGCAAATAATTTATGGGGCAATTAAAGATTTTGATTAATATTTTTTATTTGTTTTATTTTTATATGCTATATAATTTCCATAGGAACATTTGATGTGAGTGTCGTCCTCCCAATCTTGAAAAAGGAAGGGGTTTGATTGTTGATGAAAACTAAGATTTTTATTATAAAAATTTTCAAGCTCATTTCCATCATTTTACTGCTTTCTACCTTATTGGTATTAGCAATAAAAAATAAGACGCTCTTTCGGCATTGATTGAGTGTCGTGTCTTAAATTAGAGGACGACATTCACTTGCAGAAACGAATGTTCCTCATTTTTATTTTATGCAAGTAATGTATGGCAAAACTAAAAATTAATTTAGACAAATTATAAAATTTTTATCATAATAAATTCAATAAATGCATTATTTTAGGAATAAAAATAATAAATCCAATAAAAGCAGCCATCATCGAAAAGACAAAGGTTGCGGCGGAGCCACAATCTTTAGCAATTTTTGCTAATGGTTTGTATTCTAAGGTGATTAAATCAACTGTTGCTTCAATGGCCGTGTTAATTAGTTCACAAGCTAATATAACAGCCATAGCTATACATAAAATAGCCCATTCCGTGTGACTAATTTTAAAGATGAAACCCATTGCCACAACTATAATAGTAAAAATAAAATGAATTAATAAACTTTGTTCATTTTTATAAGCATATTTTAAACCATCAAAAGAAAATTTAAAACTTTTTAAAAATCTTTTAAAACCTTTTTTCTTAATATCACTTCTTGATATCTGCGCCATCTAAAATCAACTCCTGTAAATTAAACATAATTTTTTCATCTTCTTTTTGGATGTGATCATAACCAAGTAAATGCAACATACCATGCACAGCCAAAAAAGATAATTCTCTTTTTTCGCTGTGACCATATTCTAAAGCTTGTTCTTGCATACGAGGTATTGATATATAAATTTCCCCCAGCAATCGCTCATTATTATACACTAATTTACCATTATCTTCAAATGCAAAGGAAATAACGTCTGTAACTTTATCAATATGACGATATTCTTTATTTATCTTTTTAATAAATTCATTATCACAAAACGTTATTTCAAAAATAACATTAGTAATTTTTAAATAATTTAATCCAAATTTTAAAACATCTTCTAAATAATCATAATTATGATAATTTACTTCATTATTTATTGTAATTTTTATCATGCTAGCCACCCTAAACCTTTAGAACGAAATGTTAAGTAAGCAATAACTATAATTACTAAAACACAAATGATATTATAAAAAGCATCTTTTTGGAAAATAGAAGGTAAATGTTTTTTAATAGCATTTAAACCTATATAAAGTAAAAATCCACATATACCCCCGGCTATATTTAAAATAACATCATCAATATCAAAAGCTCGACCAATTTGTAATTGAACAAATTCAACGGTTAAGGAAGCAAGGGCTGTTAAAATAAAGATATGACTAACTTTTTTGGCTTTAATATAATGGGAAACAAAATAACCAAATGGTAAAAACATCACTAAATTACCAATAACATTATATTTAAATAATTCACTTTTAAAATCATATCTTAATATTTCTTTAAAAGGAATTAAATTTATACCACTACCCCCTAAATCACGATTAGTAACAAGTTCAAAAAGCATAAGACCATATATGATAAAAGCTAAAGCTAAAAATTCTTTATAAAAAACAAATTTTTCATTATTAATAATTATATAAGCTATCCGAACAGATATAATAATTACTAAAAATATAGTTAACATAGGCCAAATACTATTTAAGGTTTTTACTACTGTATTTTCAATCATAATTAACCTCTATTCTAAAGATTCTTCTTTAGGAGGAGCAACATATTTAGCAACTTCACCAATTTGTTCTTCTACCGAAACAAAAATCTCTACTTCCATTTTACTATTTTTTAAGCTATTATTCAAAACTTTTTGCGTAATTAGACGCTCCTTGTCATTTAATTTTAATTTAATTTTTTCCTGCGCTTTAGCTAAAGCTACTTTAATGGCTTCATTCTTCGTTCTAGTTAAATTTTTTACTTGTACTTCATATTCAGTTTGCAAGTAAAAAGTTGTTCCAAATAAACTAAATATTTTTTTTAAATTACTTTCGCTATTTTTAAATCTTGATTTAAAAATAGATTTTTTCTCTTTACCATTATCATATAAAATATTAAATCTTTTCCGTCCCGTTTTAGTTTTCTCTTTATAATTTAAAGAAATAGAAGCATTAACTGTATACCAAACTTCACCATAAACTTCCCCTTGGGCACAAACACTCTGTTTAATTTCTTCATTAGCTTTAATATCCCCGGCAATAACGATATCCCCTTTTCCTACATAATCACCAATATCTTTAACATTCATTCCCTTTTTACTTATAATTTTAGTTATCATCGCACTTTTGGTAGCGATGATATTACATAAGGAATTACTCTCTTTTATTTTGGTTAAAATTCTTTGTTCTATGCGAACTTCATAAGTCATCCCAATTGTTTTAATTTCTAACCATTCTAATTGATCAGGATATTTATCTAATATTTTTTGTTTTATTTCTTGCAACTTGGAATATGATTTTTTTAAAGTTAATCTTTTGACACCATAATTTTCTAATTCATCGGTTACTAATTCTCTAATGGTTTTATCAGCATGAATTACATTAACTTCGACAATAATATTTTGAAAAAATAAAAATGCTATTAAACCTAACAATAAAGAAATTAAAAATATTTTATTTTTTAAAATAAGAGGTTTTAATCTAAAAATACCTTTTTCATTTTTAATTTTAATTTTATAATCTTTAAAATTTTTAATTAATTTAGTAACATTATCTTTCTTAGTGATAAAAGATATTTCTTTATCATTAAGATATTTTATATTTGAAATATTAATATGCATTTTATAAAGGCGAGATAGAAAAAGATTTAAAAATGGTCCTTCAACACTTACCTCAACTTGATGAGTTTTAACTTTATCATAAATATTTAACATTTAATAACTTTTTCTATTCTTCCTTGAATTAAAATTTCTTTTTCCATCATAGTTACAATTGTTAAATCTTTTCCTTCAATATTTAAATTAAATTTTTCTAATTTTAAATTAATATTATGATCAGAAAAATGATTTAAATCAAAATAATTAAAAACATAGATATAATCTTCAAAGATATTAATAAAATAATCTTTATCATAAAGAAATGATCTTATGTTATCTATTATTTTCATAGACTCACCTAACTTAAGCATATGAAAAAAAGATACTTTTCAGTATCTATTTTGTTAATTTTTCTTTAATTTTTTTACTAACTAAACCCATATCAGCTCGAGAACCTAATATAGGAGTTAAAGTTTTCATAACCATACCCATATCTTTTAGACTCGTCGGATTTAACTCATTAAATACTTTAGTAATTTCCGCATCAATTTGTTCTTCGCTTAATTCTTCGGGTAAGTATACTTTTAATATTTCTACTTCTTTTTCTAAATTTTCCACCATATCTATTTTATTATATGATTTATATTCTTCAATTGAAGCGTTACGAACTTTAACTTGTTTTTTAATAACAGCTATTATTTCTTCATCCGTTAATTCACTTTTTTTATTAATTTGTTCTGCTTGTAAACTTGATTTTAACATTCTTAAAACTGATAATTTAAATTTATCACCACTTTTTAAAGCTTCTTTTAATTCATTATTTATTTGATCAAGCATTTTTATCTTCTCCTATTTTTTTTACGAGAATTTTTAGTATTTTGTTCTTTTTCTTCTCTTTTAACAATTCCTGGTTTTTTATAGAATTTTCTTTTTTTAACTTCTGAAGGGATACCACTTCTTGCTACTTTGGCTTTAAATCTTTTTAAAGCGCCATCAATGTTACCATCTTTAACACTAACTTTAGTCATTACTTTTTCCCTCCCTTCGTTTACATCAAATATTATAGCACTGCCTAAAAGTTAAGGCAAGGAAAAACGTCAGTTTGAAATGACATAAGGTGTATCTTTCATTCCATTTCCGCCATTGACTTGAATGTTTTGATTTAAATTGATAACTGGTCGAACTTCATAAGCATCATCGACATAGTGGCTTACAAGCTCACCTGGTCTGCCAGCCAAAACATAAGCACCAGCAATACTATTACTATTGAACTCGTAAGGCGACAGGCCCCACCAAACATTATTTTTATGTAAATAATTTTTATCAGAAGCATGTGGTTCATACCATGACAAGCCCGCATAATTCATTTCATCAGCACTTAATAATCCTATTTTTAATTTATATACTCCTCCATATGTTCGCATAGTATTATTTTTATCTTTTGGATCTAGACATATTAATGTTGGATTTCCTTTGTTTGTTCCTACTAATCTCTCCCTAGCTCCATAATTTAAAGTCCCTGCTTCATCTCCACTGCCATAACTGGTATCATTACAAAATGTTCCATAGGCTATTTTATCATCATAATCTTTTAAATTGGTTTTATACCAACTTTCTAATTCACCTTTAATTGTACTATTTGTACCATTATGGGTATTTGAAAAACTATTACTACTTACATTATAGGTACTTTCACATGGACTACTATTTGTACACGGCGTGTTATCAAATGTGTAGCCCGCATATTTACGTTCATTATATGATGTATTAAAAGCATAATTCGTAGGAAGTTTATCTTCCAATATCAACCTTATTGTACCATCCCCATTAATCCGCACAACTCGCCATATCTTACCTGCAAAATTAACATAGTTGTTTTCAACAGCTCCTCGAAAATAGTAACTTTTCCCATCATTGTCATTGACACTATATAAGCCACTTCCTTTAGTTATATCATCTGAAGTAGTACTACTATTTGGAAATCCTTTGGTAAAATCTTTCACAAAATCATCTTTTAAAGGATTATTTTCTATTATTTTGGTGGACAAGCGACTATCTTGATTAAAAGTTAAAGGAGTATTTGTTTTATTCAAAATCATTTTTGAATGTATATAATTGCCTAACATACCCATCATTAACATAGTAAAACATAAAAAGAAAGAATAAATTATAGAAATTGCAATAAATCCATTTTTCTTTTTCACATTTATTCCTCCTTTTATCTTAAATTAATTTTATCATGTTTTAAAAAAAATTTAAATTAATTATTAAAAACAATTTTTTCGATTAATAATATAGATAAAATTCATTTATAATCCACTAAATTTGTTTAAAAAAAGACTAAGATTATTAAAAATCTCAATCTAATTTGAATTTATATAATTTTTTGGAGCTACTTAATTTAACTTCTAATTATCACAAAATCTTCTAACATAATTATTTATTATCAATTCTATAATTAATGTAAAACGCCTTTACGAATTATTTGTTCTCATGCTCGCATATAGCGGCTTGAGCCACAATCCCATTCGGGATGAATAAGATTAAATTTATAAAATATTATTTTTAAAATGACTTATTTGAATTTATTTTATTTCTTCTAACATTTTTTCTTTTAGTTTGTCTATATCCGTGAAAAATAAATTTGTACCTCTCTTTTTTAATCCTATCATATTGTTAAATAAACTTTTAATTTCATTTTGTAAATCTGTTGGAACTCTTAGTGGTACTCCATCAACAGTATGAACATGGTCTATATATTTTTCTAGTGTTGGAAAAGC
>CANQLL010000029.1 GCA_947624705.1 uncultured Bacilli bacterium | reverse complement strand
TTTTGTAAATATAAAGTTAGTTTTTGAAACAAGTTTTTGAAAACTAAAGACTTTTCCTCAGAAATTTGGTACAATTTAGAAGTATAAGGGCGGTGAGGAAAATGAATTATAAAGTTTTATATCGTAAATATCGACCATTAACTTTTGATGATGTTACAGGCCAAACAGAAGTTGTTAAAACATTAAAAAATGCAATTGTTAATAATAAAATAGCTCATGCTTATATATTTACTGGACCAAGAGGAACAGGTAAAACCTCACTGGCTAAAATCTTTGCTCGAAGTATTAATTGTCAGAATAATTATGACGGTAATCCTTGTTTAGAATGTTATTCATGCCAAAACTTTAACGATAATCCGGATATAATAGAGATTGATGCCGCTTCTAATAATGGAGTTGATGAGATAAGAGAACTTATTAATAATATTAAATTGGCCCCAAGTAATTCGAAATATAAAGTATATATTATTGATGAAGTTCACATGTTATCACAAAGTGCTTTTAATGCTTTACTATTAACTTTGGAAGAACCACCCTCTCACGTAATTTTTATTCTAGCTACAACTGATATTCAAAATGTGCCAATCACCATCTTGTCCCGCACCCAAAGATTTGATTTTAGTCGAATATCTTTAGAAGATATTAAGAAACGTTTAAAATATGTAACTGAGGAAGAAAAAATAAAAATAACTGATGAGGCTCTTGCAGAAATAGCTATGCTTGCGGAGGGCGGCTTGCGTGATGCTTTGAGTATATTAGACCAGCTATCTTCCCAAACACAAGACGAAATCACAATTGAAACAGTGATAAATACTTTTGGAACAATAGCTAACGTTAAATTACAAGAGTTAGTTGAAGAAATAGAAAATAATAATATTGAAAATGTATTAAAACTTCTAAATGAATTTAAAAATTCAAGTATTGATAGTAAAGTTTTTATTAATAAATTTTTAACTACTTTAAAAGACAAAGCAATTAATTTAAAATTGGATAAAATATCTGAACAAAGATTAACTTTTGATGATATAAAATCTTTAATTTTGGAATTAAATGAAATGTTAATAAATAAAATGGTCAGTATTGATCCATATATTATAATTCAAATGATAATTTTAAGTTATATGCCTAAAGATGATGAAAAAATGCCAAAAGAGGCAGAAAATTATTTCCCAGGAAATATAAAACAAGAAAATGAACCGAAAATAGAAGAAAAAATTACTAAAAAAGAAATTATTAATCAAGTGGAGATAAAACAAACTCTAATTAACAATTCTAAAATTAATGAATTTAAAGAAATTAGAATTAATAACACCTTGGCGGCGGCAAATAAAAATATTTTAAAAGAAATAAAATCTAAATGGCAGGAATTTATCGAAGATATAGCGAAAAAAGATAATAATATTTATTTAAATATCTGTGATACTAAAATAGTAGTTGCTTCTGATAGTCATTTTATGATTGAAACTTTAACTGAAACTTCGGCGGCATTAATAAATAAAGATATTAAAAAAGTTGAAAATTATTTTAATGATAGTTTTGCTTCTACATATAAGATGATTGCTTTAAATACGGAAGAGTGGAAAAAAGTTAAAAATAAATATATAATAGATATGAATAATCACATTAAATATGAGATTAAAGAAGAAATAAAATTAGATGATGACCAAAAAGATGAATTAGAAGAACTTGCTAATGATATTTTTGACACATCTAAAATAGAAATTGTAAAGGAATAGGTGAAAAAATTATGAATATGCAAAGTTTAATGGCCCAAGCGCAAAAAATGCAAAGAGATTTAATGAAACAAAAAGAGGAAATAGGTAAAAAATTATTTCCCGGGAAATCAGAATTAGTTGAAGTAGTATTTAATGGTAATAAAGAATTAGTGGAAGTTAACATAAAAAAAGATAAGCCATTAGAAATTGAAGACATTGAAATTCTAGAAGATATGATTCAAATAGCTGTTAATGATTCTTTAAGTCAAATTGAAAAAGAAATAAATGATAAAATGGGTTCTTCAGTTGGACCTTTAAGTGGATTATTTTAAAAATGATATATCCAGATGAATTAAATATAGCTATTGAAAATTTTAAAAAAATTCCGGGAATTGGTGAAAAAAGTGCGGAACGGCAAGTCTTGGCGATTTTAAAAATGGCTGAAGATGATGTTCGGGATTTTGCCACAAGTTTAATTAAAGCTAAAACTAAACTTCACGCTTGCTCAATTTGTGGTCATTTAACGAGTGGAGATATATGTGAAATATGTAGTGATGAAAATCGTAATCAAAATATAATATGTATCTTAGAAGATTTTAAAAGTGTATTTGCTTTTGAAAAATCCGGAAATTATAATGGTTGTTATCATGTGTTAAATGGTTTAATTTCGCCGATAGATGATATAGGTCCCGAAGATATAAATTTGGCATCTTTACTTAAACGGGTAGAGAATAAAGACAATTGTGAAATAATAATCGCTTTAAAATCTAGTGTTGAGGGTGAAGCTACTACAATGTTTATAACGAAAAAATTAAAAAATAAAAATGTTAAAATTTCGCGTTTGCCTTATGGAATTCCAATGGGAGCCGAAATAGATTATTTAGATCCTATTTCCTTAGATAAAGCTCTAAATGATCGAAAAATAATTTCCGAAGAATAATTTTCTGGGAAATAATGTTCTAAAATCTTTTATCATTTCATACTTATTTAATAAGGTGAAACTTATGGTAAAGAAAATAGTAACTTTAATTAGAAAAATATGTACTTCAGTATTAGTAATTTATGGTTTAAATTTAATCTTATCATCGATTAATATATTTATTCCTATTAACTTAATAAATGTGGGAGTTGTATCTTTCTTAGGTTTTCCAGGATTGTTTTCATTAATCTTAATGTTTTTTATAACTAAATAAAAGTAAGAGGTATAATCATGATAGTAAATGAAAGAATCCAAAAATTAGTAAATCAATATCATGAGAATAAATTTTCCCATGCTTTTTTGTTTGTAACAAATGATTTAGGAAAAACTCATCAAGATATAATATCTTTAATTAAAGAAATAAGTTGTCCAAATAAATATAAGGAAAATTGTGAAGAATGTAATTTATGTTATCAAATAGATAGTGGTGTTATTCCTAATATTAAAGAAATATATCCCGATGGACAATTTATCAAGAAAAATCAAATTTTAGAATTAAAAGAAAATTTTAAAACAAAACCTCTTTATATAGCTAACAATATTTATTTAATAAATCAAGCGGAAAGATTAAATGCTGCGGCAGCAAATACGATGTTAAAATTTTTAGAAGAACCAGAAAATAATATTATTGGTTTTTTCATTACTAATAATAAAGAGACAATGTTAGATACAATAAAAAGTCGTTGTCAGATAATAATAACAAATTATGAAGATGAAAACATTTTGCAAAAAGTAGGAATTGAAGCAGAAGAACAAGATTTGTATCAAAATATTGCAAAAGAATATTTAGAAAATAATTTAACTAAAAGTAATGATTTAATTTATTTAAATAAAAGTTTAATCTTAAATAATTTTGATGATCGAGTAAAAATAACGAAGTTTTTTAATTATCTTTATTTAGTACTAGATAAAACGATAAATAATGAAATTATGGAAGAATTCGCTTTTTTAAAGCAAATAAAGCTAACAAAGCTCTTAACTTTGCAAAAATTTATCTATAAAAACTTGGAAACAATTCCTTTTAATGTTAATATAGAGTTGTTACTTGACAATTTTTGTTTAGAAATGGAGGAATTGTAAGTGAAAACCTATGGTGTTGCCTTTAAAGAAAATGGCAAAATTTATAATTTTAATTATGATAAAGAAGAATTAGAGATAAATGATAAAGTTATAGTTGAAACCGAAAATGGTTTACAATATGGAATAGTCAAACAAATATTAAATGTACTTAAAACTGATGATGTAAAAGATATAATTCGCAGAGCAATTGATGAAGATTTAAAAGTAGTAGAAAAAAATCAGCAAGATGCGACCGAAGCTTTAAAAGATGCGAAACGAATTTCCAAAGAATTAGGTTTGAACATGAAATTTATTGATGCTAGTTTCAACTTTGAAAGAAAACAATTATTATTTAATTTCTTAGCTGATGAAAGAGTCGATTTTCGGGAATTAGCTAAAAGTCTCGCGCGCATTTATAAAACTAGAATTGAACTTAGACAAGTAGGAGTTCGGGATAAAGCCAAAGAAGTTGGTGGTGTTGGGCAATGTGGTCGTTGCTTATGCTGTAAAAATTTTTTAAATCATATTGGCACGATTTCCATTAATATGGTAAAAAATCAAAATATTGCCATTAATCCGGCTAAAATTAATGGACAGTGTGGGCGTCTACTTTGTTGTCTAACTTATGAAGATGAAGAGTATACAAGATGTCAAAAAGGAATGCCTCAAGTCGGTGATGAAGTAGAAACTGAGTATGGTAATGGTAAAGTAGTAAGTATAGACATCTTAAATAGAACGTATAAAGTTGACATTGATGGTAATAGAAAAGAGATTAAATTAAATTGTGAAAACTGTCCTAAATGATTTATATGATTATGGTTTAAAGATTTATCAACTCGAAGATGCTTTTAAATTTTCTTTAGACTCGCTTTTACTTGCTGAATTTGTCAAAGTTAAAAATAAGCAGGAAATTATTTTAGATTTATGTACTGGTAATGCTTCTATTCCTTTAGTGTTATCTACAAAATATTCTAACCAAATTTATGGAATAGAATTGCAAAAAGATATTTTTACTTTAGCTAACAATTCGGTTAAATATAATAAAAAAGATAAACAAATAAATATTATTCAAGCAAATGTGAAAGTTAGTTTAGATTATTTTCCAAAAGAAAGTATTGATATAATTACTTGTAATCCTCCCTATTTTAAGTTTCAAGAAAATTCTATTATTAATAATTCTTCATTAAAAGCCATCGCTCGTCATGAAGTGAAAATTAAAATCGCGGAGATTGTGCAAATAAGTGCGAATTTGCTTAAGCATAACGGACGCTTTTATCTTATTCACTTGGCTGAAAGATTAGATGAAATAATTATTGAACTTAATAAAAATAATCTTAACTTAAAAAGATTAGTTCCTATTTATACTAATAAAAATAAAAATTGTAATTTAGTTTTAATTGAAGCAATTAAAGGAAGTAAAAAAGGTTTAAAAATATTGCCCGCTCTTTATTCGGAAAATTTAAAAACTTTTAAAAATATTTTTTAAGGATGTGATGATAGATGAAATTAATAGTTGGTCTTGGTAACCCCGGAACGGAATATGAAAATACCAGACATAACATTGGTTTTATGATTCTTGATGCTTATCTAGGTAAAGTTAAATGGAAAACTAAGAATAATGCTTTTTATTATGAAACTATCATTAATAACGAAAAATATATATTTATTAAACCTTTAACTTTTATGAATTTATCGGGTAATGCTGTTAAAAAATATGTTGATTATTACAATATTGCTTTAGAAGATATTTTAATAATTCATGATGATTTAGATTTAAAGCTAGGGACTATTCGTTTAAAACAAGATAGTAGTGCCGGAGGTCATAATGGAATAAAATCAATTATCCGGTGTTTATCTACCCAAAATTTTAAAAGATTAAAAATCGGTATTTCTAATGTTAAAAATGATGATACAATAGATTATGTTTTGGGTAAATTTAGTAAAACTGAAATAAATGAACTAAATAATATTTTAGATATTTGTTATAATATAATTGAAGATTTCTCAGTTTTATCTTTTGAAGAATTAATGAGTAAATATAATAAAAGAGGCAAGGTATGAACTTTTTAGAAAATATTCCTTTTATAATTTTTAGTATTATTATTTTAATTTATAGTATTGTGAAATTAATTCCTTTGAAAACTTACAAAAAAGTTTCTGCAAAATGTTTAAATAATGATAGTGATTATTTTATTTCTAATGATTCAGTTTCCAAAGGGTATAGAAATACTTATTCTTATTTTTTTGATAATAAAGAATATGTAGCTCGAGAGAGTAATTATTTAGGAAGAAATAATAAAAATGGAAAAAACGAAAATATATATGTTAACCCTAAAGACCCAGAAAAAATTTTAACAACAAGTCAAATAAAATATTATATTTGTTTTCTAATTATGGCAATAGTGATTTTATTAATTTCTTTGATAAACGTTTTAAAATAAGGAGATTTAGAATGAACTTTTTAGAAAATATTATTAACTTTGAAGATAATATCAATATTAGTGGTTTAACTTTTGAGTTAAATATTTTTTACGTGTTAGAAAAGTTTAAAAAAATCAAAAAAAATATTTTAGTTGTAACTAATAGTTTATACGAAGCTAATCAAATTTATAATAATTTAACAACTTATACACAAGATGCTTTGCTTTTTCCCATGGATGATTTTTTAACCTCAGTTGCCTTAGCAGTTTCCCCAGATTTAAAAGTAAAAAGATTAGAGACTTTAGAGAAAATAAAAGAAGAAAAACCTCATATTGTTGTGACTAATTTAACGGGTTTTTTAAAATTTTTACCAAATCAACAAGAAGCCGCAAGTTATTTAGTAACTTTAAAAGTAAACATGGATATTAAAAGAGATGAAATAATTTCAACCTTAGAAAAATTAGGATATACGCGAACTTCTTTAGTAACAGCAACCGGTGAATACGCTTTAAGAGGATTTATAATTGATGTTTTTCTAACGCACTCTCAACATCCAATTCGTTTAGAAATGTTTGGGGATACGATTGAATCAATCCGTTATTTTAATGAAGATAATCAAATGTCTATTACAAAAGTAGATGAAGTAAATTTATTACCTTTTGCCGAATTAAAAACAGATGATAATGCTTCTTTAGTTGATTACTTAAACCAACCTTTAACTATATTTTACAATTATGATCAAATCAAAGCTGGTTATGAAAAGTTAGAAAAGGATATGTTTGAATATAAACTATCGCAAAATATAGATAATGATTATAAATATATGTATGAATTAAATGAGTTAAAAGTACCGAAAGTAAATTATATAAGTACCTTTAATAATCCGATTAATAAAATTAAAACATATAATTATAATACTCAAGAAATAAATAACTTTAATAGTAACTTTACTAATTTAAAAGAATATATATTAGCTAATAAACTTAAACATAAAATAGTTATTTTAGCTTTATCTACAAAAAATCAAATCAATAAAATTAAAGAATTATTTGAACATGATATTAATCTTATTAGTAATTTTGAAGAAGCTAAAAAAGATGTAATTAATATTTTAAATTATAAAATTAATAAAGGTTTTATAATTGATAATTATATTATAATTAGTGAATATGATATTGAAAAAAAAGCTAATCGAAAAGTAAATTATAAAAATACCTATAAATTAGGTAATAGAATAAATAATTTTAATGATTTAAAAAAAGGTGATTATGTTGTTCATGCCGCCCACGGAATAGGAATTTATAACGGAGTTGTTACGTTAAATAAAAATGGTTTGCAAAAAGATTATTTACAAATAAATTATAAAGATAATGATAAAATTTATATTCCGGTTGAAAAAATAAGTACCATTTACAAATATGCTAATAAAGAAGATGCTCATCCTGTAATTCATAAATTAAATTCAGCTGCTTGGCAGAAGACTAAACAAACTCTTAAGAAAAAAGTTAAAGATATCTCGCAAGAATTATTAAAATTATATGCTGAACGCAAAAAGGTAAAAAAAGCGAAATATAAAGATTTTCCTGAGGAAGTCGTTTTTGCTTCCAAATTTGCTTATGAAGAAACGAAAGATCAATTAAAAGCAATTCATAATGTAACTGATGATTTAAAATCGGATAATCCAATGGATCGCTTATTATGTGGTGATGTTGGCTATGGTAAAACGGAAGTGGCTTTAAGAGCAATATTTAAAACTATTTTAAATGGTTATCAAGTTTTATATTTATGTCCAACGACCATTTTATCGAAACAACAATACAATACAGCTTTAGAAAGATTTAAAAACTATGGAATAAATATTGGTTTATTAAATCGTTTTACAACGAAAAAAGAACAAACTAGAATATTAAATTCATTAAGTGAGGGAACAATAGATTTAGTCTTTGGAACACATCGTTTATTAAGTAATGATGTAGTTTGTCAAAAATTAGGATTACTTATTATTGATGAAGAACAACGTTTTGGGGTAACTCATAAAGAAAAAATTAAAAATTTAAAAAAAGATGTTAATGTTTTAACCTTATCGGCAACACCAATTCCTCGGACTTTAAAACTTGCTTTATCCGGTTTACGAGACTTATCAATTATCGAGACTCCGCCTGTGAATCGTTATCCAATTCAAACTTATGTAACAGCCGAGGAAAACGTTTTAATTCAAGATGCAATTTATAAAGAATTATCACGAAATGGCCAAGTCTTTATGCTTTATAATCGGGTGGAAAATATTGAAAGTCAAGTTGAAAAAATTAAAGCTCTAGTTCCCGAGGCGCGGATAAACTTTGCCCATGGCCAAATGAAAAAAGAAGAATTAGAAGATATCATGGATAGTTTCATTAATTATGAATTTGATGTTTTAATTTGTACAACAATTATTGAAACGGGAATTGATATACCAAATGCTAATACGCTAATTATTATCGATGCCGATCGTTTTGGATTATCTCAACTTTATCAAATTAGAGGGCGAGTAGGTCGAAGTGATAAAATCGCTTATGCATATTTTATGTACAATAAAGGCAAAGTTTTAAATGAGAATGCTATTAAGAGATTAGAAGCTATTAAAGAATTTACAGAATTAGGTAGCGGTTATAAAATTGCAATGCGAGATTTAGCTATTCGAGGTGCGGGAGATATTCTAGGTAGTGAACAAGCCGGTTTTATTGATACTGTCGGTATTGATTTATTTATGAAAATGATTGAAGATGAAATAGCTTCCCTTAATGGTAAAGAAATTAAAGAAGATTTAACTAATACCACTTTAATTGATGTAGATACTCATATTAGTGATAATTATGTAAATGATGAAGAAATTAAAATTGAAATTCATCAAAAAATAAATGAAATAGATAGTTTAAGTAAATTAAAAAAAATTAAAAATGAATTAGAAGATCGTTTTGGAACAATTCCTGATAGTTTAGAAATATATATGTATGAAGAATGGTTTGAAAAATTAGCTTTAGAATTAAATATAATTAAAGTTACACAAAATAATAGAGAAGTAGAAATTGAAATACCAGAAGAGGTTTCTAATAAATTAGAAGGGGATAAATTATTTTTATCATTATATAATATTCATCCTAAATTTAGTTTAAGATATATGAGTAAAAAAATATATGTTAAATTACCTTTAATGAATTTAGAAAAACATTTCATTTATTATCTAGTAAATTTATTAGAATACATTCGTAGTGAAATCAATTAAGTCTTGATTATTCATATTAAGATTAGATTTTTCTATTTTATAATGGTATACTTTATAATAATTGAAGGTGATTAGTGTGATTGAAACATTGTTTTTTGAGATTTTTAATTTAGGGTTGTTTATTTCTGTAATTATTAATTTTATCTATTTAATTGAACAGATAAAGGATATGTTTAAACATGGTAAACAAAAATGGTATTATTTTTTTGTATTATCAATAGGAGATATAGCTCTTGAATCTATACTTTTCTATATATTTTATCGCCAAAAATATATTCATCAAATGATAGATAGCCTTTCTTTGCAACTTGGTTTTTATTTCTGTATTTTTTTACAAATTATTATTTTAGTTATTGGTTTAATATTTTATATTATAAAAAAAATAAAATTTAAAAAGGAAAAAATTGAACTAAGTAAGAAAAAATTAAAATTAATAATTTTAGTCCAATTATCGATATTTATATTCTTTATTTTTGCTCATGAAGTAATATTTAGATATAAAAAATATAACATAGAAAAAACTCGTGAATCTGTAATAAATACAACTATTGAATATTTAAATAATAAATATGGAGTTGGGGATTATCAAGTGGTTGATTATCAGGGCAAATTTGACTGTTCTTTGTGTATTTCCTTTACAGATGATTACGATTACTATACATTAACGATAAAATCAAAGTATCTTCAAGATAATTTTGAAATAGATGCTACTATTCCAGAAGCAGAAATTACTGATAAATATTTTTTAAGTAAATATTTTTCTGAAAAGTACAATATAAGAAATTTAGATGATTATGTATTTAATTTAAAATATAAAGATTCTATAGAACTGATTGATAAAAATTATGAAGCAAAACTAGCATTAGCTTATAAGAAAATTAATTTAGATAATGTATACTTTCACAAAATTCCTTCTTTAGATGAATTAAAAAAATATTTAATAACAAACGATTATTGTTTTGAAATAAACAAAAGTGTTATTGATAATAGTGAACAAATAAATTACTTGAAAGAATTATCTAAAGAGATAATTAAGCTATTTAATGAAAAAAATCAAAAACAAAAGAAATATGAATTTTATTTCAAAGGTAGCGGTGAGGATTGTTGGAATACAAAAAACTACATATTAATTGATAACGATAAAGAAAAGATAGAAATAGTTTTAAGTGAGCAAAAAATTCAAATTAATTTTGAAGATTTATAATTTTTAATTTTTCCACATTCAAAAATTAGTATTATTTGTCAAATTTTTTCCACACTATAATTAGAAGTGGAGGCAGTTACTTTGAAATCAACTGGTGTTGTAAGAAGAATAGATGATTTAGGAAGAATTGTTATTCCTAAAGAAATACGCCGTAATTTAAAAATTAGAGATGGCGAGAATATGGAAATATTTATAGATTTTGATTCCGTTATTTTAAAAAAATATTCAAAAATAGAAGATGTTTTAACTTTAGCAAAAAGATTAGTTAAAATGGTTAATGAAATTACAAACTATAATATTTTAATAACTGATCGAGAAAAAATAATTGCAAGTCAAGGTTTAGAATTTTTAGACGTAAAGGGGCAAAATTTAAGTGCAAATTTAATTAATATAATTGATAGTCGGATTCCTATAAAAAAAGAAAAAAAAACAATTTTAACTATTACTGATGAGGTTAAAAAAGAAGGTTATTTTTATGGTATTCCTATAATTAGTACAGGAGATAGTATTGGGTTAATTTTATTAATGAATAATGAACCATTTAATGATATTGCCCAGATTGTGGCCAAAATGTTAAGTTATTTGATATGTGAGCAAGTAGATATTAATTAGAATATTTGTTAAAATTAATATTGGTGAGGAAAATGTTAACAGATACCCATTGTCATATTTTTAAAAGTGATTATGAAAATATAGATGAAGTTATTAAAAGAGCTAAGGAAAATAATGTGACAAGATTTATTAATAATGCTACTAATTTAAATAGTTGTCATGAAGTATTAGAGTTAAGTCAAAAATATCGGACAATGTATGGTGCCTTAGGTATTCATCCCGAGGATGTAGAAAGTTATCAAGAAAGTGATTTGAAATTTATTGAAGCTAATTTAGTAAATCCTAAAGTTGTAGCGATTGGCGAAATTGGCTTAGATTACTATTATACAAAAGATAATAAAGCCAAACAAATTGAACTATTTGAAAAACAATTAGCTATGGCTCAGGAATATGAAATCCCTGTTATTATCCACAATCGCGAAGCAACTGGGGATATTTTAAATAGTTTAAAAAAATTTAAGGTTAAAGGAATTATTCATTGCTTTAATGGAAGTTTAGAAACAGCGCAAGAATATTTAAAAATGGGTTTTAAGTTAGGAATAAATGGTGTTGTTACTTTTAAAAATTGTAAATTAAAAGAAGTATTAAAACAATTATCAATTAATGATTTAGTTTTAGAAACGGATAGTCCTTATTTAGCTCCTGTTCCTTTAAGAGGTGAAAAAAACGAACCAAAAAATATAAAAATTATTGCCGAATTTTTAGCAGATTTATATAATATTTCATTAAGTCAAGTAGAAATAATTACCAATCGGAATATTGGACAGATTTTTGACATTTAATATAGTATATGATACAATTTTATTGTAACAGGAGGTTAGAAAATATGCCAAAAAACCTGAGACATAAAATTGTTCTAGGGGGAAAATTATTAATAATATTTTTGTTAATAATGGTATTAGAAATGCAAAGTAATAATATGGTTTTAAATGCTCAAAATAGTAATTTAAATAAACAAGTAGATTTAAAATCATTAGCTATATTAGATATGTCAACGATTGAAGAAGTAAAACAAGAAGAAGTAATTGAAAATCCAAAAATTGAAAGTGTAATGACAGGTTATGTTTATAATTGTCCTGCTTGTTCTGGAAAATTAGCTTGTGATTCATCTATTGATTTAACAAATGGGCAAATAAATTATAATGACCAAACTTATGGAGAAGTTAGGATTGTGGCTTCATCTAAAAATTTGGAGTGTGGTTCAATTGTAGCAATTAAAGCAGAGAAATTAGGAAGTGAAGATATTTTAGCGATTGTTTTGGACCGAGGTATGACAGGAAATAAATTAGATTTGTTAATGCCAAGCGAGGAAGAAGCTCATACTAAAATAGGAAGAACCCCTATTACTTATGAAATTTTAAGAAATGGTTATTAAAATCCTTTGAGGATTTTTTCTTTTATAAAAGAAAAAAATAAATTATAATAGTTTTAGGGTGGGAAAAATATGAATATAAGTAAACAAGATTTGAAACGAATAAAAGAAATTCTTGGGAGAGAATACGAATATATAAAAAAGTATTATTACAATGTGGCAACAACTAATAAATTTGAATATAAAATTTTTTTAAATAAAAAAGAAGAATATTTATTTAGAATATTTAAATTTATCTTTGAAAATTATCCAGAAGAAATACCAAATCAAGAAAAGTTATTTAAATTAGAAGGACTTTTTGGCAATGAAGCAGTTTTGAACAATAATCACTTAAATTTAGAAGATAAAAAAGTTTTAATAGTTGGCGGTAATCTGGAGATTAATGATGATGTTACTAATATTGTAAATTTTATTGAGGGTTTAAACAATTTTAATAATTGTAATAAAGAAAATATTAGTGTATGGTTTTCATATAGTACAATTGATGTTGATAAAGAAAGAATATCATCTTATATAAAGCATATTATACATGATATTAATACTAAAAGAACTTCATATAATTTAACGGAAATGATTTTATCTTTAAATTGTGGATATACAAATAATTATGATATTTATAAAATAGATAATGCAACAATACCAATTTTTAGTCGTCTAGAAAATCCAATTATATATGAAAATAATAGTCTAAATTTTTCTAAAAATGGAATTTCTGGTAAAATACTTTTTTCAAATGATATCTTAGATTTAGAAGATTACTCTATTAAATCTTGTATTAGATTTTATGAAAAAGATAATCAAACAGTTATAATTCCGACTATAATTCTACCAAAAATTTATAAACAAAATGTCTATGCCAATTGTAAAAGGTTACTTTCTCATTTAGAGATAGAGGTTCCTAATAAAGAAAAAAGTGAGTCTTATATTTTTAATTATACAACTAAAAAAATAAGCCACTTACTATTACAAAAGTTTTGGGAAAAAATTGGAATTGAAAATGTAAACATTGATGATTATAAAATTTATAATGTAGATATAGAGGGAATATTATCGTTTCCTAGTTCTACAATAAATAAAATAACAATGCCTAATGATAATAAATATAATTATAATAAAATAAAAAGGATTGAAAATTATAAACAAAATGTAGTTGATATAGTAACTAAACCGAATGAAGATGATTTAGAAAAAATAATTCACCAAAATCTGAAAAATATCGATAATGAAGAAATTATAGCTTTTATAATAAATTTAGTGGACAATGAATGTTTCAAATTTAATCAAGCTAATGTTAATAGAAATGATTATTTTGAATATAATATTTTAGAAAAAGACTCTCAATTATATTTGGCTTTTTATGAATTATATAATGAAGTATTTAATTACTTTTACGAGTTTGTTTGCATGACTTTTGAATGTCATTATGTTAAATATTTACAATTTGCCGAATATTTTGATAAAGAAAAGGGAACAAACGATTTTACTACTTTTGTAAATATAGTTAATAGAAGCGATATATTAGATTTATTTAACGATATTAAATCAATACTACCTCAAAGGTTAAATAAAATTTATCATGATAGATACAAATCAGAAATATGGCATGAGGTATTAGAATATAAAGAAAATATGTATAATCCTAAATTAGAATTAAATCTATAAAGGATTTTTTGT
Organism: uncultured Bacilli bacterium; assembly: GCA_947624705.1. Taxonomy (GTDB): domain Bacteria; phylum Bacillota_I; class Bacilli_A; order RF39; family UBA660; genus HGM10766. Next base: position 1,811 of record CANQLL010000029.1, on the reverse strand, counting down.
TAATTATCTGTAAACAATTAAAAAATAAAAATTTAATTAAATAACACTTTATGATAAACTGAATATAGGTGGTTATCATGAAGAAAAATTTATTTGGTATATCTTTAATAACTATGGCATGCTTATATGGGTTATTATCTGCAGTTATATTATTAGTTTGTTTAGTAATTGATTTTCCTTTAATGTTCGGAATAGTAGCAAGTATAGTAATATTAATTTTACAATTTTTGATATCTCCTTTTCTTACTGATATTACAATGAAATTGTTATATGGAGCTAAATTTAACTATGAATCATTACCAGATTATTTAGACAAATTTATTGACTCCATTTGTCAAAAATATAAAATGAAAAGACCTCGTATAGGATATATCGAGGATGGTGCTCCTAATGCTTTTACATATGGAAGAACTAAAAATAGTTCAAGAATTATTTTAACTAAAGGAATATTTGACCTCTTAACAGAAGAAGAGGTAATTGCCGTGGTTGGACATGAGTTAGGTCATGCTACGCATTACGATATGCTTTTTATGACAGTGGCTCAATTAGTTCCGTTAGTTCTTTATGGAATTTATATAAGTACAAATAGCGATGACAGTGATGACTCTCATTTAGTACTAGTAGGGTGGATAGCCTATGTTTTATACATAATATGTCAATATATAATTTTATGGCTTTCAAGAACTCGAGAATATTATGCAGATAGTTTTGCCATAGAGGAAACCAAAAATCCAAATGCATTAGCCGAAGCCTTAGTAAAAATTGGATTTGGTTTAAGTGCAAACGCTAATAATCAAACAGTTAATGCAAAAGGCAAGCCTAAACAGTCGGCAGCCAAATCTAATGCTTTGGGAATTTTTGATTCTAAGACATCCAAGTCTTTAATTGTTAGTAGTTTTGACGACGGTAAAGTTTCTAAAGACAACATTAAAAAAGCAATGAAATGGGAAATGTGGAATGTTTGGGCTAAGTTTTATGAATTTAATTCAACTCATCCTTTAATTTCTAAAAGATTAAAAGCTATTTCTTTGCGGTGTGCCGAATATAATCAGATTCCATATATTGATTTTGATTTAAAAAAGCCCGAGTCTTACATTGATGACTTTTTGTCCGAATTAGTAATTAAATTTTTACCATTTTTAACATTTATTATAACTTGTTTAGTAATTCTTATATTACCTGAATATATTATGATAATCATTGGCATAGGAGGAGTTATTGCGACCTTATTTTCCTTTTTAAAATTATCATACCATTATAAAAACAAAAATTATGTAAATACAACAGTTGCGAATTTATTAGATGAAGTTAAAGTATCAGAGATTATAAGTATCCCCTGTATAGTTACTGGAACAATCATAGGTAGGGGTAATCCAGGTTGTATATTAAATGAAGATTTTGTTATTAAAGATGAAACTGGTATAATGTTATTAGATTATAATCAACCAATTAATTTGGTAAATAAATTATTTGCGATATTTAAATCTAAAGAATATTTTGAAAAACAGGTAACAATAAAAGGGTGGTATCGACGTAGTCCAGTTCCTTATATTGAAATTTATACGATGGAATATGACAATCAGACAAAAAAGACTTATTCTTATGGATTTTCTAAAGTAATTAGAATCATAATTTTAATAGTTTTTATTATTATTTTAACTAGTTCGGTCTTTATTTAAGATAAAAATTATATCCTATAGAATTATAGGGTATTTTTTTATGGAAAGTTTATGGTATAACCCGAGTTTCGTACTTTAATAATAGAAAAAAGTTTATTTTTTGTTGAAAATACGCTTTTCTTTTTAATTAAT
>CANQLL010000028.1 GCA_947624705.1 uncultured Bacilli bacterium | reverse complement strand
CAAAGTTATATTTTAATATATTTTGGTAACATTTTAACTAATGAATATTCGGTAACATTTTAACTAAGGATTAACATAATATTATTTTTTATTGACTTTAAATAAAAATATATATTAAAATGAATTTGGATACACAAAGCCTTTAAGGCCTAGTGCTTTCCTTGTCTTGGAAAGCACCGTATGACCCCCTGTGGCATTCGGTGCTCTTTTAATTTATTTTAAAATGTATCAACCAAACCAATATTATGTTAAATCTAAGTTGTTTAGTTGAAAAATCTAAGATGTCTAGCTTCTACTAAATAGTAAGTAGTATTAGTGCTAGCAAAAGTAGCACAATAATTACTTGATAAAAAAATTTTTCTCGCATAATTATTCGCCCTCCTTAAAAATTAAGGAAAGCACTAGTCCGGGTGCTTTATGCATCCGTCCTAAAAATTACCATATTTAAAAGTGAATAGCAAATTGCTAAAAATTGATTTTAGCTTCAAAAATCGGGCTAAAAAACGTTTTTTGCTAAGCAGAAAAGCGATTTTGACATTAAATTTTAGGCTAAAATCCATTTTTAGGATAAATTGATATTTTACGTTTAAGTTTTATTCTACCTAAATATATAATAATGTAAAGTTTATGTATTTTTGTATATTTTTTCAAGAAGTATGATATAATATAAATACCTAGAGTAAGTAGTTTGTTTTTCTTAAAACCGACTAAGTGATACATTGGGAATCTAATTGCCTTTCCGTGTAGAAGACTGGGCCATTAAGTGATTCAGGATCCTAAAGACTGGCATGTGATGCCCACCTCGCGGGAGCGGGTTTTTATCACAGCAAGCTGCTTTCTAGGTTTTTGTGTGGTGATTTTTAATGGATAGTTTTCAAAGATTTATTGATTTAGTTAATATTACCAATTTTGAAAAAATTAGTAATCAAACTATTTTAATTGTTGGTCTTGGTGGGGTAGGAGGCTATGTTTTAGAAAGTTTAGTTCGTTTAGGAATTAAAAACATTATTGTTGTTGATTATGATACTATTGATATTACAAATTTAAATCGGCAAATTTTAGCTCTTAATAATAATATTGGCCAAAAGAAGGTTAAAGTAGCTAAAAATAGAGCTTTAAATATCAATCCGGAAAATAATTTAATAGCTCTTCCTATCTTTTTAAATCAAGATAATATCCAAATCTTAGATCAATATCAAATTGATTATATTGTTGATGCTTGTGATACAGTTACAACAAAAATAAATTTAATTGAGTATGCTTTAAATAAACACATCAAAATTATTTCAGCAATGGGAACTGGGAAAAGAATCGATGCTACTAAACTTGCAATTTCTACTTTAAATAAAACTTATAATGATCCTTTAGCTAAAGTAATGCGCCATGAATTAAAAAAAAGAAATATTTCTTTAAATATTCCCGTTGTTTTTAGTCATGAACTACCTTTAAATAGCTCTAATAAAACTATTACTTCCTGTAGTTATGTCCCCGCTGTAGCAGGGCTGTTTATTACTAATTATATTGTTAATGACATTATCAAGATTTAGTATAAATCTTGATAACTGTATCTCTTTTATGATAAAAATAATCGGCATTATCATTAATTATTTGATAAATATCATCAATATTTATCTTTTTTAATTCTTCATAAAGATAATTTAGTTCTTGATTATGATAATAATATTTTAATCTTTTATATTCATTTTCAGCAATTAAATTATTTTTTCTTAATATAAATTCTTTTTGATTATAATTACGATTTAGATATTCTAGTTGAGGAATATAAAAAAGTAAAAAATCAATTGGACCTAAAATTAAATTTTCATTATTATAAATTTCTTTTTTTGAACCTATTACTTTTAAAGAAGAGTACTCTAACATAAAATTATTTTGGTTTAATAATAAACTACAATTGTTTTTTTCTAATAAAAAATAAATATTATTTCGTTCATATACTTGATCCATTTCTATCACCTAAAGTAAGTATATGAACGAAATTAAATATTTATTTCTTAGAAATTAAAAATTCAATTAAAATTTCGGGATTTTCATTATTAAAAATAATATCATAGATTAAATTAACTATTTCTAAATCAATATCTTCATCATTTATTAATTTATAAATTGATTTTAAGGTATAATAACCTTCAACGGTATTATCTACAAGGTAAGCATCTAATTCTTTTTTAGGAGTATGCTTTCCAATTAAACGACCAAAAGTAAAATTACGGGATTTAGAAGAAGTACAAGTTAAAAGTAAATCACCAATTCCGGCATAACTTAAAATCGTGTTTTTGTCGCCATCTAAATCTTTAATTAAAGATTTAATATCATGTAAAGCTTCGGTTATTAAGAAAGCTTGAGTTGTTTCTTTATAGCCTAAACCGGCAACAATCCCGGCGGCAATGGCTATAACATTTTTAATACTACCACAAACTTCTAAACCAATTATATCCTCAGTTGGCCGTAATTTTAAGTTATCTGTAGCTAAAGCATTCATAATTGCATCTTGAGCATATTTAGAATGGGTGGCTAAACTTAAAGCAGCAGGTTCTTCATTAGCAATATCAATAGCAAAAGTTGGACCAGATATAACAGCTAAATTTTTAGTTTTAATTTCGTTTAAAACTAAACGATCAATAAATTTACATGAATCTTGTTCAATACCTTTAGTCCCAATACAAATAATAGTATCTTCTTTAATAAAAGGTTTTATTTGTTTGACAATACCACTAACAAATTGAGCGGCGACGATAATAAAAATAATTTTTTTATCATTGACACATTCTTCTAAATTAGTAGTAAATTTTAAAGTAGTTGGAATTTTAACATTAGGTAAAATACTATCAATTTGACCCTTTCTTTCTATAATATTAATTTTATCTTGAGCTTCGGACCAAATAGTAATATCATTATTATTTTTATTTAACATAATACTAATAGCCAAACTATAAGCTCCACAACCAATAACTCCTATTTTCATTTCTCATTCCTCATTTCTTGACTAAATTTAGTTAAAGCATTCTCATACTTATTATCTTTAGGTTGATAATATTTTTTATCTTTGATATTATCGGGTAAATATTGTTGTTTCACATAACTTTTGGGAAAGTTATGAGGATATTTATAAGCAGGATTATGATTTTTAATGTGCATAGGCACATTGCCGGTGGTTCCCGCGTGAATATCACTTAATGCCGCATCGATAGCCATAATTGCGCTATTGCTTTTAGGACTTCGAGCCAGTTCAATAACAACAGTGGCGAGGGGAATACGGGCTTCGGGAAGACCTACTAACTCAGCCGCTTGAATGGCAGCGTGAACTTTGGGTCCCATCGCCGGGTTTGCTAAACCAATATCTTCATATGCAATAACACTCATACGCCGGTAGATACTATCTAAATCCCCAGCTTCAATTAACCGCGCCAAATAATGGACCGCCGCATCGGCATCACTGCCGCGAATGGATTTTTGAAAAGCCGATAAAACTTCATAATGACCATCTTCATTTTTATCGTGAAAAAAGACTGGTTTAGAATTAATATCTTTGATAGTTTCTAATGTTATTTCATGATTAACAGCTGAATAATAACTGACTTCTAAAAGATTTAAGGCACTGCGAAAATCGCCACTAGAAAGCTTAGCTATATATTCAAGCGCTTCCTCATTAATTTTAATATTTTCTAAACTTTGACAAGCTTTTTTTAATCCTTTTTTTATATCTTCTAAAGTTAATTCATGTAATTCAAAAATCTGAACGCGACTTCTAATCGCCGGATTTATTTTACTATAAGGATTAGCAGTAGTTAAACCAATTAAAAGAATTAAACCATTTTCAATGTAAGGAAGAAGCAGGTCTTGTTTATCTTTATTTAAACGATGAATTTCATCCATAATAACGAGCATTTGTCCTTCCATTTTCGCTTCTTCAATGACAATATCAAAATCATTTTTATTATTGATTGTAGCATTTAAAAAACGATAGGGAATATTAAGTTCACTTACGATAGCATAAGCAATACTAGTTTTCCCAATTCCCGGTTTTCCATGTAAAATACAAGAAAACATTTTTTTATTTTCAACTAAATTTCGTAAAACTTTATTTTTACCCACTAAATGTTCTTGGCCGATAACATCATCTAATTTTTTTGGTCTTAATAAATCTGCTAAAAGTTGCATAACATCACCATTTATATTATAAACCATAATTACTTTAATTAATAGATAGAAAAAATTCCAAAAAAATAGCTTAAACTTAAATTTAAGCTAAATTATAATTTTTTAATCTTGGCATTAATAAAGTCCTCCGCTTTAACGGCTTCATCCACTTCATAATTTGTTTGAAAATTTTTCAAATATTGTTTTAAAAAATATATTTTATCTAAATTATTATCAAAAATTAAATCAATAAATTCTAAAGCATTTTTTAAAGTTACTTCACTATACATATATTTATTATCTTGATAGGAAGAAAATTCATGAGCTAATTTATAATCTAAAAAATCAATATCCATTACATCTTGAACAGCTGATAAAAGCATTTTGGCTAAAGTATTAATATTATTTTGCCAAATAATTTCTTTTGTAGACGAATTAGGGGCTCTAAATTCCAACGTATTTTTTATTTCTGAATCATAAATAGGGGAAAACCAAACATTATCAAAATTGACAGCCTCTCTTCGCTCATCTTGTTTTTGGATAATATAACCAATATTGTATACATTATGGGCAAGGTTTATATTTTCTAATTCATTATATAACCACTTGGAAATAGGACTGGCATATTTTAATATTTTTTTACGAGCATTTATCTTATCTCCATATAAAAATCTAAATAAAACTCCTTCATAAGCTGTATATAACTTTAAAAAAGCTTTCCAAACATTTACATCTTTTCCTAAAAGATGAGCTCCAAGATGGATATGTCCACCTGCATTATGAAAAGTATCAGCATCTTTTTCATTTAAATATTGGCAAATCGTTTTTAACTCTTCCCAATATTTAAAATCATCTTTCATTATCGGCGAATTTATTTCTCCTCCTAAAGTTAAAGAAGCATCTATTTTTGATTTCCATGTAGGTAATTGTTTTTTGATAAAATTATCAACTGGAGTTTTCAAAATATTTTCATATTCAATTTCTACGCCAAAAGTTATATCTTGAGGCAAATTTAAAATATTACGATATTCTAAACTATAATCATTTATTTGCTTTAATAATTCCTGTAAATCTATACCTCTTAAACAATGGAAATTATCATTTTCATTTAGATTAATTATCATTATCATCATCCTTTGTTCTTCTTAAAGTATAATTATGATTTAAAGTTTTAGTATTTAAATCTAACATCGTTAAATTTTCTTTTTTTATTTCTAACAATTTTTTTAAATTTTCTAGTTCTACATTATCAGCCGAAATATATTTTGCTTTAATATCTAATAATTTATCTTTAATATAAGTTTTAAAAATAATTTTTTTGCTTTAACTAAAATAAAAGAAAAAATAGAAGTCGAAATACAATAATAAAGAATAAAGCAAAAAATATCAAAACGATTTTCAGCATTAGTTTCATTTCTAGTTTTAACCATATTTTCATCATCATAATGATTAATTAAAATTAAAGCATCTTCTTGATAAATATAATCATCTGGTAATAAAGAATCTTTATAAATAGTTTCTATATTTGTAATAGTTAATAAACTTTCAATTTCTTCTTTACTCATATTTAAAATTTCTTCCGCGTTATTAATATCAATATCTTCGTTTAATTGATAAGTTGTAGAAATTCTTTCGTATAAATCATTATTATTAATTTTCCAACCTGTTGAATATTCTAAAATTGTATCACTATATTTATGATCAAAAGATAAATGTTTTACATGTATACCTTGAGAAGTATCAATAGTTTCGACGTGCATATTTTCCTCTACTTGGTCAGTTTCAAATGGGGTAATAGGAAGATAATTAGCAGTTGAGATACTAATAACTCCTGCTAAAAAATATGGAAAATATCTATCAACATGTATTCCCCCTTGAATAATCCCTCGCATTAATAAATTACGAACTTTAACTACAGTAGGGTGTTTTATAGTATATTCTAAGTTTTTAACTTCCTTTTTTAATTTTAAATAAATATCTTCATTATTTTTCATCTTCTAACTCCTGTTGTTTTTTCTAAAGTTATAATTCTTTGTTTAACAGTTTCATAATCTATCTTTAAATCTTGATAAGATTTAATCTTGTTTTGATATTCCTCATTAATTTTTTTTAAATCTTTTAAGTAATCAAATTTTCTCAAATGATTTATAACACCACTAACACCCAAAATTATAACTAATTCACCCATAGTAATAAGAAAATTATCTAAATTAGATTCATCATAAGTTATAAAATCATTTAGATCTAAATAATTTAATTTTGCTTTTAAAAAATATTGATTATCTTCTGGCTCATTTAAAATATTGGTTACTTGTTTTTCTTCAAAATAAGCGGAATTTAATAATTCTTCAATTAGTTCATAGTTTTCTGATAATACAGCATTATATAAATCTAAACTATTTAATTTCTCAGGATTAAATTCTTTTTTTAATCTAGTATATTGATTGTTTTCATATTTCCAAGGAGTATATAAGATTAAATTGTTATCGGGAGAATAATCAAAAATATATATATATTCTTCTTGGATATTTTGGTAACTATTAGTTTGCCATTCTAAATTATAATATTTATATTTTGTTATTTTATCTTTTTTAAAAGGTAAAAATCCACCATAAGTATCTACTGCTCCAATTGTGATTAATGTCATTAAAGAAAAGGGAATAAGGAAATTACAAGTGCTATTTAAAACTTTAGCATTTCTTAGATTAAAATTCTTAAAATATTGTTTTTTTTGCTTTGCAATTTGTTCTTGTAAAAACTGCGCTTTTTGTTTTAATTCTTTTAATTCAGTTAATTTTTGGATTTTGCGTTTTTGAGCTTGAATTTTTGCTTTTCTAGTTTTTCTTTTCATTATATAATTACCCCCAAGAATTAATCTTCTAAACGTCTTATATAATAGCACAACTTAGCCAAAAGTCAAGATATCATAGTTTTCGGAAAATGTGATTTTTACTATTGAATTTCTTTCTAAAAATGTGATAAAATTAATGTAGGGTGATTAAAAAATGGCTGAGTTAAGAAGAAAAATTGATAAATTTTTATTAGATTGGAAAAAAAGTAAAAATAGAAAACCTTTAATTATTAAAGGAGCAAGACAAATCGGTAAAACTACTTCGATTAGAAAATTTGGTGAAGAAAATTATAAATCTTTTATTGAAATTAATTTTGTTTCGATGCCCGAATTTACAAATATATTTCAAGACGGATATACACCCGATAAAATTATTAAAAACATGAGTTTATTAAATAATGATTTTAAATTTATTCCGGGCGAAACTTTAATTTTTTTCGATGAAATGCAACAATATCCCGATACTGCTACTTCACTAAAATTTTTTCATCAAGATGGACGTTATGATGTAATTTGTTCTGGTTCTTTAATGGGCATAAATTATAAGGAAATTCATTCAAATAGTGTAGGCAATAAAGAAGATTATACTATGCGTTCTTTAGATTTTGAAGAGTTTTTATGGGCTAAAGGTTATAGGGAAGAGCAAATTGAAGATTTATATGTATGTATGAAAGAATTGAAACCTTTAACAAATATTCAATATAATGTAATGTTAGAAAATTTTAAAGATTACTTAATTACGGGCGGAATGCCAGAAATTGTAAGTACTTTTATTGATAATAAAAATTTTAGTGGAATTTTGGCGATGCAACAAAAGTTATTAATTGATTATGAAGAGGATATTACTAAATATGCGGGAGGTTTAAATAAAACTAAAATATTAAATGCTTATCAAAAAATTAAAATTTTTCTAGGTAATGAAAATAAAAAATTTCAAATAACTAAGCTTACTAATGGCGCAAGAAATAGAGAATATATTGGTGTAGTTGATTGGCTAAAACAAGCAGGAATAATTAATATTAGTTATTCTTTAGATCATTTAGAAATGCCTCTTAAAGCAAATTATAATCCTGATAATTATCGAATATATTTTGCTGATACGGGCTTACTCATCGGTTCTTTAGATGAAGAATCGCAAAGAGATTTAAGAAATAACCAAAATTTTGGAACATATAAAGGAGCTTTATACGAAAATATAATAGCCGAAATGCTAACTAAAGCTGGTTTTGATTTATATTTTTATCGAGACGATAAAAATAAAATTGCAATGGATTTTATTTTAAGAGATGAAAAAAATATTATCCCAGTAGAAGTAAAAGCTTCTGATAATGCAACTTATTCATTAACAAAATTAATAGATGAAAAACAATTTAAAAATATAAATTATGGCATAAAATTATGTAATAAAAATATTGGATTTAATGGTAAATTTTATACTTTTCCTTACTTTTTAACTTTTTTATTAAAAAGATATTTACAAGAAAAAAATTAATTTTTAAAAATATATAAGTTAAGGTGGTAACGATGTTAGAAAAATATTTAGATTATTTAAAATATGAAAAAAAATTAAGTCAAAATACTTTAAAATCTTATCAAAATGATTTAGATATTTTTCAAGACTTTTTTTCTAATCAAGATTTAACTAAATTATCGGCTCAAGATATCCAAAAATTTATTAAACATCAAAGTAAAATTCATAAATCAGCTACAACTATTGCTCATAATATAACAGTTATTAATTCTTTTTATACTTTTTTAAATAGTGAAGATGAAAAAATAATTAATCCTTGTGAAAATATTATATCGCCTAAAAAACCCTTAACATTACCGCATTATTTAACGGAAGAAGAAGTAGATAGATTACTAGATATACCTTTAACTGATGCTTATTCATATCGCAATAAAGCTATGTTAGAAGTTTTATATGCAACAGGTATTAGAGTAAGCGAGCTTATTAATTTAAAATTTATTAATTTAGATTTAGAAAATGATTTTATTAAAGTGTTAGGGAAGGGGAGTAAAGAAAGAATTGTTCCTTTAGGAGATGTAGCTAAAGAAGCTTTAATTACATATTTAGATTATTATCGTAATACTCTTTTAAAGAATAAAAATAGTGATTATCTTTTTATTAATAATTTAGGAAATAATATTTCTCGGGTTGGTTTTTTTAAAATTATTAAAAAATTATGTCAAGAAAAAAATATTGCTAAAAATGTTAGTCCCCATGTTTTAAGACATTCTTTTGCTACACATTTACTAGCCCATGGGGCTGATTTAAGAGTTATTCAAGAAATGTTAGGACATAGTGATATTTCAACAACCCAAATATATGCGCATTTAGTTAATGAAAAATTAAAAAAAGACTACGATGATTATCATCCTCGTAGTCATAAAAGTTAAAGGAAAGTAAAATCTTTTCCTTTCTTCTAACGTGCGCTATTGTTATTTCTAGCAGAGTTAGAATTTTTTGCACTATTATTATTTCTAGCGCTGTTGTTACAATTTTTAGCACTATTACGCGCGCTATTTCTAGCACTATTGTTAGTACTATTATTATTTCTTGCATTACTCATAATAACATACCTCCCACTATTATTATGGATTAAAGATATGAGCTTATTCATATAATAAATGGAAAAACTTCCCAAATTAATTAAAATAATTTTTTAATTTTCGGGAAGTTTTTAAAGTTAAATTTTTATCGATATTTTCAGCCAATACATTTTCTTCTTTTAAAGAAATATTATATAATTTAAGAATTTCAATAATAGCTTTTTCATCCATTAAATCAAATCTTTTTTGCATAAATAATTCTAAATTTAATAAAGGTTTTGTTAAAGCTAAAGCTTTAATTTCAATCATTTTTTCTTTAAGTTGAGAAGATTGATCGGGAAAAGTTAAAAGCGGTTGGGAAGCGAGGTATGATTCTTGATTTTCAAAATAAATTAAAGGACCAAATTTAGTATAACAATTTAAATATAAATTAATTAAATTTTGAAAATATTGATTATTTTCTAAATTATAATTTATTTCAAAAGGAAGTAAATCTCCATAAATAAAATCTTGATTTAAAGTATTTTCAATATTTAATCCTTCTTTAGTATATTGAGGCCAAGTAAGATTTAAATTAGCTTCTTTTAAAATTAAATATTTTTCTTTATATGCTTTTATTTTGAGGATATCTTCTTTTAATTCATAAAGTTGAATATTATTTTTTCTTTTTAAATAAAGGTTCATTAAATCACCAATTATATCTTACTAAAATACTAGTAAATATGCAAATTTAATGATAATATAACTAAAGAAAAAGTTATGGCAACCAAATTTCTACTAAAAACAACTTAAAATTGGTGTTTTGCTACCACCTAAAAAGGGTAAAATGAAGGCGAAAGGAGAAATTTAATGAATAATCAATTTGCTAAAAATTTAAAGAAAATTCGTAAAGATAATAATTTATCCCAAGAACAATTAGCGGAGGAGTTAGGAGTTTCCCGCCAAGCTATTTCCAAATGGGAATCATCTATTGCTTATCCGGAAATGGATAAAATTATCGCTTTAAGTAATAAATTTAATTTAAATATTGATGATTTATTACATAATGACATTCGCGAAATAAAAGGGGAAGAAGAAAATAAAAAAACCTTAAATAAAGCTATTGAAGATTTTTTAAACTTTATTACTAATACTATTAATTTATTTATTAATATGAATTTTAAAAGTAAAATTAAATGTTTATTAGAGCAAATTATGATAATAGGAATTTTAATTTTTATCTCTGCTATTATCGTATATATAGGTCATACTTTATTTTTCAATATTTTTTCTTTTTTGCCGCATAATATTAGTTATTTTCTTAATAATTTTTTAAACTCGCTTTTAATTATCTTTTGTATAATTGCTTCGATAATTATAATAGTTCATGTTTTTAAAACGAGATATTTAGATTATTATGATAAATTAAAACAAAATATAAATTCTAAAGAAAATGTTTATCAAGAAGAAAAAATAGTTTTAAATAAAAAAGAGAATAAAATAATTATTCGTGATCCTAAACATAGTGAATATAAATTTATTAATAGTTTATTTAAATTTATCATTGGAATAATTAAATTCTTTGCTTTATGGTTAGTTTTATTTCTTTGTTTCATTTTAATAATATTATTAGCTAGTTTTATATTGACTTTCCTAATAGCTAAAACAGGTTTATTCTTTCTAGGTTTATTAATAGCTATTTTAGCTGCAACTGGTTTAACAATTATTATTTTATTAATTATTTTAAATTTTATTGCTAGTAGATCTAATGCTAAAAAGAAAATGATTATCAGTTTTATTAGCTTAGTAATAGCTTTAGGAGTAGGGTGTGGCCTAACTTTTATAGGAACTCTTAATTTTGAAGTTTTAGATGTTAATGAAACGATGCTTAAAACCCAAACAATTGAACTGGCTATGCAAGATAATCTTTTCTTAAATGATTTTCATCAAAATGTTAAATACGTTGAAAAAGATATTAAGAGTCTAAAAATAGAAGTCCAAATGAATAAATATTGTCAAGTAAAAAATTTAGAATATCATCAAGAAATTACCCTTATAACCAATTGTTCAAAGCCTTTTAAATTAGCTAAAGAAGTTATTAAAAATTTAAATAATAAAAAAATAGTTCCCTTAAGTAGTGAGATTCAAGAAATAATTATTTATGCTTCTTCTGAAAATATTAATAAATTAAAAACTAATGCCAGTAATTATTATCAAAAACAACAAGATTATGAAGAACAAGTTTATAATTATGAAAATAAAATCCAAGAATATGAAGATAAGATTTATGAACTAAATGAACAAATCGCTTAATATGAAAATATATTAAATAATGATATTAAATAATGATAATGAATAATAATTGTGATATACTTTATATATATTAGAAAGAGGTAAATAATATGTGTACAGCAATTACTTATAATACTAAAGATCATTATTTTGGTCGTAATTTTGATTTAGAATATTCTTATCAAGAGACAGTTACTATAACGCCTCGAAATTATATTTTTAAATTTAAACAAGAAAAAGAAATAACTAATCATTATGCTATTATCGGTATGGCTTATGTAGCTAATGACTATCCTTTATATTATGATGCTATTAATGAAAAAGGTTTAGCTATGGCTGGTTTAAACTTTCCTGAAAATGCTGTTTATCAAGAGGCAATAAAGGATAAAAATAATATTGCATCTTTTGAATTTATTCCATGGATTTTAGCGCAATGTACTAACATAGATGAAGCTAAAAAACTTTTAGAAAAAATTAACATCACTAAAATGAATTTTAGTGATGATTTACCGGCATCTCCTTTGCATTGGATTATAGCTGATAAAGAAAAATCTTTAACGGTTGAATGTATTAAAGAGGGTTTAAAAATCTATGATAATCCGGTTGGAGTTTTAACTAATAATCCCACTTTTGATATCCAAATGTTTAATTTAAATAATTATCTAAGTTTATCAACGGAAAAACCAAAAAATAATTTTTCCCAAAAAATAAATTTAAATACTTATAGTAGGGGAATGGGAGCTTTAGGTTTACCAGGTGATTTATCATCAGCATCTAGATTTGTTAAAGCTACATTTACCAAATTGAATTCTATATCTGGTGATTCCGAATCCGCTAGTATCAGCCAATTTTTTGAAATTTTAGGTTCAGTTAATCAACAAAGAGGTTGTGTCCACATGGGTGATAATAAATACGAAATAACTATTTATAGTTCTTGTTGTAATTTAGATAAAGGTATTTATTATTATACAACCTATGAAAATCGGCAAATAACTGCGGTTAATATGTTTAAAGAAAATTTAGATAGTTATGATTTAATTAGTTATGAATTAATTCAAAATCAACAAATATTAAATCAAAATTAATTATAAAAACTAATATTTTTAATAAAATGTTAGTTTTTTTCATATAAATTTAAAAAGGGGAGTAGAGTATGCAAATATTAATTCCTTTATTAATATCATCTATTGCTGGTTTATCAACCGTTTTAGGATCTTTAGTTATCTTTTTTAATATCAGTAAGAAAAATATTGATAAATTTATTTCTTTTTGTTTATCATTTTCTTTAAGTGTTATGATATGTATATCTGTAACTGATTTAATTCCGCATTCAACGGCCGTTATTCTTTCCAAGTATAATTTATTAAAAGGTTTTATAATATGTCTAATTTCCTTTATTATTGGAATTATATCAGTTAATATTATTAATAAAAGAATAAATAAATTAAAAAATAATAATAACAATTTATATAAATTAGGTATTTTAAGTATGTTAGCTTTAATGATTCATAATTTACCTGAAGGAATAGCTACCTTCATGAGTGCATACAAGGATATAAATTTGGGTATATCTTTAGGAATAGCTATCTTACTTCATAATATTCCTGAAGGTGTTTCAATTGCTGTGCCAATTTATTATGCTACGCATAGTAAATGGCAAGCTATTAAAAAAACTTTAATATCAGGTTTAGCTGAACCTTTAGGAGCAATTTTAGCTTACATATTTTTAGCAAAATATATAACTAATAGTTTAATAAGTATCATATTATTATTTGTAGCAGGATTAATGATAACCTTAGCTATAAATGAATTATTACCACAAGCTTTAAAATATAAAAAACAAAAGTATATTATCTATGGTTTACTTTGTGGAGTAATTATCGTTTTATTGACATTTGTTTTCTAAATGTTTTACTATTTAAGTCTCATTCATGCTATAATTTAAAAAGATAAGAGAGTGGGGCAGTTTAGATGACTTTTTTAAATAAACATAAAGTATTAAAATATTTTCTAGGATTTTTTTTATTTTTTTTTAGTGTGTTAATGATAACAATTATTCAAACAATCATTTTTGAAGGATCAATTACAATATTTTTATTGTTAAAAATGATTTTAAATAATTTTATCTTAGCTTTAATTTTTTCCTTTATCTTTATAATTCCTATCTATTTAATTTCTTTAGCAAAACATCAAGGTCAAAAATACCATTTAGATAAAGAAGATTTTGGTCACTATAAATCTTACTATCGCGATATTATAGATAATTATTCCCCAGCAATATTAAGTTATATAGATGATTATCAAATTACCAATAAAGATCTTATAGCTACTATTTTAAATCTAGAATTAAAAAAATATATTAGTATTGATAAAAATAATAAAATAACAATTTTAAATAATAATTTTACTAATTTAAGTAAAAGTGAAGAATATATTTTAAAGAATTTAAATGATTTAAATAAAATTAGTTATTATAACTGGTTAATTTTAATTCAAGAAGAAGCCAAAAATAAAGGTTTAATAACTAATAATAAAAAAAATAAAAAACATTTATTTGCATTAATAGCTACATTTATTTTAATATCATTAGATTTAATAGTTTTATTTATGACAAAAAGTATATTAAAAGTTTTTTTTCTAATGTTATTTTTATTTCCTATCTATGGAGTAACTATTTATTTTTATTTATCTAGTGTAAATCAACAACATTATACAAGATCTAAATTAGGAAATGAAATAAACTTAAAATTAGAAGGATTAAAGAATTTTTTAAAAGATTTTAGTATATTAGATGAAAGAGATAAAAAAGAAATAATTTTATGGAAAGAATATTTAATATTTTCAGTTATGTTTAATCAAAATGAAAATATAATTAAAGAGTTAAGTAAAAGCTTAAATATTAAATAAGAGAGAAGTAGTAATTAGTATTTGATTAGCTATCATAACTTTTTTTAATTACTTCTAATTTTCTTCTATTATATATTAGTTAACATAATATATATTATAGGAAGTTATATATTTAAAATAAAATTGGCTAATTATCAGCCAATTATCTAAACCTTACGAGATTGAATCTCTGCTATCTTCTCAAATACCTCAGCAGCATTAGTTTCATTTATTTCAGAATAATTTAATTCTTTTAAAGCTTGTACTTTTATCGTATTTAATTGTTGGGTTCTACTTAATGCTTCTTCTTTTTTATGTTCTATTTCTTGGACAAATCTTTTATGAGTTTCCATTATCTTACTACGTGAAGCTCCCCCATTGTTATATAAAGTTAGGGCAGAGTACAATATTCCTTCAAAGATAAATTGTTTTTCTTCATCAAATTTATAATCATTAGGATCAGTAAAACCAGTGGTTTTAGACATATATCCTAAAATATATTTAATTTCCGGAACGTTATCCATAGCTTGTAACATGTGATATAAATATAAAATTGCATAATAATTTTCGGTATGATCTTCATCACTATCAGCATCAGCTAACTTTTCTCTAAGTAAATAGGCTAAATCAGAAAGTAGGGTTTGTTCTTCTTTAGTTAAACCTTTTAAATCAAAGAAAGTATCAAAATCTCCCCCACTCTTATTGGCTTTATTTAATTTAGCTTCAACACTCATTAAATAATCAGTATTTATTTTTATATTAGCGATTGTACTAGGTTCACCATCTTCAATATCTAATAATTTAAATAATAATAATTTCTTTTCTTTAGGCCATTTATTAATATTATCTAATTCTAAATAGTTATATACCATTTGTCTAGAAACACCTAAATATTTTGATAATCTAACTTTCGAAATTCCTAATTCTTGTAATAATTCTTTCAATGCATTCATTTGCTTTACTTCCCTTCTCTATTTACATTTTAATTATATCACTTAACAAAAAAGTGTCAACAAAATAGTAAAAATTTTGCCAAACATTTTTGCTATTAAAAAAATATAGTTTTAAAATAACTATATTTTATTTAGTTAAAGATTTAATTAAAGAATTATAAGGTTCTTCTATTTGATGAGATTTATTTTGGTAATTTAAGCTCATATTATAGGCTAAATTATTTAAAAATTCAACTTGTTCATTTTCTGACAAATTGTTTATATGTTTTCTTATTGTTTCGCCAATAAATGAGATATTTTCATTAATAACTTTTTCCTTATTTTTTAAATATTCGTCAATATCATCAACATAATAGCTTTTCAATATTTCTATATCATTTTGTAATTCTTGAGAATAAACCACTTTTTCTTCTTCATTTATAGAATATTGATAATCATAGTAAAAGCCACAACTTTCAATAATATAAATCATATTTTGCATTTTACGTTCAGTTGAAACTAAAGAAAAATTAGGTACTTCATGGTAAAATGAATTATACATTTCAATAAGATTTCTTTTATTGTGTAAAGGTATATAGTATACTTCTTGTATATCAAAAAAATCTTTTAAAGACGTATATCGAATTTCTTGCATTTGTAAAAAATCATTTAAAATTGATTTGATTTTTAAATTTACATGAGAATAATTAGAATTATTTTGATAATATTTTCTATTAATTTTAGTATTTATATTATAATTATCATTTTCAATTTTTAAAATCTCTTGACCATTTTCTTTATTAATGTAGCTAAAACTTACTAGTTTATCTTGATTGAAAGCTACTGCTTTATGTAAATTTTCTGTATTTAGTATTATATTAAAAAATGTTAAATTATAATCTCTAAAGATTGATTTAATCCATAAAATAATGTTTGATAAATTAACCGAAGAGTTAATGTTACTAAGCAGATTATCAAAATAATTTAATCTATTTTCTTTATCTTGTTTCCTAATATTAATTTTTTCGTCGTATGCTATGCATACTTTAATTTTGGCATTTTTATCTTCTAATTTATAACTTTTATCAAGTAAAATCATAATAAAACTCCCTATCTTTTTATTAATTATTTTTGTTAGTTAATTGTCTAGTAAAATTATTATTTTGTTCAGCATTATTTTGGCGATAAATGTTACCTATTTTTATAATACTATTTTTAGTTGCATTATCAAAAACTTCATCACTTAAATTAAAGTCATAATATTTATAAGCAAAATCAGCTATTTCTTGCATAATATTATAATTATTATCATCTGCATTTAATGGAATTCCATATTTCCTTAAAGCTAAAACCATATTTACCAATTTTGCTGTACTAAGGTTTAAATAAAATTTTGGTTCTTCCCCATAAAACAATTCATAAGCCGCAATAATTTTTTTATCAGTTAATGATAGACTTTTTTGCTCAATATGATTTAAATAATCATAATAATGTAATATCTCATCTACTTCAGCTCGTACTTGTTTTGGAGTATACACATTATTGTAATAATCTTGATCAATTTTGACTTTTAAACTATTATTATTGACATCTAGTCGAATCAATTCTCTAAGTTCATAGTGTCTTAAAATATGATAATTGACCAATTTTCCATCTTTAAATATTATAACTTCATTTTCCTCTGGTCTTTTAAATCTTAATATAATTAAGAGTGGCTTATATTTATCAAATAAAGTTCTTAATGTTCTAGCCACAACATTACGGATATGTATATGTTCAGAAAATTTTTCAGCATTAACAAAAATATTTTCTATATATTCTTCTCTTACTCTTTTATCATTTTCGTCTATTATAGTATCTTCTGAACCACAAACAGTAATCATTGCTTTTTCTTTATTTTCATTCCAAGTAAATTTATTATCAAGTAAAATCATTTTAAAACCCTCCTCTACTTAGTATTGTACCAAATTTCTGAGGAAAAGTCTTTAGTTTTCAAAAACTTGTTTCAAAAACTAACTTTATATTTACAAAAA
>CANQLL010000027.1 GCA_947624705.1 uncultured Bacilli bacterium | reverse complement strand
TATTTACCGGTAGATTCCATACAAACATCAAAGGTATTATTTGAAACTAACCATTCACGACATTTGATTAAATCTTCGGTAAAAGTTCTAAAAGTTTTAGTTACATATTCAGTAACATTTTCTGTATTAGTTTTAGCAATAGTAACAACAATAGTCTTTTTATGAACGTCAATACCAGCACAATTGTTATAAATAGTTTTTAACATAAAAAACTCCTTTCAAAAATATTTTTGTTAAAAGGCATTGACTGAAAATTTCTATTTAAATTCATCGGAATATTGATAAACAAAGATAAGGTTTCGTGCTCTATATACATAAGTAAAAAAAACTTAAAGGCACACTCATTTGTACTCTAGAAATAATCTACACATATAAATATACGGGTTTAAGAAAAAATAACTTAACACCACTCACCTCCGCGTGATTTGTAGTATACCTAATAATAGTTTACTATTGTACCAAAGAACAAAAATTTATTGAAGCTTTTATTTTCATTGGCGTTTGTTTCTTGAAGACGAACGCAGTGAGACGGAAAGGAATGTTTAGAAATATGAAAAAAATAAAATTAAAATGGAATGGAAGAGTAGTAGCTTTAGCATTTGCATCAATTGCTTTAGTAATGTTACTAAGTGTATCATATGCCTACTTTGTTTCTAAAGTAGAGGGAAATGAAGATGCTAAAGCTACTACCATAACAGCTGGAAAAATGGAACTCGAATATGACGGAACAAGTATAGTAGGAATGGAAAATGCTTTACCAGGAGATAAAAAAGTAATAACATTTACCGTAAGAAATATAGGTACAGTAACTACGCAATATAATGTTGATTTAATAAATGTAACAAATGGATTTATAAAAGATGAATTAGTATATAGTATCAAAAGAAATGAAGAAGAAGCAACAGAAGAAACACCATTACCAGGAAGTGATACAACTTTACTAGAGGGAGTAAGTATAGAAAAAGATCACACAGATACATATGAATTAACAATTGAATTTAAAGAAACATATTCGGAACAAAACTATAATCAAGGAAAAGAATTTAATGGTTTAATTCAAATAAATGGATATAAACCACCTGAGAAAGTAAAAACGATCTTAGGAGTAAGTTATCCAGTTATTCAAGAAGAACCAGACTTTACCAAAGGCTTTCCTAATACAGGTACATCAGAAGAAGATATAACCAAAGGAAGCGGGTTATATAAAACAGCCGATGACTATGGAGGAACAAGTTATATCTTCCGAGGACAAGTAGAAAATAACTATGTGCATTTTGCCAACCAAGATTGGCGTATTCTTAGAGTCAATGGGGACGGAACAATCAGATTAATAAAGAATAACTCAACAAATAGTTCAAAATATAATGATTATACGAGTGATTCTTCAACTCCCCAACATGAAAAAGTAGGCTATACGAGTGGAGGAATAGCCTGTACTAATAGTGCACCATGTGAAATAACATATGATAGTACAAGCAAAACATTTTCAAATCCAAGTGAGTCCCAAAAAAATAGTACAATTAAAAATGCCTTAGAAGAATGGTATAAAACGAATTTAAATGACTATGATGAGCAGATAGCTTATGGTTTATTCTGTAATGATATAAGTTATGGAAGTGGAACCGATGATATGATTTTAGCGGATAACTTATATTATGGAGCTTACCAGAGATTAAGATCAAGTACAACAAATGTAACTCCAACCCTGGTATGTCCGGAACAAGTAGACAAAAATAAAGAACCAAGAACCTATGGAGGACTATATAAAAGTAAAATAGGATTAATAACAGCTGATGAACTAGCAATGGGAGGATTTTCATATAATAGTCCATATGCATCCGAGCAAAATTATTTAAGACGAAGTTATATTTATTGGACGGCCTCGCCTAACAACTCTAGTCGCAATGCTTATGTATTCAGTGCGGGCAGTGCAGGTAACTTGGACTACAGCACTGCTCGTAGTAGCTGGGCCGTGGTGCCAGTTATCAATCTGAAAACTGATAATCTAACGTATTCAGGTACGGGCGAAGTTGGAAATGAAATCGATATTCAATAAAAGGAAAACGAGAGGTAATTGTTTGAATTTTGCTCCGACAAAATTCAAACCGGTGCCAAAAATAAAAAAGGTATAAACAAAGTGTTTATATAGGGATAAGTCTAAATTGCTGCAGGTTTTTTGGACGGCCTCGCCTAACAACTCTAATAACAATGCTAATGTATTCAATGCTAACAATACAGGTAACTTGGACAACAACAATACTAATAATAGCTGGGCCGTGGTGCCAGATTCCTACTAAAATTATTTTAATATAGTTTAACTATATTATTATACCGAGATTTATTTAGATAGAATCTAATAAAGAGAGGGAGTACCTAAATAATAAAATTGTTTAGGGATCAAAATTAGAAATAATTTAGATTGGAAACAAGATTTATTCCTTAGAACTATTAATTTACATAATTAATTGTTTTAAAAAACAGGATGTTAGACGTTGTGATTTCTTTAATTTAAAATTAGGGGAATGCTTAACTATTGCTACATCAGAAAGAACAATATTAAATTATTGTTTTTTCATATGAAAGGAAAATAATTTTATGGATAATAATTTTAAATTATTAAGTTCTGTGCAAAAAACATATTGGTATTTAAATAAAATACTGATTAATTTACCAAAGAAAGAAATAACCTTAAAAACTCATTTAGATAACTATATGTTAGAAGTAGTTGAACTAACATATAGTTATCTAATCAATAAAAATAATCAAAAAATAAGAATTAGTAATATAAAAAATATATTAATAAATATTTCAATGATAGATTTCTTTTTATTAGAAATCTATCATCGGAAATATATAAAAACTAAAAAGTATAAAAGTATAACAAATTATATATTAGAAATAAGAAAAATAAATTATGGATTATTAAATTATGAAAAAAATAACATATGATAATATAGTTGATATAGATAAAATATTCAATGAATATTATAAAATAAAAAGTAAAACTAGAAATAAGAAAAAAATAAGTAATTATGAACTTTATTTAGGAACAAATATTTTAAATATTTATAAAGAATTGTTATTAAAAAAATATAAACATGATAAATATAATATATTTATCATAAGAAATCCAAAATATCGAATTATTATGAGTGAAAATTTAAAAGATAAAATAGTAAATCATTTAATTTCTAATAATGTTTTGATTCCTTTAATAGAACCATTACTAATAAATAGTAATGTAGCAACTAGAAAAAATAAAGGCACATCTTATGGTTTAAAATTAGCAATAAAATATATAAATAAATTAAAAATAAATAATGATAATATTTATGCTTTAAAAATTGATATTAAAAAATATTTTTTTAATATCAATCATGAAATTTTATTAAATAAATTAAGTAAAATAATTAAAGATAAAGATTTATATAATATAGTTGAAAATATTATTGAAAGTAGGTAATCAAGAATATGTTAATAAATCAATTATTAAGAGAAGAAATAATTACCCTAATCAAATAAATAATTTACCTTTATATTATAAAGGTAAAGGGTTACCGATTGGTAATTTAAGCAGTCAAATATTAGCAATATTTTATTTAAATGATGTAGATAAATTTATAAAAGAAAAATTAAAAATTAAATATTATATACGTTACATGGACGATTTTATAATTTTTCATTCATCTAAACAATATTTAAAATATTGTTTAGATGAAATAATTTTAAAAATTAAAGAAGAAAAATTAGAAATAAACAATAAAACTAATATTTATAACTTAAAAGAGGGAGTAAATTTTTTAGGATACCGGTTTATTTTAAAAAATAAAAAATTAATAATAAAAATAAAGCGAAAAAATAAAGTAAAAATAAAAAAGAAAATAAGAATATTAAATAAATATAATAAAATTAAATTAGAAAGAGTAAAAGCTAGTTATAGAGGTTATATTAAATTTAGTAATTGCTTTTTTGGAATTTAAGTAAAAATTAACTTTTGAGCATAGAAGTTTTATATTGCATTTAGAAAGAAATCATATTACCCAAATAGAAATGTTTTAGCTATGAGTTTACAGCTTTTAATTAAATGCTCCGTCAAAATTTAAACCGAACCCAAAAAGTTTAACTTTTTGGATAAAAAAATGATAAAATTCAAACTTTATCATTTTTCATATTTTAAATTATGACTTTGTAACTCATATTCCATATATTCTAAAGGAGCATAACCTTTAGTATATAATTGATTATTCTTAAGAATTAAATTATTTTGATAATCTTGGCTAATAATATATTTACCATTAACTTCTTTAATAGCTCCTTCGGCTTTAAAAGCTTCTATATCCATATTACTTAGAGGATAGTATTTAGTTGTTATCTTTTTACATAAATTTATTTTAGTGTTTGAACATAAATTAGCAAAATAAGTTTTATTTTCATTTACATTTGTATAACAATTAATAGTCATTTCTCTTATATCTTTTTCGGGAAAATAAGGTTTCATTAATTCATCTAATAAAATTTCTTTATTATACCAATACATTATTTCTTCATTAGATTCAATTGATTCATTAGTTTTAGTTTCATAAATTAATTTTAAATTATTTAAAATTAATTTATTATTTTCTTGAGCTAAATTTAATAGATTATTCTTTTCTTGTTCATCTAAAGAATTATTTAGTAATGTATTGTTAATATTAACATTTGTATTAATAGCCGTAAGTAAATCTTTAACAAACGCCTCATCATTTATAATATTTACTAAATAATTTTCAATTAAAGAAATATCAGTTTTAAAAAAAGCTTGTTTTAAAACTTCGGGTTCAATTATTTCAGCCATAATTTTAGCATAAGAAATAATGGTTGGATAACTGATATCATATTCTTTATTTTGTCCAAAATATTCATTATTTACGATGACATTTAAAGCTTCAATTAAATTTTGACCATAACTTTTTTGATTATAAGCATGAGGTGGAATAGCTAGAGCATGAGATATTTCATGAGTTAAAACAGAGATATTTGCATCATTAAAACTTGTAGAATTGTAAATAGTTATTTGATAAGTTTCATCATTATATAACCCTTTAATTGATCCATTATCTTCCTGTTTATATGCAATTTTTAAATTTTTTAACATATTTGAAATATGATTATGATCTAAATAAGCTAAATTATCATTAAAATACTCTTTACAACTTAAAATTACATTTTTTTCTTCATTTGATAAATTAGGATTAGTATTTACTAAATTAACAATATCATTATAAGTTAAAGTA
This sequence comes from uncultured Bacilli bacterium, assembly GCA_947624705.1. GTDB lineage: Bacteria > Bacillota_I > Bacilli_A > RF39 > UBA660 > HGM10766. The sequence goes on along the minus strand of CANQLL010000027.1, from coordinate 13,032 downwards.
ATTTCTTCAACATTATTTATACTATTATAATACTCTTCATAATCACCAACTGAAGCTTCAGCTACTAAATTACCACCCATAGTAAAAGCTATATTGGCGGCGATTAAAACGGGTATAGCTTTTTTACCAATTTTAACTATTCTTTGATAAAAATCATATTCTTTTAAATCACTTAATTTAAAAGAACTATATCTTTCTTGATTATTATATATAAAATTTAAAATCTTTAAATCAGCTTCATTAGGTATATCATAATGTTTATCTTTGATTTCAAAAAAGATATTTAAATTATTACTATTTAATAAATGAGCAAAAGAATTATTATTATAACTAATATCCTTTAAATGAATATAATTATTCGAAGCAATTTGTTTAAAAACAATATCAATAATATTACTTTCTTCTTTACTTAAATCATAGTTAATAATTGCATTTTCGACTTTACCTTTTTGCAACTTATTGTTTTCTAAATTAATAAATAATTCTTTAGCAAACCAATTAAATTTTAAAATTTTCATATTCTTACCTCTATCAATAATTATAGCATTAAATTTTCAAAAAAGCGTTTTTTCTTGCAATATTTAATTTATTATTTATAATAAATAGACATAGGAGGTTTATATGATTTATCAAGAATATGAAAATTATTATTTAAATAAAGTTGCAAAAGGAAATAATTATCATTTTCAAATTATAAGTAATAAAAAAAATACAGATAGTTTACTAAAAGATAAAATTATTAAAGTTAAATTTGCAAATAGTATGGATATTTTTCATTATTTAACTAAAAATGCTCACTATTGTATTTATGATAATTTAATTATTATCGAAACAGGATTATTTTTAGATCAACAAACTTTAAATTTAATTGTTGATTATTGTGCTAGTATGAATAAACATTTTAATAATAATTTAAGTATAACAATTAAAAGTAAATTAAATCCTGCTCAATATATTATCAATAGTATTAATAATTATGAAATAGATACAATAATTATTAATAAAGAAGAAATATTTGATACAAGAGATTTATTAGATTTAGCTCTTGCTAAACAAGATGAGAATAAAAGTTTAACTAGATAAAAAGCGTTGTCAGAATTTGACGAACGCTTTTTAAAATGAAATTATCACGATATTTACTTACAGCAAGTCTTTCTATAAATCTATCATACATATATAAGCGAAGTAATGTATTAAAATCCAGGTTTTTCTTTACTGCTACATTTTTTAATTTGTCTTTTATTTGCATGCTATTCATACATCATACTCACAAAATTTATAACTTCTTCTTTTATGCCGAGTATATCAGCATATTTTACATGTTCTATGTCCATTCTTTTTTTACAACGAATTATATCGCAGATGCATCTTTCAATGTCATAAGCTCTAACTTTATTTCCACGTGGTGTTTTTACATCTGTTATTCCAACATTATAATACTTTTCATCAACATAAAAAATATTATGTTTTTTTAGTTTTGGATTATTGTATTTTTTTGTAACTGTTATATCAAAGGAACTATCCGGTGCTTTAATAGATAGATTATGAAAATAAAATGCTGTCATATGAGAATATATTATCTTTGGTGTACTAATACTAAGTACATAGTATACGTCCGCAATTTTCTTCGAATCTATATATATTCCCTTAGCGACTTTTTCTATCATTTTTTTGAGTCATAATGAATAGATAATTTCTACTAATGTCAAAATTTGCAAGTTCTTTTGCAGTAATATATCCATTGTTTTTTTCATAAGTTTCTGAATAATTTCTACATTACTTTCTTTTATAAAATCATCTTTTGTCATAAAATTCATAATTCTACCTCTTTGTTCATTTGTACGGATATTATAGTGTTTATCCGTATCATCGTCAATAATGTTGGATTTAAAATTATTTTTAATTTATATTTTTTATACCAAAATTTCACCTAAAATTATTTTATCAACACTTATACTTCACAAGTTCTTATAAAACAAAAAGTGCTAGGTCTTTCGACCTAGCTTTAGGGGGGTAGAAAGGTAGTGATTTAGTTATGAATAACATTATAATTTTACTACTAGAATTAATCATTATAAAACTTTTAAATATCAGAAATGATAATTTAAAATAAAAGACACCAGAGTTTAAGAAATAATTCTTAGACTGGTATTATAGTCAAAATGTAGATGCCTTGTATAGCACTTACATTTTTATTTTATGAAATTTTTTATTATTTTGCAAGTGCTTGTTTTCGTATTGACAATTTTGATTAATTCAAGTATTATTTCTTATAGAAGATAGAGGTGTGTAAATTGAAATTGATTAAAAAATTATTTTTAGCGATTTTAGCATTAATTGTTATTCCGAGTATTGGGCAAGCTAAGGAACCTCAATTATTAGATATTGCTCAGGATGTATGGCAAATTATTGAAAAAGAAAAATTTGAATATGGGGGAGCATCAACAATTCCTGCGGACAAAAAAATAGATTGTAGTTCATATGTAACTTGGGTTTTATATGAACTCGGTTTTACAGAAGAATTTTCTACTCAGCGAACAACAAAGTATTTTTATGAAACTGATTTTAACGAAAAATACAAATGGGAAGAAATAGAAGTTGGTGAAAAAGAAGATGTTACTTCCAAGCTAGAAGCTGGAGATATTTTAGTGCGAGATGATGGTACTAATAATGGTCATATACTTATCGTTGCCAAAAATGAATCAGGTACAATTTATGCTTATTCGGCTGGTAAAGCTAATGATTGGTTAAATTCAAATGGTGAACCAATTGATATGACAACCTTTGCTAAAAGTGATAATCGAGCTGGTAAAATTATTAGAATTGGTGAAATTGAATATCCCCAAGTAGTTAAAGAAATGCCAGTTTGTAATAATAAAGGAACTTTTTCAACCTATGATTTATCTGATGAACAGTTAAGTAATCTAGCTAGTATTGCCTATGAAATTGGTGGAAGTGTTGAAAATGCAGCTAATGAAGCTTCTTTATTGGCAAATTTATTTGAAATCAAAGGAGGAGGATATGGTTCGGGAGCAGAGGGACTTTATAATTACGTTCATACTAGTGGTTGGGTTCCAACATCTTTCTTAAATGGCACAACTTCTAATCAATCAGTGCTATCTGCTGTTCGAACTGTTTTAGTAGATGGAAAAAGGACTTTGCCAAAATATATTGACGAATCAGATATTTTAGATGATTTTGCTTATCTAACTAATGGATCTTTTAAATTTAGAACTCCAACTAATTTTACTTTTCACAATCTTTATGAACCATATGTGACAGAGCTAACTAATAAATATGGTGCTAGTTATACTTTTTATAATTTTAATGATGATGAAACAGCAATTTATGGATATAAAGATAAAGAACTTCGAACTAAATATAAAGATGATTGTTATCAATATTCCTTAAGCATAACTGATACTAAAGATGAAAAAAGCAAAGAAAGTAATCCGGGCACTTCTGTAACATCTATTCTGGTCCTATTTGGTTTTTTAACAATTTCTACTATATTATTCATAATTCTAAGTAAAAAAAATTATTTTAGAAAAATTTAAATTATAATGAAAAAATGATAAAGCTTATAAAGTGAAGTTTTATCATTTTTTCACTAAATTAAAGGGCAGAATATTAGATTTTGGATTTTACAGACATTTATTGACAATAGGAAACCAAGCATATGATTTGAAAACTTGCAAAGGTCCAATAAATAAGCCTCTTATATAAATACCAAAAGCCACTTTCAATATATTTGGATTGAATTTTCAATAGGACATTTTAAAATATAAAATCACAAAAATTTTTGATTTAAATTGCAAACTAAGTGCCACTTTGTTATACTTATGTATGAAAGTAGGTTGCTATTGTGAGAGAAGATATTATAAATTATTATCTAAAATTTAAAGAACAAATCATCTATGATTATAGTATTTACTTTGTTGAAATGTTATTTAATGATGAAAAAATAACAACTAATAATAAAAAGGAAATATTAAAATCCTTATCTTATGTTATAAGAACATACATCAATAAATATTATTTTAGCAATGCTGAAACATACGAAATTGTCAATAAATTAGTCGATAATGATATTGTATATTTATCCTTAATAACTACATTGGGAATTAAATATGATAAATTTTTAAATCCTATTTCCGAAAATTATAATAAGGAAAAATGTCATAAAGCTTTAAATAAACTAATTAAAATATTAAATATAAAACATAATTCTCCTAATAGATCACTAATAAATGAGTTATTAGGAAAAACCAAAATTAATTTTAATAAAGAAAAAAAATTTTTTCAAGAAATTAAACCTAATCAAGATAATTATTTAATATATCGTAATAATACTTTTATCAAAAATGCTACTTTTTTAAAGTGTGAATTACAAATTGAGCAATTTAAAAAAGATTATCCAAGTAAAATAACGAAACATTTGGAAGATAAAGATTTAAAAGAAGAACTTACTTATACTTCAATTTTAATGACTTCTAGTTTAATTTTAAAAGAATTAGTTAAAAATAAAACTGAAGATTATTATATAGTTGATTTAGAAACTTCAATTTTAAATAGCAATCAAAAAATAAATACTTTAAAAAGAATGGTAAAATCATACTATACTAAAAAATATATCTATTTTTTAGTATCTTATGATAGTTATATAGAACATAAAAATAAAATAATTAATTTAAAAAATAATGGATATAATTTTATTATTGATTGTACAAATAAAAATCTTATTAATTTAAATTTAGAAAGTTATGATATAATATATGTAACTAATGAAGATATAATTTCTCAACGAGAAATTATACAAAAATATTATGATAATAATATTGATATTGTGATAAAATCATTAAAGAATAATGATTTTGATATCGAATTACCAAAAAGAATAATAGAGGAGTTGTAGAATATGAGCGATCTTGGAAATTTTTTCTTAGAATTTATGAAACCTTTTTTTGGAGGATTATTAGCTATAGGCGAAGGAATAGTTAGTGGTTTATGGAAAATGCTAAATATTGTTAATTATTATAATGTAATAATTAAATATAAAGAATCTCTTTCGGGATTTGGTATAGTAATTTTGATAATTAATATTATTAGTATATTGCTTTTATATGCTTTATTAGTATATGGTATATATGTTGTTGTTAAAAGAATAATTAAATTTAGAAAAAATATGCGTAAAGAAGAAGAATTAATTGATGAAATTGAAAAATTAAATACGCAAGTTTATAAATTGAAAGCTACTAATGATAAATTTATCGCTAGTTTAGAAGAAGAAGAAAATAGCGAAGTAGATGAAAATGGTAATGTTGTAAAAAAAGAAAGTCGTTTCTTCAAATTATCGCAAATTGATGAGCAAATGGTTGGTTATCAACAAACTCCAGGTAATAATACAATCAATTTAAAAGATTTTTGTGCAAGTTTTCGTAACTTTGCGGCCTCAAGATTAGGTTTATATTATACTGATAAAATGATTAGATTATTCATCGCTGCTTTTGCTTCCAATCGTTTAATTATCTTAGAAGGTATTTCTGGTACAGGTAAAACTTCCTTAGCTTATGCTTTTGGGCAAATGGTGAAAAATGAATCCGCTATAGCTTCAGTTCAACCATCATGGCGCGACAGCTCAGAATTATTTGGTTATTTTAACGAATTTACAAAAAAATTTAATGAATCTGAAGTTTTAAGAAATATGTATTTAGCCAAATATAAAGATGATATATTTGTAACTATTCTAGATGAAATGAATATTTCAAGAGTAGAATATTATTTTGCTGAGATGCTATCAATTTTGGAATTACCTTCTCAAGATGAATGGATAATTGAATTAGTTCCAAATGGTTGGGAGAATGATCCGAAATTATTAGATAATGGTAAAATAAAAGTTCCTAATAATATGTGGTATGTTGGTACAATTAACAACGATGACTCAACTTTTATGGTTACTGATAAAGTATACGATAGAGCCATGCCAATTGAAATAAATGATAAATGTGAACCTTTTAGTGCTCCTGATACCGAGCCCATAAAATTAACAAGTGATTATTTTCAAAGTTTATTTGCTCAATCAGAAAAAGATTATCCAATAGATGAAAGTATGGCTAATAACTTAGAACAATTAGATAAATATATTATTGCTCATTTTAGAATATCTTTTGGTAATCGTATATTAAAACAGATGTATCAATTTGTTCCCGCTTATGTTGCTTGTGGTGGCGATGAGATTGAAGCTATTGATTATGTAGTAGCTCATAAAATTTTACGTAAATTTGAACAACTTAACTTTTCTTTAATCAAAAATGAAATAGATGGTTTAATCGAGTTTTTAAATAATACTTATGGTCAAAATAAAATGACTGAATGTATTGAATATCTAGAAAGACTAAAAAGACAATATAGGTGATAGTAATGAATGAACTAGATTGGCTATATGATTTAGATCAAGAAAAGTTAAATGAGTTTAAACAAAGTTCTCAAGATTTATTAAAAATAAATAAAACAACGAAAAAATCATATGTTGATTTTTCGTGGATTCCGATGATTGAACAAAATTTAGAATATATTGATAATATCATTCGTAATCCTCGTCGTTTTATTATTCCTGAAGAAGAAATATTAATTGTTGAAAAAACGAAAAAAGTTAATCAAGAAACAGTTCGCCATTTAGCATCTCATACTAATTATATACAAGATATAGATGAAGATGGTATGGTTAAACCTAGTAAACTTTTAAATGTTAATAAAGAAGAAACTTATGATATTTATGAAAATAGATTTATTATCACTTTAATAAAAAGATTAAATACTTTTTTAGCAGCATTTGATGAGACGATCCAAACTGATAGTGAAGATACAACCCAAACTGATTATATATATCAAGGTCAAACTAAAATAGATGATGAAGTAGTTTCTATTAATATGAATTTAAGAAGATTTAAAGCAATTAAAAGTTTAGAAGATGATATTGATTATGATGATATAAAAAATAGAATTAAAAATATTAGAATAATTTTAGATGGTTTTTTTAGTACTAACTTTATAAAAAGTATTATGCAAGCTAGTCCTGTCTACTCGCCAATTCATAAAACTAATTTAATTTTAAAAGATGTTAATTTTCAACAAGCTTTAATTTTATGGGAATTTTTGGATTCTCATGAACTTTCCTTAGATATAAGAGAAGATGTCAAAAATGAAACTAAAGAAAATGAGGCTTTAAAGAATAAATTTTTAACTGCCTATTATTTTGATTATTATAATTCTTTAGAATTACCAACGGAAGATGAAGAAACTAAAAAACTTAATTTATTAAATAAATTAGTGCAAGAATGCGCGAGTAGTGATAAAATAAGTGCTAAAGAATTAGAAAAAGATTTAATGAAAAATTTAAAAGTAATAGAAGAAAAAGAAAATAATATGATTATAAGCATGAAAAAAGCTTGCAATAGATTCTTAAAGTCTTATAATAATAAAGTAAGTAAAGCTTTAAATTTATTAAAGTAGAGGTGATAACATGAAAAATACTAAAAAGACAGAAAAAGAAAATGAGATTAAGGTAAATAAAGATTTTACTACTCAAAAAATAGATTTAGAAGAATTTAATAAAAAAAGTGTTTCCGAACAATATAAAGAGATTGAACAAATCTTAAAAGAAGCTTATGATGAAGAAACAAATATTTTAAAATCTTGGATTTTAAGTAGTATTGAAGTAACTTGTAGCCAGAAAGATGATTTAATTTATTTACCATGTAATTTATGTGTTGAAAAAAATAAAAATATTGTTACCTTTAGTTTTAAAAAAAGAAGTAAAGTTAGTATTTTTCTGTTATTAATATATATAGGTATTTTGTTATTAGGTTTAATGGCTGCTACTTATTGGGCTGTTTATTATTTGAGTATTGCTGATTTAAATAAAGATATTGATAAAGATGGCGTAGCTGATATTAATATTGATATCAACGCTGATGATAAAGCCGAGATTAATGTTGATGTCAATAATGATAATAAACCAGATATTAATATTGATTATAAAGGTAATCGTAAAGCTAGATTTAATATTGATAATAATAAAGATGAAAAAGCCGACTTTAACTTGGTTAATGATGCAAGTACGGATGCCAAACGGGAAGTTTGTACTTTAAATTGTGATGTTAATGGGGACGGTTGGCCAGATACGAATATCGATATAGACGGAGATGGTCGAGCCGATTTAGATATAGATTTAGATAAAGATGGGATACCTGATTTAAATCTTGATTTAGATGGGGATGAAAAGCCGGATTTAATGATTGATGATGATTATGATAATATTTGTGATCGCAAGTGTTTAAATTCTAAAGAATTAGAACAACAAAGAGAAGATATTAAACCAACTGGTTCGACTGTTTTAACCGGTGAACCGCAAACTGAGATTGGAACCGGAAATTTAATTATTACTTACCTTGGCGATGGGGCACCGACCTTAGGGGCATTACCAAATGATATGAGTGAGCATAAACCAATTGAACCAAGACAATTTAGAATTCAAAATGATTCTAATAGTGATGTAATTTATCGTTTAGTGTGGGATAATGTGTATAATGATTTTGAAACGGAACATTTACAATATCGTTTAGAAAGTACAAATGGTGGAGCTAGCACTGATTGGCAGGCAGTTCCTAAAGGCAATGGTACCATTATAAGTGGTATTAGAATTCCGGCGGAAAGTTCGCAAACATATACTTTATCTTTCCAATTTGTGGGAATTTGGGCGGAGCAAAATGTTGATCAAGGAAAAACTTTTGGTGGCATAGTAACAGCTGAATTTGCTGGTTAAAAAATGATAAAGTCTTGAGCTTTATCATTTTTCCTATTTCAAATTGCTTTTTATTTTTACCTATACTATAATTAAATTAAATAGAAAGAGGGTTATTTTATGGTCTTTAAAAAACCATATGCATTTTTAATTAAACATTTTAAAGCAATTCATTTAGTATTAGCTACTCTTTTAGTTTATTTAGCTTTTAAAATATTTAAAATAGTTCGTTTTTTTAGTGATTTTGCTTCATCTGGTTATTATACATCTAGTTCTAATATAGCTGGAAGTCATATAAATTTCTTCATGTATTTAGTTGTTTTATTAATATTAGGTATTAGTATCTTTATTTATATGTTAATGCGTAATAAAAAGAAAAATACTAAATATTATATGGGTTTAATTGCTTATTATATCTTAGTATTTGTTTTATTAACTGTTAGTTATGGAATAATGCAAAGTTTAGAACAAAATGTTGTTGATGCCCAAATGGCTAGATTATATCGTGATTTATCTTTATTATTTTCCCTACCGCAATATTTTTTCATTATTTATACTTTTATTCGGGGGTTAGGTTTTAACTTAAAGAAATTTAATTTTCAATTAGATTTAAAAGAAATGGAAATAGAAGCTTCGGATAGTGAAGAAGTTGAATTAACCGTAGGCGTTGAATCTTATAAAGCTTTAAGAACTTTAAGAAGATTTCTTCGCGAATTCAAATATTATTTTGTTGAAAATACTTTTATCTTTATATGTATTATGGCCATTATTGTTTTAATTATTGGTACTTCTGTTTTTATGAATATTAATGTTTATAATAAAGTTTATAAAGAACAAAAAGAATTTTCTTATAAAGTATTTAATTTAAAAGTAAATGATAGTTATATAACTAATACTGATTTTAGTGGCAAAGAAATTATTAAAAATAAATACTATTTAATTGTTAATATGAATATTTATAATAAATCAACAGGTGATGTTGCTATTGATTTAACGGATTTTCGTTTAAAAGTTAATCAAGAAAATATTTATCCTACTAAAAGTAAAGGCACTTATTTTGCTGATTTAGGTAATCCTTATAAAGAAGATAAAATAAAAGGAGGAAGTAATAAAGATTATATTTTAGTTTTTGAACTAGATAAAAGTTATTTAAGAAATAATTATATAATAAATATTCTAGATTCCGTTAAATATAATGTAGGTGATATAGTAGCTAACTATAAAAAAGTTAGAGTTAAACCAGAAAGCTTAGAAAAAGTAAGTGAAGCAGGTAGTTATAAATTACAAGAAGAAGTAAATTTTAAAGATAGTATGTTAGGTAATAGTACCTTAAAAATTACCGGATATAATATAACGAATACTTATAAGTATAACTATGAATTTTGTGTTGGGGAAAATGATTGTACAACATCAGTTGATATTATTACGCCAAATTATACCAAATCCTCAGGTACAATATTAATGGTTTTAGATTATGACCTTAAATTAGATGAAACAACAAATTATTATAAAAATAATAAATCAGCTAATACTTTCTTTAGTCAATTTAGTAAAATTCGTTATAAAGTAGGAGATGAAACCATTACGGAATCAGTTACTAATCTGACACCAAAAAATTTAACAGGCAAAGTAGTATTCCAAGTTGATAATCAAATAAGATCATCGAAAAATGTTGATTTAGTTTTAATCCTTCGCAATAAAGAATATACCATTAAAATAAAATAATTTGCTTTATCTTTATATTTTTTATATAATATTTTTGGTGATGAAAAATGAGTAAAAAAGAAACAAAACAAAAATTAAAAAAATTAGAAACTGAAGAAAATAAAATTGTAAAAAGATTTATAATAGTTTTATTAGTCGTAATTTTATTTATCGTAGCTATTTATTTTGTAACCAAAATATTTGTTGCTAAAGACTCTAATAAAGAAGATACTAAAACCCAAGAAGTAGAATTTAATTATGATATGACTATTTTAGGTTCAGCTTTTAATCGGCCATATGATGAATATTATGTTATAACTTATAAAAGTAGTGATGATGAAGCTTTAACTTTATCCAATGTAATATCAACCTATAATCAAAAAGAAAATCATTTAAAGATTTATTTTGCTGATTTAGATGATTATATGAATAAAGAATTTTATGATGAAGAAAATGTTAATAAAAAAGCTACTAATGCTAGTGAATTAAAAGTAGGAAAATATACTTTAATAAAATTTAAAAATGGTCAAATAAGTAAATATATTGAAGGAATAGAAAATATAAAAACAGAATTAGAATAGTCTGTTTTTTCTTTGAAAATTATGTTATGATATTAAAGAATAAAAGAAATAAAAAAGAGGAGATTAGTAATGCGTGGACGAAAAAAAAGAGCATATGGTTTTAAACTGATTGAAGTAGTTGTTATTGTTCTAATTACCGGTATACTATGTACAGTAGCAACAGGTATGATTTTTTATAAGCATTACAAATCTACTCCAGTTACAGCTTATGCTAATTTAAATAATAATGAATATATAGATGAATTTTTACAAGTTTATTCCTCTATTATAAAGGAATATTATGAAGATGTTGATCAAGATGAACTGATTGATAGTGCCATAAATGCGATGTTTAGTTATTTAGGCGATGATTATTCAGAACATTTAACCGAAAAAGAAACGGATGAACTTTTAGAAAAATTAACTGGTGAATATAAGGGAATTGGTGTGGAAATTTATATGAATAAAATTATTTATTCTGTTTTTGAAGAATCACCAGCCGAAAAAGTAGGTTTAAAAGAAAATGATCAAATAATTAAAATTAATGATGAAGATTTAACCGGTAAAGATAATAATTATGTAGTTGAACAAATTCAAAAAACCGAAGGTAAATTTAAAATGACTGTTATTAGAGATAATCAGGAAGTAACAGTTGAGATTGAAAAAGATAAATTATATATTCCTTCTGTAGATAGTCGAGTTATAAATTCTAATAATCAAAAAATTGGTTATATAGATATAACAACTTTTTCCTCAACTACAGCTAAACAATTTGAAAAAAGTTTAAAAAAATTAGAAAATGAAGAAATTAATAGTTTAATAATTGATGTTCGAAGTAATTCAGGGGGCTATTTAGTTAGTGCTAAAGATATAGCTAATTTATTTTTAGAAAAAGGAAAATTAATCTATAGTTTAGATGAAAAAGGAAAGAAAACTGATTATAAAGATACAACTATAACCAAAAGAGGATATCCGATTGTAGTATTAATTAATGAATATAGTGCCTCAGCTTCCGAAATCTTAACCGCCGCTTTAAAAGATAGTTATAAAGCTACGATAGTAGGTAAAAAAAGTTATGGTAAAGGAAAAGTTCAACAGACTTTAAATTTAAAAGATGGATCAATGGCAAAATATACAACAGCTAAATGGTTAACGCCAAATGGTAAATGTATTGACAAAATAGGAATAAGCCCAGATTATGAAGTGGATTTACAGATGAATGAAGAGGAAACAGAAGTTATAGATACCCAATTAAATAAAGCAGTGGAGATTTTAGAAAAATAACCCTGCTTTTGTTTTTTTATGAATTATAGTATAATTAAAAGCGAAAGCGGGATTTAAATGAAAAAACTGAAAGTGGGAGATAAATTACAAATTCATTGTTATAAACATAATGGACATTTAGAAAGAGTGTCAGATGAAGCTTTAATTTTAGAAATAAATGATGAATGGTTAATATGTGGCAATTATCAAACAAAAATTACGGAAGATGATGGGCGCAGTTATAAAACGAAAGAACCAGCTATTTTATTCTTTTATAAAAAAAGATGGTTTAATGTTATTGGTCAATTAAAAAAATTCGGTTTATTTTATTATTGTAATATAGCAACTCCTTATTTAATTGAAGATGGAATTATAAAATATATAGATTATGATTTAGATTTAAGAGTTTTTCCCGATGGCGGATTTCGAGTTTTAGATCGTAACGAGTATAATTATCATCGGCGGATTATGCATTATCCGAAAGAAATAAATATTATTTTAAAAAAAGAATTAACTGATTTAATTGAAATGAAAAGAAAAAATGAAGGTCCATTTAAGCCCGGATTAGTTGAAAAATATTTTAAAAAATACCAAGAATTAAAAGAAAAAGCTTAAAATTGAAAATTTTTGTTACTACTCAGCCATAAAATGAACAAATTAACAAAATAAAGCTCAAATAAATAAAAAAGTATGATATTATAT
>CANQLL010000026.1 GCA_947624705.1 uncultured Bacilli bacterium | reverse complement strand
ATTTATATAAAAGTTACGGTTGGTGGAGCCTGTCCCCTTTCAACTCCAGTAGTTACGTTAGTGTCTTTTCTGGCAACTACGGCGATCTTATCAACGGCAGTGTCGATAATACTAATGGCGTGCGGCCAGTTATCAATCTGACCACTGATACACTGACCACCACTGGGGACGGAAGTGCAAATACTCCGTATGAGGTGCAGTGAAACGAAATCTCATAAAGTGAAAAATAACTGAGTGGCTTTGTTTGGATTTTGCTCCGTCAAAATCCAAACCGCCCAAAAATTAGTTTTTAACAGTATAAAAAATGAACACTAAAACTTTTATTGTTCTTTTTTATGACTTTTTATAAGAAGGAGAATTAAAAAATGAATGAAAATGTTATAAAAAATTTAGTAAATACCTTAAATATCCAAGAAAAACAAATAATAGCAGTTTTAAAATTATTAGAAGAAGGAGCAACGATTCCTTTTATCGCTAGATATCGTAAAGAAGTAACTGGTAATTTAGATGAAGATCAAATACGCCAAATTGAAGAAAGATATCGTTATCAAAATAATCTTTTAACGAAAAAAGAAGATGTTTGTCGTTTAATTGCTGAAAAAGGATTATTAACGGAAGAATTAAAAAATCAAATTATGGCTTGTTTAAAATTAACAGAAGTTGAAGATTTATATCGACCTTTTAAAGAAAAGAAAAAAACTAAAGCTAGTGAAGCTATTAAAATGGGTTTAGAACCTTTAGCTAAAATTATTATGTCTTTTCCAACCAAAGGGAATTTAGATTCTATTTGTCAAAATTTTGAGATGGAAAAAGAAAAAGCTTTAGAAAATGCGGGTTATATAATAAGTGAATGGATTAGTGATAACGCCTACTATCGTAAATGGTTACGTAATTATATATTTAATAATGGTTTAATTGTTAGTAAAAAGAAAAAAGATAGTATAGATGAAGCTAAAACATATGAAATGTATTATGATTTTAGTGAAAGAATAAAATATATTAAACATTATCGCGTTTTAGCAATCAATCGGGGAGAAAACGAAAAAATATTAACCGTAAGTTTAGACTATGATAAAGATAAAATAATTAATTTTTTAGAAAGTAAAATTATTAAAAATAAAGATTCTTTTGTTGTTGATATTGTTAAAAATGCGATTTTAGATGCTTTAAAAAGATTAATTTTACCCTCTGTTACCAGAGAAATAAGAAGTGAATTAACGGAAATTAGTGAAGAAAAAGCCATTGATACTTTCCAAGTTAATTTAGAACATTTACTTTTAACAAGACCAATTAAAGGTCAAGTTGTTTTAGGTTTTGATCCCGCTTTTCGAACTGGTTGCAAATTAGCTGTTATGGATAGTTTAGGTAATGTTTTAGATATTAAAGTTATTTATCCAACAGAACCTCATAAAGATTTTGAAGGTTCTAAAAAAGTTTTAGTTGATTTAATAAATAAGTATAAAGTAAAATTGATTGCCATTGGCAATGGGACAGCTTCGCGCGAAAGTGAACAATTTGTGGCGGAGGCGATAAAAGGATTGGATGTTAAATATACAATTGTTAGTGAAGCGGGAGCTAGTGTTTATTCCGCCTCCAAACTAGCTCAAGAAGAATTTCCAGATTTAACGGTGGAAAAAAGAAGTGCGATTAGTATCGGAAGAAGAGTTCAAGATCCTTTATCCGAATTAGTTAAAATTGATCCTAAATCAATTGGCGTAGGGGAATATCAACACGATGTTAATCAAAAAGAATTAAGTGAATCTCTTGATTTTACTGTTTCTAAAGTGGTTAATGAAGTTGGCGTTAATATTAACACTGCTTCTAGCAGTATTTTAAAGTTTGTCTCTGGTTTAACTAAAGGAGCTATTAATAGTATTTTAAAATTTAAAGAAAGTAAAAACTTTAAAAATAGAGAAGAAATTAAAAATTTAAAAGGAATATCATCTAAAATTTATGAACAAGCTATTGGGTTTTTAAGAATTACAGATGGTGATAATTTACTTGATAAAACAGGTATTCATCCCGAAAGTTATGATTTAACTAATAAATTATTAAAAACACTAAATTTAAAGATTGAAGATATAAATACTACCTTTTTTAAAGATACTTTAAAAAAGGTTGATATTAAAAATTTAGTTTTAGAGTTAAATACTGATATTTATACTTTAGAAGATATTATAAAAGAATTATTAAATCCCGGTCTTGACCCGCGTGATAATTTAGAAGCCCCTATTTTAAAAAGTGATATTATGCATATTGAAGATTTAAAAAAAGGTATGCAGTTAGAAGGAATAGTTCGCAATGTTGCCTCTTTTGGCGCGTTTATTGATATTGGGCTACATAATGATGGTTTAGTTCATATTTCTAAAATGTCTAAGGATTTTGTTAAAAATCCTTTAGACATTGTTAACGTTGGTGATATAGTTACTTGTTATGTAGATGACATAGATTTAGAAAAAGAAAAAGTTTCATTAAGGTTAATAAATTAGGATTTTCTGGGTAAAATTATAATACAAGAATTTTTTATATGTATTTAGAATAAAAGTATTAAATAAATAATAAATTTTTGTGAGTTTACATAGATGTGTAAACTTTTAAGGGTCTAAATTGACAAAAAAGAGGGGATTAAGTATAATTAACTTGTAAATAGCAGAGAGTTATTTAGAAAGAAAGTGAGGTGAAAATAGATGGCAGTAATTGACAGTTCAATTGAACAAATAAGATCACAACTAAGTTCTTTAACCTCTAGCGTTGACCAATTTAATGATCAATTGAATACGATTTCATATGTAAAAAATAATAATGATATCGCGACTTGGACTGACGGAACAGCAATAGGTAGTAAATGGGTAGATTCAGTTACTAGGTTAGCCGATACAGAAGGTCCAAAATTAGCTTCAGACGTTACAAATTTAATAAAAGAGACTAATGCTTTTTTGGATGAACAAGCACAAATAAATCAAAATGGATAATTTAAATATAGAAAGGATGGGTTTATAAATGGCTAATTTTTCATTACAAGAACTAGAAAGACAATCATCTAGATTAAAAAGTCAAACTTCTAGTTTAAATGCTACCATTAATTCAATGGCTAATGGCAGCTCAACAATTGCTGGCTTAATCGGTTCAAACGACAATAATTTAGAACAACAATGGGGTGAAATCTCAAGTAGATTTTCTAAAATAAATACTGATTACGCAGATGCTTTAGAGACAATGGTTAGTAGAATGGATAGTTATGTTTCTAAGTCTAAAGTAGCAGAAGCTACTATTGGCAAAGTTTCTCAAGCTGCCGCAGATGCTTTAGATGCTGCTGGTCAAAAAGCTATAGACATAGCTAATAATATTAGAAATTAAAAAAATTGAAGAGAGAAAATAATAATTAGGAAGATAGTGTACTTTATCTTCTTTTTTATTTATATGATTTTTAAGAATTAAAGATAAAATAGGTAATTTAAATTTTATTGCCTTCCTTTTTTCTAAAATTTTTACAAGATTTTATTCTATCCATAATAAAAATAGCCATAAGTGAATTTTTATCTTTAGTTTAATTTGATATTATGTAATAATTTTGATATTATTAATATAGAATAAAAAGATAGTGAGGTGTGGTAAATGTTAATTTATTTAATTAAAGATAATCGCTTAGAAACATTTACAATACCTGTGGAAGTAAATGGTAATTTTTGGATAACTGATTCTGAAAATAATGGAAAAAGAAATCTTATTAATTTAGAAGCTATTGATAATCAATGGCTAATGACTAGTAATTATGATTTTGATTTATATGTTAATGGTAAAATAGTTGAAAATACTTTAGTTAATAATAATAGTTTTTATTTTTTGAAACATCATAGTACGAGCGAAGTTATTATGATTTTTTGCACAAAAATTAATGGAGAGGTTACTTATTATTCTGTGCATGGTACTAATGATATTTTAATTGGCAAGAATACTAATTGTCACATAAAATATAATAATAATTTAATAGCTCCTTTACATACGAAATTAAATTACATTCATAATAAATGGCAAATCACAAATTTGGATCCTAGCTATCGAACTTATGTAAATGGTTTTGCCATTGATAATGCGATTATTAGTAATGGTGATGTTATTTTTATTATGGGGCTTAAAATAATTCCTTTAGGCAATTGTTTAATTATTACCGCTCCTGATAACAGTCTAGAAACAACATTACCTATAAAAGAAGTAAATAAAAGCGCTGATGCTAGTGTTATTGAAGATGATGATACTAATTTGCTTGTTTACAGTAAAGAAGAATATTTTAATAGAGCTCCACGTATTCGTAGTAAAATAGAGACCGCTAAAATGCGCGTTGATGAACCACCGAAAAAAATAAAAGAGGATGATACTCCTTTGTTAATTGCGCTTGGACCAATGATGACAATGTCTATGACAGCTGTTGTAACTATTTATTCAGGTGTATCTCGAGCTGTTAATAATAACCAAGGAATTGGTTCAGTTTTTCCTTCTATAATTATGGGTTTGACTATGCTTGGAACAATGTTAGTATGGCCTTTTATAACGCGTAAGTTTAATGAGCGTCGTAAGAGAAAATTAGAACACGATAGAAGAGACAAATATGAACTTTATATTCAAGAAAAACGTCAAGAAATAATTAGACATATTACTCAACAAAGACAAATATTGCAAGAGAATTTTCCATCTTTAGAAACTTGTGCAGAAATAATTTTCAATCGTAAAACAAAATTATGGGAAAGAGAAGCCGAAGATGATGATTTTTTAACAATACGTTTAGGTTTAGGCACAGTACCATTAGATATTGAAATATCCTACCCTGAAGATAGATATGAAATGGAGGAGGATGTTTTAAAAGAAATTGTTCGTAATTTAATAGATGAAGCGAAAGAAATCACGGGAGCTCCTATTAGCGTTTCATTATATGAAAAACAAATTACGGGCGTTATTGGTCAACCTAACTTAACAAAAGAATTTATTAAAGGTATTTTATTACAACTTATTACTTTTTATAGTGGGGATATTTTGAAATTTATAATTTTAACCAACGAAGAAAATAAAACCAATTGGGAATCTTTTAAAATATTACCTCATATTTGGAGTAATGACAAATCAGAGAGATATTTTGCTTCAACTTTAAATGAAATGAAAGAAGTTGCTCAATATATTGAGCGAATTTATGCGGAAAGAATTGAAAGTGAAAATAAAAATAAAATAAATAATTCATCCCCTGTATCAGGGCCATATTATTTAATTATTACAGATGATTATAATGCTATTGCCGATTATAATTTTACAAAAAATATTTTAAAAAATGGAAAACAATTAAATATAGGAATGCTAATCGCTAATGAAAAATTATCAAATTTACCTAATGAATGTAAATGTTTTATCAATATTAATGCTGAATCATCCGGTTTAATTGAAAATGAATTAATAACTACAAATCAAAAAATGTTTATGGCTGATTTTCCAGGTAATATTGATTTAAGTAAATGTTGTTTGATTTTAGCAAATATTCCAATTATTATTGAAAGTAAAAATAAAGAATTACCTGATAGTTATGGATTTTTAGAATTATACAATATCGGTAAAGTTGAGCAATTAAATGCTTTAAATCGTTGGAAAACAAATGACCCAACAATATCTTTATCTGCTCCGATAGGAATAGATGAAAGTGGAGAGATATTTAAATTAGATTTACATGAAAAATTTCATGGACCTCATGGACTAGTAGCTGGAACAACTGGATCAGGGAAAAGTGAATGGTTAATAACATTTATTTTATCAATGTCTATCAATTATAGCCCTGACGAAGTACAATTTGTTATAATTGATTATAAGGGTGGTGGTTTAGCATTAGCCTTTGAAAATAAAGAATTAGGTATTAAACTTCCTCACATAGTAGGCACATTAACCAATCTTGAAGTAAATGAGTTAAACCGCTCTTTAGCTTCAATAGAATCTGAATTAAAAAGAAGACAAAAAGAATTTAATAACGCTCGAGATATTTCGGGAGAAAGTACAATTGATATTTATAAGTATCAAAGATTATACAGAGATGGAGCCGTTGATAAGCCGATATCCCATTTATTTATTATTAGTGATGAATTTGCAGAACTAAAAGCCCAACAACCAGAATTTATGAATCAATTAGTAAGTATATCTCGAATAGGTCGGTCTTTAGGGGTTCACTTAATTCTTGCCACGCAAAAGCCAGCAGGAGTTGTTAACGATCAAATCTGGAGTAATAGTAGATTTAAGGTGTGTTTAAAAGTTCAAGATAAAGATGATAGTAATGACATGATTAAAGTTCCTGATGCAGCAGCACTAAAACAAGCAGGAAGATTTTATTTGTTAGTAGGTTATAATGATTACTTTGCTTTGGGTCAAGCTGCTTATTGTGGTATGCCTTATATACCTTCGGAAAAAATTATTAAAAAAGTTGATACCAATTTAACTTTTATAAATAATAGTGGATATGTTATAAAAAGAATAGATGACTTTAAAAAACAAGACACAACAGTTAAAAATGGTGAGGTTTTGTTAAATGTTGTTAAATATTTATCTCAAACGGCAAATTCTAGTAATTTTAAGGAAACTCAGTTGTGGTTAGATAGAATTCCAAATATAATATTTGTAGATGATTTAAAAAGAAAATATAATTATCAAAAAGAAAATTATATTATTAATCCAGTAATAGGTGAATATGACAATCCCGCTAATCAATCTCAACACTTATTAACTTTACCATTATCTCAAGAAGGTAATACCATAATTTATGGTATGGCTGGTTCAGGTAAAGAAGATTTGTTAACTTCTTTTGTATATTCTGCTATAACAACTTACGTAACTGAAGAACTAAATTTATATATAGTTGATTGTGGAGCTGAAACTTTGAAAATCTTTAGTAAAGCCCCTCAAATAGGTGATGTAGTAACTACTACTGAAGTCGAAAAAATTAATAATTTATTTAAATTAATTAACTCTTCTATTGAAGAAAGAAAGAAGTTATTTATTGATTATGGAGGAACTTTATTAAACTATAATTTATATAGCGGAAAAAAATTACCTACAATTATAGTTATAATTAATAATTATGAAACTTTTGCAGAAAATTATGAATCTCTAGAAGATAACTTTGTAAAAGTTACTAGAGATGGTTTTAAATATGGCATTATTTTTATTATTACTTGTTCTGCAACTAATTCAATTAGAATAAAAATTAAACAAAACTTTAGTCAAAATTTAGTTTTACAAATGGTAGATTTTCTTGATTACTCTAATATTTTAGGAAATATTCATCGAATGGTTCCTTCTGAAAATAAAGGTAGAGGTTTAATTAAATTGGATGAGCCATATGAATTTCAATCCGCTTTTGTATGTCCTGAAAAAGATTTAGTTGAAAGAATAAAACAATTATGTGATAATTTACAACAACATTTATCGACAAAAGCAAAGAAAATTCCGGTTTTACCAGAATATATTGATATAAATTATTTAGTTGAAGAACAAACTAAATTAAATGCTTTACCAATCGGAATATTTAAGCATACTTTAGGATTTGCTTATTATGATTTTAAAACTAATAATATAAATTTAATTTCTACAACGTCTATTAATAATGGTAAAAATTTTATAAATGGTTTAATTGGAATGCTAAAAACTACAAATAGTAACATAACAATAATTGATACATATGACTTAGTTAGTGAAAGCAATAAGAATGATGTAATATACGGGAATGAAAATTATCTAAATATTATTAATAAATTAAATAATGAAACAGATCCAATGATAGTTGTAGTAATAGGATTAGATAATTTATTTACTGAATTAAATGATGATAAACAAAGTATATTAAATGTATTTAATCAAAATAATATGAATTTTATTATATATGATACGAATAATAATTTGAAAAAATATAATTATGATGAATGGTATCAAAATAAAGTTAAAAAAGACAATGGTATTTGGATTGGTAATGGAATTACCGAACAAAATATATTTAAATTATTAAAAATCGATCGAGATTTATACAATCTTATTGGCAATGAATTTGGTTATGTAATCGTTGATGGCATCCAATCTTTAGTTAAATTTGTAAATGAAAATAACCCTCAAGATTTAGGTGATAGTAATGAATAATAAAATATTAGTAGAAGTATATGTTCCTATGTTAGAAGTAGAATATGATGTTTTTATACCAATTAATAAAAAAATTCAAAATGTAAAAAGATTACTAAATGAAGCAATAGCAGATTTATCTAATGGATGTTTTCCTATTAAAAACGATATAATTCTATATAATCGTTTTAATGGAATTGAATTAGATCCTAAATTAAATGTCAAAGAAGCAGGATTAGTTAATGGTTCCCAAGTAATTCTTATTTAATAAAAGTTTTATTTGGTTTGACAGACCCATATTAAAATAGTATAAATTTGTAAAAATTTCTTAAATTAGAAAATAAAGTTCAAAAAAGTTTACATAAAAGTGTAAACTTTTTAATTTTAAAGTTGACAAATGTTCGGGGGGTTAGTATAATGAAAGCGTAAAGTAGCAAAGGTATTTATTGAAGCTACTAAAATAGAAAGTGAGGAAAAAATATGGCAGGTGGAGGAAATTCACTAAACAGACAAGAAGCAGTTGGTTATTTAAATCAAGCAACATCAAAAACAGCTGAAGCATCAGCTAAAGTTAGTGAGGCTATTGGTAAGTTAGAATCATTAGCTTATGAGGTAGGAGGTAATGCAGGAAGTCAACTTATGAATGAGTATAAAAATTTAGGAAATCAACTAAAACAAGTTGGTCAAGATTTGTGCTCTGATATGCCTCAATATGATGACTTAGTATTAAAAGCAATTAATTCTCAAGGAGAAGCGTTTGGTCCTTTAGTAACTAGACAACAAGGAAGCTATAGAACACCGCAAGATGCCTCTATTCAACCTACAGAAGTAGTTGGTATAAAAAGTTATGGTGAGGCTGCCCAAAAATTATCTGATTTAGCCCATTCAATGCAAAGCGTTGAAATTGATTTAGAATATGCTCGACAATATTATGGTAATTTATATAGTATGGATGGTACTTTTGGCGAGTTACAAGATGCTGTTCATAGTGCTGCTAATCGGATTCGTACGGCATTAGATGCTTGGAATTCCGCTGTAAATTCATTTAAAACAGAATTCTTATCGTTTATAGATGGTTCTCAAAGTAGTTCAACTGAAAGCTCTGCTGCTGTTGATACTGCAAAATTATCTATTGAATATTCAATGAGTCAAATGTCAATTAATGTTACTTCTGCTTTCTAGTGGATTTAAAATTATAACTTTAAAAAAAGCATTAAATCATTTATTTGATTTTTTGCTTTTTTTCTATATCTAAATATGTTATGATTATAAAGAGAATAAGAAAATTGGTTAGAGGTGAAAAAATGTTAGTATATATAATTAAAACAAAAAAAATCCAAATTTTTACTTTACCTCTAGAAATAAAAGGAAATTATTGGATAAATGACATTGATGAAAATAAATTATCAAGAAGTTTAGTAAATATCCAAGAAAATGATAAAACGTGGGTACTTAGTTGTAATTATGACTTTGATTTATTTGTTAATGGAGAAATGCGTGAAAAAATAAATATTACGGAAGATAATTTTTATTTTTTAAAACATCGTAGTACAGGAGAAATAATTACAATATTTTGCACTGAAATTTACAAAAATTATAATTATTTTGTAGTAAATGATAATTCAGAAATAATTATTGGTAAAAGTGGAAATAATTGCCAAATAATTTATAATAATAATTTAATTGGTGATCAACAAGCAAAACTTATTTATCGCAATAATAAATGGCAAATTACTAATCTTAATCCAAAATGTAATATATACATAAATAGTTTTTCATTTAACAATTATAATTTAGAACATGGTGATGTTATTTTTATCATGGGTCTTAAAATTATAGTTTTAGGCGGGACAATAATTGTAAACAATCCGGCGGGATGCGTTTCTTGTTCATTAATGCCAAAGCAAATTGAACAAATAAATAATAATGACATAGTTGAAGATGATAGTACAGATATGTTAGTTTATCAGAAAAAAGATTACTTTAATCGCTCGCCAAGGTTTGTTAGTAAAGTAGAAAAAATTGAAATGACGATAGATGATCCTCCTAATAAAATTAAAGAAGATGATACTTCTCTTTTAATAACTTTAGGGCCTATGATGACAATGTCAATGACTGCCATAGTTACTATATATACCGGTATAAATAGAGCCGTTACAGAAAAAACTGGTATTAATAGTGTTTTACCAACATTGATTATGGGATTAGCAATGTTAGCAACTATGTTAGTGTGGCCTTTAATTACAAGAAAATATCAAGATAAAAGAAGACAGCAACAAGAGTTTAAACGAAGAGATAAATATGAATTATATATTCAGCAAAAAAGACAAGAGATAGTAAGATATATCACTCAACAAAGACAAATCTTGGAAAGCAATTATCCATCTTTAGAATCATGTAGTGAAACCATATTAAATAAAATGCCTAAATTATGGGAACGTAAAATAGATGACGAAGATTTTTTAACAGTTCGATTAGGTTTAGGAACAGTACCTTTAGATATAAGTATAAAATATTCTACAGACAAATTCAGTATGGAAGATGATATTTTAAAAGAAATAATTAAAAACTTTGTTGAAGAAGCTAAAGAAATTACTGGTGCTCCAATAACTGTTTCATTTTTAAATAAAAGAATTTCCGGAATTATTGGCCAATATGAATTAACTAGCGAATTTGTTAAAGGATTATTATTACAATTAATATCTTTTTATAGTTCGGATATTTTAAAAATTGTAATTATTACTAATGAAGAAAATTATTACAATTGGGAATGTTTTAAAACATTGCAACATTTATGGGATAATGAGAAAATAGAGCGTTTTTATGCAACTAATAATGAAGAAGCTAAAGATGTTTTTCAATATTTAGATAAGGAATTATCTATACGCATAGAAGAAAATAGCGAAATAAAAAACGAAGAGGATAAAGTGATTCCTAGTCCTTACTATTTTATTTATACCGATGATTATAGTTCAATTTCAGATAGTAATTTTATAAAAAAAATATTAAAAGAAAAAACAAATTATGGTTTTAGTTTATTAATAAATGATGAAAGAGTATCCAAATTACCTAACGAATGTTCTTGTTTTATAAATGTTAATAAAGAATCTTCTGGATTAATTGAAAATGAATTAATGACAAGTAACCAAAAAACATTTTTAGCCGATTTTCCAACTAATATCGATATTAAAAATTGTATCTTACAATTAACTAATATTCCAATTAATATTGATACTAAATTTGGTGGACTACCAGATAGCTATGGGTTTATGGAACTATATCAAATTGGTAAAGTTGAGCAATTAAATGCTGCTAACAGATGGAAAACCAATAATCCAACTATATCTTTAAGTGCTCCAATTGGAATTGATGAAAATGGTTCTACTTTTAAAATTGATTTACACGAAAAATATCATGGACCTCATGGATTAGTAGCTGGTACAACGGGTTCAGGAAAAAGTGAATGGATAATTACCTTTATTTTATCAATGGCTATTAATTATAGTCCTAATGAAGTATCGTTTGTTTTAATAGATTATAAAGGCGGAGGATTAGCTTTAGCTTTTGAAAATAAAGAATTAGGCATTAAACTTCCTCATATTGCCGGAACTATTACTAACTTGGATGTTAATGAATTAAATCGGTCTTTAGCTTCTATTGAAGCAGAGTTAAAAAGAAGACAAAGAGAATTTAATAAAGCTCGTGATATATCCGGTGAAAGTACCATAGATATTTATAAATATCAAAGATTATACCGTGATGGAGTTGTTGATAAACCAATTTCTCATTTATTTATAATTAGTGATGAGTTTGCCGAATTAAAAGCTCAACAACCTGATTTTATGGATCAATTAGTTAGTACAGCCAGAATAGGACGTTCTCTAGGTGTTCACTTAATCTTAGCTACTCAAAAGCCTTCTGGTGTTGTTAATGATCAAATTTGGAGTAATAGTAGATTTAAAGTTTGTCTAAAAGTTCAAGATAAAGCCGATAGTAACGACATGATAATGGTTCCAGATGCCGCATCGATTAAACAAGCAGGAAGATTTTATCTATTAGTTGGCTATAATGATTATTTTGCTATGGGCCAATCCGCTTATTGTGGAATGAATTACATCCCTTCGGAAAAAATTATAAAAAAGGTTGATACTTTTTTAACCTTTGTTAATAATAATGGTTATGTAATAAAAAGTGTTGATGATATCAAGACCCATGAAAATATTTCTAATAATGGTGAGGTTTTACTTAATGTAGTTAAATATTTAACTAAAGTAGCCCAAGAAGAAAATATTTCTGTTAATCAATTATGGTTGGATAGAATCCCTAATGTTATATTAGTAGATAATTTAAAGAAAAAATATAATTATCAAAAGGAAGATTATATTATTAATCCTATTATTGGTGAATACGATAATCCCGCTACGCAATCACAGCATTTGTTAACTCTACCTTTGACTACTGTTGGTAGTACTGCTATTTATGGAATGGCCGGAGCCGGGAAAGAGGATTTATTAGCAACAATGATCTATTCTATTATAACTACTTATACTACTGAGGAAGTTAATTTATATATTATTGACTGTGGCGCCGAAACTTTAAAAATGTTTGATAAAGCTCCGCAAGTTGGCGATGTAATGTTATCTACTGATCAAGAAAAAATAATAAATTTCTTTAAAATGTTAACGGAAATTATTGAAGATCGTAAGAAAAAGTTTGTTGATTTTGGCGGAACATTAAGTTCATATAATAAGTTAAATCAAAACAAAATGGCTACAATAGTAGCAATAATTAATGGATATGAAAATTTTTTGGCTTATTATGAACCATTGGAAGATATTATTATTAAAATTGGCCGTGACAGTTTAAAATATGGAGTTATATTTGTCTTTACTGGTTCGGCATCTAATGCTATAAAAATGCGTGTAAAACAAAACTTTACGCAAAACTTAGCTTTACAATTAACGGATGAGTTTGATTACGTAAATATTTTAGGTAATATCCATAAAATGCGCCCTTCCGCTAATAAAGGAAGAGGATTAGTAAAATTTGATGAACCATATGAGTTTCAATCAGCGAGCATTGCCGAAGGAAGTCAGGTATTAGAAATTGTTAGAGATTTATGTCAGGAGTTACAAAGTAAAGCTTCTATTAAAGCACAACCAGTTCCAATTTTACCAGAAGAAGTATCAATTGATAATGTTAAAGAGTGTATAACAAATTTAACGAGTGTGCCAATAGGTATTGTTAAATCAAATTTAGAAATTGCTACTTTTGATTTACTTAATAATTATGTTTCAATTATTTCTTCTAATAATATTAGTAATATTAAAAATTTTATTAATGGTTTAACTTCTGTTTTACTCCAATATGGCAATACTAAAATAGTGATATTAGATGTACCTCGTATAATAGATGAAAGTTTAAAAGATAAATTAATATATACAAATAATAATTATGATAGTATTGTTACTCAAATTAATAAATACGTTGGTAATATTAATAAAATATATATTGAAAGTAACTATAATCCTCAAAGTTTAAGTAATATAGAAAATATGGTTATATTTTTAATAGGTTTAGATGATATATTTAGTCGTTTATCTTTAGAAAATAAAAACCAATTTATTAATAGTTTAAATACCAGTAAATCAATGAATAAGATAAGTTATGTTATTGTTGAAGTTCCAGATAAAATTAAAAAATATCAATTTGATGAATGGTATAAAAACAATACTAACTCTAATACTGGAATTTGGGTAGGAAATGGAATGTCAGATCAGAGTTTATTAAAATCAAATACTTTCTCTAAAGAATTATCTCTTCAAATAGGTAATGATTTTGGCTATTTACTTGTTGAAGGAACCCCATCATTAGTTAAGTTCGTGAAACTAACAGAGCAAGAAAATGTAGAACAATTAAATTTAGGTGATAGCAATGAATAATAAAATATTAGTAGAAGTATATGTTCCTATGTTAGAAGTAGAATATGATGTTTTTATACCAATTAATAAAAAAATTCAAAATGTAAAAAGATTACTAAATGAAGCAATAGCAGATTTATCTAATGGATGTTTTCCTATTAAAAACGATATAATTTTATATAACCGTTTTAATGGAATTGAATTAGATTCTAAATTAAATGTTAAAGAAGCAGGATTAGTTAATGGTTCCCAGGTAATTCTTATTTAAATTTAAAAAATCTATATAAGAAATACCCTTTCTGTTAGTGTCATTGTTCTAAAATATATTTGGATTTGAACACCCTATCATGAAGATATGGTGTTCGTTTTTTATCTGTCTTTGTAATTCTTAATTAGTATTATTAATATTAATTATTCCATAATTTTTGTGTTATAAGTACATGTACGGACGAGATGTGAACACTAACTTTGTATATCTCTAAAAATAATTATATAGATAAATTTGTTAACAAATTTTCATTGTTTTATTATTCTACTTAATGTTATAATATAAACTATTATTAAAGAAGGTTATATTTATGAAACATATTTTAAAAACAATAATAATCTATTTATATCTTTTAATTTTAGAATTAATTTATAACTTAGCAACTATTAACAATTTTTTAAATATTAATTTAATTTATAAGTTAACATTTAGTTTAGGTTTTGCTATTTTAATAAATATTATCATTTCTTTATTTTCCCAAAAAATTAATAAAATAATAACTAATATATTATTTATAGTTTTAACTTTATATTTTTATGGACAATTTATCTTTTATAAATTATTTTCAATTCCTTTTGCTTTTAGTTCTTTATCTTTAGCTAATCAAGCTTTAGATTTTAAAAATATTATTTTTTCTACTTTAAAAAATAATTTAATTGAAACTATATTTTTCTTAATACCTTTAATAATTATTTTAATCTATTTTAATTTAAGTAAATTAGAAAGAATTAAATTAAAAGAATTTAGTATAGCTTTATTAAGTTATTTTATAATAATGATTATTGGAATTGGTTTATTAAATATTCATAAAAATGAAACTTATAGTCCTTATAATTTATATTTTAATATAAATAATCCTAATATAACGATTCAAAAATTTGGCTTACTCACAGAAACTAATTTAGATATAAATCGTTTATTATTTGATTTTAAAAATAAAGTTATGGAAGAAAAAGAAGTTTTTAAAGAAACAAAAGAAAGTTATAACAAAATAGATATAGATTTTAATAAATTAATTAATAATGAAACAGATGCTGAGATTAAAAGTATGCATGAATATTTTCAAAATAGTGCTCCAACTAACCAAAATAAATATACCGGTTTATATCAAGATAAAAATTTAATTGTTATTTTAGCGGAAGGGTTCAATCGGATTGCCGTTTCTAAAGAGTTAACTCCTACTTTATACAAAATGGTTAATTCTTCCTTTGTATTTAATAATTTTTATTCCCCAATGTTTTTAAGTACCACGGGTGGAGAATTTCAAGTTACAACGGGTTTAGTACCTTCGCAAAATACTTTAAGATTATGGAAAACTAAAACCCCTAATATTTTAAATAGTTATGGTCATGTTTTTAATAAACTTGGTTATAAAACTTATGCTTATCATGATTGGACTTATACTTATTACAATCGAGATAAAACTATGCCAACCCTAGGCTTTAATAATTTTTTAGGTTGTAAAAATGGTTTAGAAACAAAAATGAATTGTCAAGTTTGGCCCCCTAGTGATATTGAAATGATTAAGGCAACGATAGATGATTATATTAAAGAAGATAAATTTATGAGTTTTTATATAACTGTTAGTGGGCATGCGGAATATAATTGGTATGGTAATAAAATGGCTTTAAAAAATAAAGATAAAGTTCAAAACTTAGATTATAGTGAACCAGTTAAAGCTTATCTAGCTACGCAAATAGAATTAGATCAAGCTCTGGAGGTTTTATTAAAAAGATTAGAGCAAGAAAATATTTTAGATGATACAGTTATTGCTTTAGTAGGCGATCATTATCCTTATACTTTAGCAATTGAGGAAATAAATGAACTCGAAAAAGATAAAGTTGATTCAACTTTTGAAGTAGCTCATAGTAATTTTATTTTATATAATAGCCAAACTAAGAAAGAGGAAGTTGATAAAATAGCGGGGAATTTAGATGTTTTACCAACTATCTTGAATTTATTTGGCATCGAGTATGATTCGCGTTTATTAATGGGTAAAGATATTTTTAGTGATAGTGAGGGTTTAGTTATTCTCTCAGATGGTAGTTGGATAACTCAAAAAGGACGTTATAATGCTAGTTTAAATAAATTCATTGCCAGTGATAAAGTTAGTTCTGATTATGTTGAAAAAATAAATACTTTAGTGCAAAATAAAATTTCTTTAAGTAATTTGCTTATTAAACATAATTATTATACAATTATAGAAGAAAGTAGGTAGCTTATGTGTGGAATTGCGGGATTTGTTAGTCCTAATAAAAATAAAAAGAAAATAATTAAAGCTATGTGTGATCGCATAATTCATCGGGGACCCGATGATTATGGTTATTATACTGATGATAATGTTGCTTTAGGCCATCGCCGTTTAGCTATAATTGATTTAGGTTTAGGTAAAC
Organism: uncultured Bacilli bacterium; assembly: GCA_947624705.1. GTDB lineage: Bacteria > Bacillota_I > Bacilli_A > RF39 > UBA660 > HGM10766. The sequence continues at coordinate 1,648 of CANQLL010000026.1, read as the reverse complement.
AACCAATGTTTAATGAAGATGAATCAATTGTCGTTGTTTTTAACGGCGAAATATATAATTATATTGAATTAAAAGCCGAGCTTAAAAAAAAGAAACATGTTTTTAAAACTAATAGTGATACCGAAGTTTTAGTCCATGGTTATGAAGAGTGGCAAGAAGAATTACCTAAGAAATTAAGAGGAATGTTTGCTTTTGTTATTTATGATAAAAACAACCACAAATTATTTGGTGCGCGGGATCATTTTGGCATTAAACCTTTATACTACACCCAAATTAAAGAAGAATTTCTTTTTGCTTCGGAAATAAAATCTTTTTTAGAATTTCCCAATTTTGAAAAAAAATTAAATACTGATATTTTAGGACCATATCTATCTTTTAACTATGCTCCGACAGAAGATACTTTCTTTCAAGGCGTAAAAAGATTAAATCCCGGTTATAGTTTTACTTATCAAGAAGGAAAATTAAAATTAAATCAATATTTTCATTTAACTTTTGCCGAAGAAGATAGAGATTTTCAAATAATTGTTGATGAAGTAGCAAAAGTTATGGAAGATAGTGTTAATAAACACATGTTAAGTGATGTTGAAGTAGGTTCTTTTTTATCAAGTGGGATTGATTCATCTTATATTGTTTCTTTAGCTAAACCAGATAAAACTTATACAATTGGTTATGATCTTGAAAAATATAATGAAGCAAGTTATGCGCAAGACTTAACAAAAAGATTAGGAATTAAAAATAAAACTAAAAAAATAAAAAAAGAAGAATATTTAAAAGTTATTCCCCAAATTATGTATCACATGGATGAACCTTTAGCCGACCCTTCGGCTGTTGCTTTATATTTTGTTTCTAAATTAGCTAGTCAAGATGTTAAAGTAGTTTTATCAGGTGAGGGTGCCGATGAATTATTTGGTGGTTATAATACGTATAGAGATGGTGTAGATTATAGTTTTTATAACAAAATTCCTTTTGCCATTCGGCATTTAATTGCTAAAGTTTGTAGTATCTTTCCGGAACATCGCGGTTTAAACTTTTTAGTGCGACGGGGTCAAACTTTAGAAGAATCTTATATTGGCGTTAATAAAGTTTTTAGTGAAAAAGAAGCTAAAAAGATTTTAAAAGTACCAGTTACTTTAAAAAATAAAGAGATAACCAAAAAATATTTTGCGGAGCAAAAAGGGCAAGATGATATTATCAAACGCCAAGCTATTGATATTAACTTTTGGTTAATTAAAGATATTTTTGCTAAAGCGGATCGAATGACAATGGCTAATTCTATTGAAGGACGAGTGCCTTTTACTGATATTGAAGTTTTTAAAGTAGCCCGCACTTTGCCTAAAGGAGCTAAAGTCACCAAAGCAAATACTAAAGTAGCTCTGCGGGAAGCCGCTAAAAGAGTTATTCCTAATGAATCTTATAAAAAGAAAAAATTAGGTTTTCCTGTCCCTTTACGGGATTGGATGCGAGAAGATGATTTTTATGAAGAAATTAAAGCTAAATTTAATTTACCTATTGCTAATAAATTATTTAATAAAAATAAAATTATGAAATTATTAGAAGATCATAAAAATAAAAAACATGATAATTATAAAAAAGTTTGGACTATTTATTGTTTTATTGTTTGGTATCAAGTGTTTTTTACTAATGATTG
>CANQLL010000025.1 GCA_947624705.1 uncultured Bacilli bacterium | reverse complement strand
AAAAAGATGGTAGTATCAAAATACCTAAAGTTTTACAACCTTATATGGGTGGAAAAGAAAAAATAGAGAAATAACTACATATAAAATATTATATTTAAATTTATAATACTTTAATAGTAGTAAAAATTAAAAGAAGTAAAAAAGAACTATTATACAATGTATTAATTTTTCTTTTTTACTTCTTTATTGTTTAAACTTTATAATAACTTTGATTTTTACTCGTTGGTTTTTCTGGGTTAGTCATTTTTATAAGTCCGTTTGCAAGAGCGGGATCTATATAATTTTTTCTAAATGATAATCTTGATTTTAATCCTAATTTATCCATTAATTCTTTAGTTGTCATGGCTGGTTGTCCTTCCATTACGTTTAATAATTTTTTAACATATGTACTAATATGATTTGCCTCGATTGATGTATTTTCAATTAAATTATCTAATGTTTCATCAATAACTTTTAACATAAATTCAATAAATTCAGTGGAATTGCCTTTTAAATTACAATTATTGATTGTTTCATAATATTCATCCTGATATTTCTTTATTTGAGATTCTATTGGGACATATTCAAAGATATTTTCCCAATTAGATAATAGTATATTTTGCCATAATCTTACAGTTCTTCCATTTCCATCCCTAAATGGGTGAATAAAAACAAATTCATAGTGAAATACTGATGATAATATTAAAGGGTGAATAGTGTTTTTATTTTCTTTCATCCAATTAAATAATTGTTCTATAAGAGAATTTACCATTTCAGGTTTAGGACACATATGAATGCATTTATCTCCATCAAAAACTCCTTCATTTCCTTTTCTAAATTCTCCTGATTCTTCAATGGTCAAAAATGTCATTATGCCATGAATTTTTTTTAAATCATTTATAGAATATGGATTTATTTCTTTCATCATTTCATATGCTTTATAAGCATTTTTTACTTCTTGTATTTCTTTTTGATTACCAATAACTATTTTTCCGTTGATAATATTTTTTATTTCTTTAAAAGATAAAGAATTATCTTCTATTGCAAGAGAAGAATGGATAGAATGAATTCGATTGTTTCTTCTTAAAATTGGTAATTTACTTAAATCTTTATAATTATCTAATTTTCCAATTTTTTTCATTATGGAAGCAACTAAATCGAGCATCTTATTTGTAATTTCAAAAGGTGGAGTATATTTGTCCATAAAAATCACCTCAATATAATAATATTATTATACTAAAAAAAACCTAATCAGTCAATCATCTTGTATGTTTTCTTATATGTTATCTTGTATTCTAATTTTTCATTAAAAAAAACTTGTTTTTTAATTTTTATTTTATTATAATAAAGGCGATTAAAGGGAGGAAAAATTATGAATTTAAAAGAAAAAATAATTAAAGATGTAAAAGAAAAATATGATAATAGTTGGGATACTAGAATTTATATTTCGGATTTTATGAAAATATCAGATGTTTATGATTGTGATAACAATCAAATGTACCCGCAAAAAGATCCTAATTTAGAGGGTTATTTAATCTTTTATGATAAAGTATTTTTTGCTAATTGGGCTCATCCTTGTATTTATATTTTTATCGATACGAAAGGCAAAAGATATCAAAAATTTAATGATATGCCTCCTAAACTTAAATTAGAACCTTTAAGAGGGAAAAATATTTATTTAACTCCAACTCAATATGCCAATATCTATCGTGATGAGATGGATTTAGATAATAATTCCGTTTCAATTATTATTAAAGATTTAGATCGTTTTATATCTAGTCATTATGATAGTAATATTTATTTACTTAAAGATGGAATTAATAATAAAATAGAATTGCTTTCCAAAGGTTTTTCATATGATGTAAATGAAAAAAGAAGACATATAAATACTTTAATGTTAATGCAAGATATTTTAGAAGAAATTAAAAATCAAAAAGAAATATATAAAAATATATATGAAAGTGAATTAGATTTTAATGAATTTATTAATTTATGTCAAAAAAATAAGATAGATGTTGATCGTTTAATGAGTGGAGATTTAATCAAAAATTTAAATGAAAATCGAACCTTTATATTTACTAAAAAACTTACTAAATAAGATTTTTCTTGTAATTAATTATTGCTAAAGATATAATTTTTTTAAAAAGAGGTTGATTTAAATGATTAAAAAAAGAGATATTGTTACTTCAGTTATTTTAACAATAGTAACTTGTGGATTATATGGAATTTATTGGTTTGTAGTTTTAACTGATGATGTTGGTCGAGTAACTGAAGATAATTCCATTTCTGGTGGAGTTTCAGTTTTACTTTATTTTTTAACTTGTGGATTGTATGGAATTTATTGGGCTTATAAGATGGGCCAAAAATTATATACTTATTCTGAGGAAAATAAGAAAGGATTAGCTGATAATTCAATTGCTTATTTAATTATTCAATTAATAGGTTTTGGAATTATTAATTATTGTTTAATTCAAAATGATTTAAATAAATTAGCCGAATCTAAATAATGAAAAAAGAATTAATAAATTATAGTATATTATTTTTAATATTAATTTTATATTTAGTTATTGGTAATTATTATAATTTATATTTACCTTGTTTATTTCATAAAATTACAAACTTATATTGTCCTGGTTGTGGAATAACTAGAGCTTTAAAATCTTTAGTAAGTTTGAATTTTTATCAAGCTTTTCGTTATAATAATTTAATTATTCTTTTACCAATTTTTATAATTTATTATTTAGAACTATTTTTAGATAAATATAAAATAAAAAATTTAAATTTAAAAAGATATATGACTAATAAATTTTTTATAGTAATATTAATTATTGTACTTATTTATGGTATTTTAAGAAATATTCCTTATTTTGCTTATTTAATACCTACGCAAATTTAAAGTCTTATGTCTTTTTTTATTTAGCTATGCTATAATACAATTGTTATTAAAGGAAGTGATTACAAATGAAAGAAATTCCCTATTTATTAACGACTTTAATTGCTCATTGTTTAGTTTTAGAACTAGATAATCGTCGTTCTATCAAAATTTCCGATTTAATTAATTTTCGTCATCTTCTCTTAGAAAAATATTTAGAAGAATATCAAAAATATGGTGATGGTGTAATTGGGGAAAAATGGGAAGGAGATTTAAAGTTTGCTCCTGTAAATGATTTAATTGAAATAAAAAAATTACTCCAAGAATATCCCGAAGTATTTTATTTTCAAAATGGTTCAATATGGATTCATGAAAACATCGATTTATCTTACTTATATAAATTAAAAAAAGATGAATTTCCAAATATATACGATAAATTTCATGATGTAACAAATTTAAAAAAAGTAAGAAATAGCTTAGCAATTACTAAAATATATGAATTAGGTGATATAGTAAATAAAAAATTAGAAAATATTGAAAGCCAGTTGGAAAAAGCTTATAGCGATTTAGATAATTCTCAACAATTAATAAAACCATTATTAATGAAAAAATTCTTATTTTTAAATAATATAGTTACTAATTTTCCTATTTTAATTAATCAATTTAATATTATAAATTATTCTGATGAGAATCTAGTAATAAGAATTACAGAAGATTATGATTATTTAGCTAAATCGACGTATACTAAAAATAATGAAAAGTATCCTATTGATAATCAATTATATAAAATAAGTAAATTTTATGAAAATGTAGCTTGGCTATGTAATCCTATTCAGGGAATAATTGAAGATACTTACCAATATGCCATATTTGGAAATTTTAATTTATATAAACATAAAATTTATGAAATATTTGCCCAATATAGCTTTGCTTATTTGTTAAGTAATATTAATAAATCTGATAATAATTTTGATATTGACATTGATGAAATTTTAAATAATGATGAAATTGATAACAATAATAACAATGGTTATGCTATTTTAAATAATAATGCCATTGAAGAAGAATTTATATTTTGGCTAACTTATATACATAAAATAAATGAGTATTTAGCTAATAATTATGATGAAAATCTTGTTAAAGTTAAAAATAGATTATTATATTTGCTAGATGATGTTTCCAAATGTTTATATATTGATGAAAATTTTGAAAAAATATTTGAACAAGCTATGGAAAAATTAGAAGAATTAAAAGCCGAATATGAAGAAAAAGAATTAGATGAAGAAGATTATTATGATGAAGAAGACGAAGAATTTGACGAAGAGTATGAACAGGACGATGACGATGATAAAATTTACGGCTATTTAGGTAAAGAAGCAAAATATTTAATTTATGATTGTTTTTTGGGAAGAGAATATAAAATAGTGGAAAAATTATTATTAATATCAACATATTATAGTTTAACTAATAATGAAAAAATAGTGGAAATATTAAATCAATTTGAAAATTCTCCTAAATATAGTGAATATAAAAATATAATAATTGGTCAAAATTATGAAAAAGTTTTACAAAAATAATAATAATATAAAAAAGGGGGATTTGGATGGATTTAGAAACTAAAATTATTTTTGTTAAAAAACTTATTGAAAATAAAGAAAAATGTGGAGAATATTTTACGATATTTAACCATATTTGGCCATTTACAACAATTAATATGAAAGAATATTTAAAACCTTATAATCTAGAAAATAAAATTTGTGTTACTTTACAAGGTAGTTCTGATCATCTTTTAGAACTTGTTTTAAAAAAGCCTAAACAAATAATAGGTTTTGATATAAATCCTTTAACTAGCGAATATGGTTATTTAAAATTAGCAGCTATTAAAGGTTTAAAAAGTTATCAAGAATATTTAAATTTCTTTCGCTTTAATGGGATAGATTATTCTTCTGTTTTTGCCCAAGAAACATTTAAAACTATATCTAATTATTTACCAAAAGAAAGTCAAATATTTTGGCAAGAAATATTTGCTAATTATTCTTCTTGCCAAATTAGAGAAAATTTATTTTCTAAAGATGAGGGAAATATTAATGAATTAAAAGGTTGTCTTAATTATCTTTCAGCTAATAATTATAATTATTTAAAAGATAACATTGATAATATTAATTTTAGTTTTATTAATACTGATGTTAAAGATTTAACTTCAAAATTACCATGTAAAGTTGATTTTATAACTTTATCTAATTTAATTATTTATGCAGAGCAATTATTTCCAGAAAATACGTTAGAAAATTGGCAAAAATTAATTGAAAATTTAGCAACTAAATTAAATAAAGACGGCTATATTATGGGTGGATATTTATATGACATTGAAAATGAAAATGATTATCGCCAAATTTATCATAAAGAAAAACGGGATAAAGTATTTAATTTACCAAAATATAGTTATGAATATGTCACTAGAACTACTGATTTAGCAACAACGCGCAAGTCGTACTCGCATGATGCGACGTTAGTCTATACAAAATAAAAAGCAAATGCTTTTTTTATTTTGGTAAGTTTGCTATAATACAATTGTTATCAAAGGAAGTGATTACAAATGAATTTACCCGATTTAAAAAAAGCGCGAATTAGAACGGATAAAGAAGTAGAATATATATATTTAAATGAAAAATATCAAAAATTATTTAAAGGCCAAAAATATTTTTTAAAAACATATGGTTGTCAAATGAATGTGCATGATTCAGAAGAAATTGCTGCTCGCTTAGAATCTTTAGGTTTTGAAAAAACCAATACTTTAGAAGAAGCCGATATAGTTATTTTAAATACTTGTGCGATAAGAGAAAATGCTCATGATAAATTATATGGTTTTTTAGGACGTTGTAAACATTTAAAAAAAGAAAAAAAAGATTTAATTATTGGCATATGTGGTTGTATGGCTCAAGAAGAAAATGTAGTTAAGGAAATAATGAGTAAACATCCTTATATCGATATAGTTTTTGGAACCCATAATATTCATAAATTACAAGATTTAATTTTAAATAGAAAAGTCAAACAAGAAATAGAAGTTTATTCTTGTGAGGGAAACGTTTATGAAAATCTTCCTTATAAAAGAGATTCTAAAATCAAAGCTTGGGTTAATATACAATATGGTTGTGATAAATTTTGTACCTATTGTATAGTGCCTTATACGCGAGGTAAACAAAGAAGTCGTCATAGTAAAGAAATTATTAAAGAAGTAAAAGATTTAGTAAAAAATGGTTATCAAGAAGTAACTTTATTAGGTCAAAATGTTAATGCTTATGGTAAAGATTTAGATAATGAATTATCTTTTGCTAAACTTTTAGAAGAGGTTAGTAAAACTAATATTGCTCGAGTGCGCTTTGTGACATCTCATCCTTGGGATTTTACTGATGAAATGATCGAAGTAATTGCTAAATATGATAATATTATGCCTTATATTCATTTGCCTTTACAATCAGGTTCTTCTAAAATTTTAAAATTAATGGGACGGAAATATACGCAAGAAGAATATTTAACTTTATATCATAAAATTAAAGAAACAATTCAGAATGTTGCTATTACAACCGATATAATTGTTGGTTTTCCTAATGAAAGTGATGAAGATTTTAAAGAAACTTTAAAAGTAGTTGAAGAATGTCAATTTGATAGTGCTTTTACTTTTATTTATAGTCCTAGAGAAGGAACTCCGGCTGCTAAGATAGAAGATAAAATAAGTATGGAAGTTAAAGAAAAAAGATTACAACAATTAAATAAAATTATTAATAGTTATAGTTTAAAAGCTAATCAAAAATATTTAAATCAAAATGTTAAAGTTTTAGTAGAAGGAATTAGTGAAAAAGATAAAAATAAAGTTTTCGGTTATACCGAAACAATGAAATTAGTTAATATTGAAAATGCCCAAGATTGTATTGGTAAAATTATTGAAGTAAAAATAACTGCTGCTAAAAGTTTTAGTTTAGATGGAATTAGTTTGAAAGAGCAAAAATCTATTGTATAATAAAAAGACGGAGGGTTTATGAAAAAGGATTATTTAAGTTTATTAAAAGAAAGAATAAAAACAAGTGATGAGCAAGAATTATTAAAAATTGCTGTTACTGATTTTAAAATGCCAATTGATAAAAATAGAATACAAGATTTTTGGATTGCAGGAGTTACAACAACCAATTTAGCGATGAGCTTATATGATAATAAAAATCATACATGCTATGTATCTCAAATAACGAATGAGATTCCATTACTAGTGTCTCATTCCTCTTTAAAAGAATTTGTTCGTGTAATTCATGAAAAGGATTATAAACTTTGCGATAGTAAGCCTTTAGCAGAAAAATTAGTTATTAATTACAATAATAAACAACTAATATTTAGGAAAAACCGACCATATTATATTGATGAGGCAATTAATGATGATGGAGAATGTTTAGCAGTTATTTATGAAAAACCAAATAGTAATGGTGGTTATAAATATATTTATGAAGAATGTTATAAAAATAATTATCAAGGCAAAAAAGGTTTTAATTCATACTTTGAAAAACAAGCTAGCAAAATTAATTCTTATACTTCACCTCATGAATATATCATAAATATAGATGAGGGAATTATTTTAGGACTAAATGATTTACATATTTCTAATTTTTTTGTGAGTGGGAGATGTATTGAAAAAGTTTTGAAAAATAGTTTAAATGAGGGATTAATATATAAAGATGCTAAACCTGAAATTGATATTGACTCGCTTACTAAAGAAAATAATATTAAATCATTAATATTATATTATGGTTATATTGTCGAAAATGATTGTTATCATAATTTTCAGGTTCAAATTGCCAAAAAAGTTGAAAGTGATAAGTTATATCATTTTGTTGGTAGTGTCTATATTAAAAATGCTTTGACTAATAAAATAGAAACCGAAAGAAATTTTGACATTCCGGCTTTCAATAGCGAAAATATTACTCCTCATGAAGTAAATTTAATCATTTTTAACTTACAAGATAGATTCAAAAATGAAGAAATTATTGAAATAATAATAACTCAACTAACAAAATTTAAAGAACAATTAGAATTAAAAAATGGTAAAGAAGAGATATTTGATGAATTAAGTACAAAAGTTCTAAAAGATAAAACTTTAGAAGAAATACAAAAAGATATTTTAGCTAATCCAGAAAAATATTTTAATTTAGTTGAAATGAAAGCAGAAGACTTAGTTAATCAATACAAGAAGCAAGATAATTTAACATTAACATACAAATAGATACTTTAACAAAAAGTATTATATAATATTAATTAGGAGGTTTTATTTATGAGTGAAGATTGGAAAGAAAAATTAATGGCTATTGCTAAAGAAATAAAAGAGAACATGAGTGAAGAAGAAAAGGAAAAATTACAAAAAGAGGAAGAAAACTTTAAAACATTAGAAACTATTTTAAGATATTATTATAAAAATTTAATAAAAATTAAACATAAGAATTTAAATATTGTTGATGTAGCCGAGTATTTTAATATTCCTCTAGATATAAATCGAGTATATGATTATGAAATTCATTTTTTAAGAAATGATAAATATCCTGTTGTAAAGATAATTGATAAAAAAGAAAATATCCAATACGTAAGTAATTTCTATGTAAAAGGAGAATTACTAGATGTAATCGATAATGCTATTTTCAATAATTTATATATTACTAATCTAAATACTAATGTTCAGACCAAGTATTTGTATTATATTGGTCAAAATATTCCTATTATATCTCAACTAATTATACCAAGTAATAAATATGAATTGGTATTTGAAAAAGAACAACCAAATGATTTTGGATTTGGAAATAATAGTAATATTTTTGTAGTCCGCTTTTATGAAAAATATGAAAAAGAAGGTATTACAAAAAAAGAACAATTATATGCTAATCACTTTCATACCTTTGCAAACAATATTGAAAATACTATGAAACAATTTATTACTTATGATTTTACTTCTTTTGATTTACCAAGAGAAGACAGACAAGATATCTATACTTATACAATCAATAATAATATTATCCATTGTATTAATGAATTAGATACAATAAAAGAACATATTACTTTTAATGCTTTTGCTAGTATGGAAAATACAAAACTAGCAAATATAGAAAGCTATCTTCCTCTAAATTATATTAGTTATGAAAAAGAAGAATTAAAGTGTGATAATGTAAATGCTGCTATTTGGTTTTCGGGCTATAATACTGATAATACTTATTATGCCATTAAGATATTTAAGAAACTTGATAAAATTAATTTAAATTTACATTGTAGATATATAGATGAACAACATAATACTATCGAAAAAAACGAAATAAGAGAATTACCTATTTTAGTTAGTGGTAAATTAACAATTGAGGAAATAGATAGTATAATAGATTTATTAAATCAAATTTATCCTGATAACTTATTTATGTCATATGCGATAGATGAAATAAGAAAATTTCAAACTGAAATAAAAATAAAGGAAGACATTATAAATAAAGAAGAAGATTTACTAGACCCGGAAATGTTATCTTCAAAAGAATATGATGAAATAGCTAATATGGTTTTAGAAGATAAAAGTGCTTATTTTGATTTAGCATTAGAACGATTTTATAATGCTACGCACATGAGCGAAGTAAGAGAGAAGAAACAAAATCAATACCAGAAATTACTTAATAGAAATCAAATTTAATCATAATTTAATATAATGTAGATGTTTATTCATCTATTTTTTTTAAATATAAAGTATTTCCTACTTGAAAATATTTACCTAAACCTTTTGGTAATTCTAAAATATTAGTATCATTTATATTTCTTTTTACTTCTAAAATTTGGTTTGGTTGGAAATCATTAAAGATAAAAATAATTTGCTGATAATTATCTAAAACTAAAATATCAATAGTTTCTTGCATACTATATGTTTGAATAGCATTACAATTTTTAAAATACATCCCAAAATTAATATTAGGTTCATTACTTAAACCAATCATTTTTTCTTCTAAAGTTAAAGGTATTTTAATATTTATAACTTGATTATTAATTTTTAATTTCATATTTATATTGTATGTTTATTTTACAAATTGTGACAATTAAGCAATGATTAATTTGCGAGATATTCTTAAATACGCTATAATTAGTATGGTGAGTATAATGGCAAAGAAAAAAAAGAAAAAAGAAGAAACATCTAAATCATTTCACTATAGTGTTGAGTTAAATGGTTTACTTTTAATCTTAATTGGTTTAATTGGCTTTGGTACTTTTGGACCTGTGGGTAAAATTATTAAAAACTTTGCTATTTTTTTAATGGGTTCATGGTATGTTGTTGCTTTACTTAGTGTTTTAGCTTTAGGTATTTATATGATTATAAAACGGAAAATGCCTAATTTATTTTCCACAAGAATGATTGGTTTTTATTTTTTGTTAGTAGCTATTTTAATGTTTTCCCATTTAGATTATGCCGTAGCTAATGAGCTTAAAGGCAAAGCAATCATTACTACAACTATTGATAATTTTATGGGAGCGACTAGTAGTTTAAATTCTAATGTAGGAGGAGGCATAATTGGAGCTTTATTTATTATGTTATTTACTTCTTTATTAGATGTAACTGGTTCAAAAATTATTATTGGTGTTTTAGCTTTGTTTGGGTTTATTTTAGTCTTTGATATAACTATTGCAGATATCTTTAATAAAATTAAGGAAATACTAGCTAATATTAAACAAAAAATTAAAACTCGCAAAGAAAAAGTTCTGGAAGATAATGAGGAAGAAGAGGTTGAGGAAAGTGATGATAAAGTTATCGTTACTTCTGCCGAAGAGCTTAAAAATTATCATCAGGTTGAAGCTGAAGCAGAACCAGTTGCCCAGGCTGCTCCAATAGCTCCAAGTAACTCGGCTTATCGCTTGCCACCGTTAAGTATTTTAGATGATGTTAAAGCACCGAAAAAAGTTAATTCTAATGACTTTACCCGCGCTAATAAGGCGGTTTTGGAAAGAGTATTATTTGATTTTGGCATTAAAGGTACAGTGGTCGAAATTCATATTGGTCCAACAGTAACACAATACGAAGTTCAAGTGCCTAATGGAACAAAATTAAGTAAAATTAGTAGTATAAACAAAGAAATTGCTTTAGCTTTGGCGGCCAAAGATGTTATTATTCAAGCCCCGATTCCAGGCAAAAGTACAGTGGGGGTAGAGATACCTAACCCTGTTATTAGTCCGGTTAAAATTAAAGAGATTTTAGCAAATGTTCCTAAAGAACAAGCAAATGCGAAAATTATGGTTACTTTAGGAAAAGATGTTATGGGTAAACCGCAAACTTGTGATATTGCTAAAACTCCGCATTTACTTGTCGCTGGTTCAACTGGTAGTGGTAAATCAGTTTGTATCAATAGTTTCTTAGCTACGATTTTAATGAAATATCGTCCTGATGAAGTAAAATTAGTTTTAGTTGACCCAAAAATGGTAGAACTTTCTAACTACAATGGCGTGCCACATTTATTATGTCCGGTTGTAACAGATCCGAAAAAAGCTTCCGTGGCTTTACAAAAAATAGTAGGGGAAATGGAAAGTCGCTATCGATTATTTAGTGAAAAAAAGGTTAAAAATATTGCTGGTTATAATGAATTAATTGAAAAAGAAAATCAAAGAGGCGATGCTAAAGTCGCAAAGATGCCTTATATAGTGGTTATTATTGATGAACTTGCGGATTTAATGTTAGTTGCTGCTAAAGAAGTGGAAGACTCAATCATGCGCATTACCCAAATGGCTAGAGCGGCAGGAATTCATTTAATTGTTGCCACACAAAGACCGTCAACAGATGTTATTACCGGAGTCGTTAAAGCTAATATTCCGTCTCGTATTGCCTTTGCGGTTTCTTCCGGTATCGATTCCCGAACAATCTTAGACCAAGTAGGAGCGGAAAGATTACTGGGAAAAGGTGATATGTTATATTTTCCAATGGGAGCCACTTCCCCAATGCGTATTCAAGGTTCATTTATCTCAGATGGCGAAATAAGCCGCATTATTGATTATGTTTCTAAAGAACAAGTTGCTTCTTACAATAGTTTCTTAACGCAAATTGATGAACCACAAGCCGCTGGTTCAACTGGTGAAAAAGAAGAATATGATGATCCTTTATATAACGAAATTGTCGATTTTGCTATTGAAACTGGCAAAATAAGTGCCTCATTACTTCAAAGAAGATTTCGACTAGGCTATAATCGGGCCGCTCGGATTGTTGATTTATTAGAAGAAAGAGGAATTATTGGTCCACCTAACGGTTCAAAACCAAGAGAAGTTTTAGTTAAATTAAAAACTGATGAAGAGTCCTAATAGGGCTTTTTTCTTGACTTTAAATAAAATTTCCGTATAATATAAGACTTAGAAAAGGGGATTTTTATGAAAAAAATAAATTTAGATGATATTAATTTTGCTAAATTAAAAATATTAACTGATAAAACAAGTGAAAGTATTGTTTATTATGATAAAAACAATGTTTATAAATTATTTACTGAATCCGATAAAACTTTTTTAAAGGAAAAACAAGAAAAATTAGAATATTTAGAATATTGTTACATACCTAACTCTCTAAAATCGCATTATTTAATTATGGATAAGGGCTTTTGTGTCGGTTGTATATCACCTTATCAAAAATCTAAACAATTAAGTGATGTAAATAAGTTAAAATTATATTTACAACATTGTTATTTAATTTCTTTTGATTTACAAACTATTCATGTCCATAACCCGCAAATTGCCTTTGCGGATTTACAAGGAAAAAATATTTTAACTTATAAACTGAAACATTATTTTTGTGATATTGACGGTTGTTTCATTAAAGATTTAAAAGTTAGTTACTGTGTTCCGTATAATTATAATTATTATTTAAATTACTATAATCTTAAAGAAGAAGATGTTAATCAAAATAGTGATAAAGTGCAATTATATTTAATGCTATTTACGAAAATTTTTAAGAAAAGTATTTTTTATATTTCTGAATCAGAATATTTAAGAAAAATAAAATTTATACCTATTTTAAAAGATTTATATCCATTTTTTAAAACTTTACAAAATCCTTCCCAAGAAGTACCAGAAGTGCCTTATTTTCATGAATTAGTCTTAAAAAAATAGATTGTTTATAGTTTATAAATAGAGTATAATAATTTTAATGGTGGTTGTTATGGATAACTTTGTTTATGTTGGCAAAATTGTAGGAACACATGGAATTAAAGGGGAAGTTAAAATTATTTCTGATAGTGATATTAAAGATCAAGTTTTTATTCCTAATTTTAATATCTATCTAAATAAAGAAAAACTTTTAAAAATAGCTTCATTTCGCCATCATAAAATTTATGATATGGTAATACTTAATGGATATAACAATATTAATGAAGTTTTAGATTTTGTTGGCATGAAAGTTTATGTTAAAAGAGAAGATTTAAATATTAAAGATTATATTCTTACTGATTTAATTGGTTTAGATGTAATCTGGAATAATCAAAAAGTAGGATATGTTCAAGATGTAATTTCCAATAAAAATAATATTTTGCTAGAAATAAAGGGAGAAAAACATTTTTATATTCCTAAATGTGCTGATTATCTAAAAAAAGTAGATTTAACTAATAAGCAAATTATTGTCCAAGATATAGGAGGGTTAATGATATGAAAATTGATATTTTAACTCTTTTTCCTAATATGTTTGAGGGTATTTTTAGGGAATCAATTATTAAAAGAGCTATTGCTAATCAAAAAGTAGAAATTAATTTAATTAACTTTCGCGATTTTTCTTCTTTAAATAACCAACAGGTTGATGATACTCCTTATGGGGGAGGAGCAGGAATGGTTTTAAGATGTGAACCCCTAATCGCCGCTTTAGAAAGTGTTAAAACTAAAGATAGCTTAGTAATTTTATTGACTCCTCAAGGAAAAACCTATAATCAACAAATGGCTCAAAGTCTTACTAAGCAAAAACATTTAATTTTAATTTGTGGTCACTATGAAGGCTTTGATGAACGCATTTTAAATTTTGTTGACCAAGAAATAAGTATTGGTGACTTTGTTTTAACAGGTGGGGAAATCGCCGCGGCGGCGATTGTGGATAGTGTTGTACGTCTGGTTGATGAAGTTATTAATGCCGAATCAGCTAATAATGATTCTTTTAGTAATAATTTGCTTGATTATCCAACTTATACTAAACCTCGCGTTTTTCGCGGTTTAGAAGTACCAGAAGTTTTATTAAGTGGTAATCATGAAAAAATTAATAAATGGCGTCAGGAAAAACAAATCGAAATAACCAAACAAAAAAGACCCGATTTACTAAAGGGGGAAAATAAATGAGTTACTTAATTAAAAAAGATAATAAAACTAATGTTATTACTTATATGGAATATGATTTAAAAGGTTATAAATTTACCCCTAAAAGTAAAGAAAATGCTAAAGTTCAAGTTAAAGAAATAGTTGTGGTAAATCCCCAACTTATTGATAAAATTTTAACTTTAAAATTAAATAGTATGTTTAAAAAATTAGTTGCTTTTATCTCAGAGTATTTAGCCGATGATAGTGCTGATAATGGTAATGGTTTTTATGCTTTATCAGAAATTGATCGTTTAAAAAGTATTATCATTAATAAATATCAAAATTATTTAGCATTTGAAAAGCAAAAAATGTTTTTAGAAAATTTAGCTTATTTAGAAAAACAAATTAATATGAAAATGATGATTAATTATCATTTTCAAATGCCTTATGAAGAAGAACAAATTCAAGGAAGAGGTCGCTAGAAAAATATATTTATTCAAAAATATATTTTTTTATAAAAAAATAAAGGAAATTTTCCAAAAAAGTATAATATATATAATAGAGGGTAATTATTTTTTAGAAAGGAAATGTATGGATGAATTATTAAATAGTGATAAAAATTCTAAAAAATTAATGATAATAATTATTATTGTTTTAATTATTATTTTAAGTAGTTTAAGTTTTTTCTTCTTAAAAAAATATCAAAATAAAAAAGAAAATACATCTTCTTTAGTAGCTTCTAAAGATTTTGCTGAAATTGATGAAGAAGAAGATTCTAAAGAGAATGAAAAAAGTTCTAAAGAAGATGATGAACCAGCAAAAATTAAAGTTGATATTAAAGGAGAAGTAAATTCTCCCGGAGTTTATGAAATAGCCAAAGAAACGATCGTAAATGAACTTATTAATATGGCTGGTGGTTTAACGGCTAATGCTACGACTAAAAATATTAATTTAAGTCGGAAATTAAGTGATGAAATGGTAGTTATAATTTATAGCCAAAAAGAATTAGAAAATTTAAAACAAGAAGAAATTTCCGAAGATTGCCTAAATAGTGATGTTGATATAACTCCTTGCTATGAAGAGAAAAAATCAATTGTCGTACCAAGTGGCGAAGAAAGTTCTTCATCTTCGGCAAGTGTCAAAAAGGATAATACTTCTTTAGTTAGTTTAAATAGTGCTTCTAAAGAAGAATTAATGACTTTATCAGGAATAGGTGAGGCTAAAGCGGAGAAGATTATAGCTTATCGTGAGGCCAATGGCGGTTTTAAAAAGGTAGAAGAAATAATGGAAGTTAGCGGAATCGGTGATGCAATTTTTGCCAAAATTAAAGATCGTCTTACACTCTAATATTTTTCTTCTTTCTTTAATAATTATTAGTATTCTTTATATTTTATTTTTTATTTTTATTATTCCTCATCAAAGTCTTTATTCCCAAAATACTAATGTTTTCGAAGGAAAAATTATTAATAAAAAAATAATTAATAATAAAGTTACTTTAACAATTAAAGGCAAAGAAAAAATTATTGCTTCTACTTACTATAATAGTGAAAATGAGTTAAGCAATTATCAAAAATTAAAATTAGGAATGACTATTAAAATTTGGGGTAAATTAGAAAAACCAAATGCTAATAGCATTCCTAATACTTTTAATTATCAAAAATATTTAAAATATCAACAAATTTATTATTTAATGGATATTCAAAATTTTAAAATTACTAATAATTCAATTAATTTATTTTATCAATTAAAAAATAAATTAATTGCTTATTTAGATACAAAAGATTATAAAGAATATTATTTTGCTTTTATTCTAGGAGATAAATCTTTTATTGATAAAGATATTTATACTAGTTTTCAAAATAATGGTATAACTCATTTATTTGCTTTATCAGGTATGCATATTGCTTTATTTATTTTCTTACTTACTAAATTATTTAAAATTTTGTCTGTTAATATAATATTTACAAATATTTTTATTTTTACTTTTTTAATCTTTTATTTAGTTTTAACCAATTTCTCCGCCAGTATTTTAAGAGCTTTAGGTTTTTATTTCTTTTTAAAAATTAATAAAGCTTTAAAACTAAACCTTTCTAGTATTAAAGTTTTAATTTATACTTTAATATTTTTGTTATTAATAAATCCTTTTTTAATTTTTAATTTAGGTTTTTTATATTCAGCTTTAGCGACATTAGGTTTAATTTTGACCTCATCTTATTTAAAAAGTAAAAATTATTTTCAAAAAATATTTATGACTAGTTTAATGGCTAATTTATTTACTTTACCTATAACTTTACTTAATTTTTATGAAATTAATCTTTTAAGTTTATTTTTAAATATTATTTTTGTTCCTTTTGTTAGTTTTATTATTTATCCTTTAATTTTAATTACTTTATTTTTACCATTTAATTTTTTAATAACTTTATTTTTAAAATTAATGGAAATTCTATCGACATATTTAAGTTTAATAAAATTAAATATTATTATTCCTAAAATAAATTTTATTTTTATTTTCATTTATTATTTTTTGCTTTATTTAATTTTAATTAAACATCATTTTAGATTAATATCTTTATTACTAATCTTATTTATTAGTCAAAAATTAACATCTTATTTTGATAATAGTGATTATTTTTATTTTTTAGATGTAAATCAAGGGGATAGTATTTTAATTAAAACTAAATATCATGAAGTAATATTAGTTGATACCGGTGGAATAGTAAGTTATGGAGAATTTAAAAGTAATTATCATTTAAGTGATACAACTATAACTTTTTTAAAAAGTTTAGGAATAACTAAAATAGATTATTTAATATTGACCCATGGTGATTATGATCACATGGGTGAGGGTATTAATTTAATAAATAAATTTAAAGTTAAAAAAGTTATCTTTAATTGGGGAAAATTTAATGAATTAGAACAAGATTTAATTAAAGAATTAGATAATAAAAAAATACCTTATTATCATTATATTAAACAATTAAATTTAAAAAATAATAAATTATATTTTTTAAATAATAAAATTTATAACAATGAAAATGATAACAGTAATATAATTTATACTAAATTTAATTATTATAAATTTTTATTAATGGGTGATGCTAGTATCGAAGTAGAAGAAGATTTATTAGAAAAATATAATTTAAAAAATATTTATGTTTTAAAAGTTGGACATCATGGTAGTAATACCAGTAGTAGTCAAAAATTTATCAATAAAATCAAACCGCAATATGCCATTATATCAGTAGGAGAAAATAATAGATATGGTCATCCTAATCAAGAAGTATTAGAAAATTTAAAAAAGTCTAAAATTTATCGCACTGATCAAAAAGGAACTATAATGTTTAAAATAAAAGAAAATAAATTACAAATTGAAAATTATTCTAAATAATATTTGCTTTTTTATAAAAATAGCTTAAGATAAAAGTAGGTGATATTTATGTCTTTACTAGCTTTTATTAATAAAAAAACTTTTGCTGTAACTGATGAATTAGAAGATTATATTTATTGTGATTTTGAAATAAGAAATATTATTGCCATTCTAAATAAGAAAGGATATGAAACTAAATATTCCTGTGCTGGACACAATGATTTAGGTTGTTTATGGCCAGTTCAAAAAGAAAATATTAATAATTTAGAAGATTATTTAGCCAAAGCTTTAGAAGATAAAGCATTACATTTTATAAAAAAAGAGGATAATTATTTTTATCATAAAGATGAAAAAGTTGCGACCTATACTTATATATTATTTGCACGTAATTATCAATTTAAAAATTATCCTCAAGGTTTTATTTATGAAATAAAAGAAGAAAAATCATATTTAAGTAAACGAATTGATTTTTATGAAGACGAAAATCATACAATTAAAAAAAGTGATAAGCAAATAAGTAAAGAATTAGAACAAAATTATCATGATTTAGAAATATGGGTAGAAAAGCTACCGACACAAAATGATTAAAATTACATAATATATAATGTACGTTATATAACGTTTGATATAGATTAGAGGACAAATTTTTGTCCTTTTTTCATGACTAAATTTTAATAAAATTAAGTTAATTTACAAAAAGTCAAAAAATAATTGACAATTCATACAAATGTACGATATATTTAATTTAGGAATAAATTAACAGTTAGGTGTCGCCGTACTTCTTATAGGAAGTGAGGTGATAGTCTGAAAAGAAAAACAAAATTTATTTTATAAAAATAAGCAAAAAAGGGCAGACTTCCCCTTACCCCAAAAAAGT
>CANQLL010000024.1 GCA_947624705.1 uncultured Bacilli bacterium | reverse complement strand
TTATTTTCATTCATTTTTATCACTTCCAATTTCTTTTAGTATTTTATCATTTTCAAGAAATTTATCAAAATCTGAAACTAATAATGTGTCTTGTTTTTTCCTAAATTTATCATATTCATTATATGCAAGTTCTTGAGCAACCTTATGAGAAATTTTTCCAGAGTTATGTAATATTTCCCTTCCATTAAATTGTAAGAAAGCATTCAATTTTTCAATCCAATCATTCATTGTCATTGCATTATGATTTTCTGCTTGCAATTCAGCATAATCTAAATACATTGTAACAATTCTATTTAAATCTTTTAATTCTTTTTCCGTTAAATAATTTTTAGCAATATCTACATCATATCTATAAATTGGTCCATTTGGTGATTCAGTCCAATTCGTAAGTCCCATATGTTCTTTATCAGAATCTACCCGATTATATATGATTTCAGCAGCCGTATTGCCTGTTACAGCGTAATGCAATTTATTTTGAACAGTCTTAAAAAATTTTTTTGTAATTTCTGAATCTTTATCATAATCAATACTACAAGATGAATAAATATCTGTTATTTTCTGATAAAATCTTCTTTCACTAGAACGTATATTTTTTATTCTTTCTAAAAGTTTTTCAAAGTAATCTTCACCAAAAATATAATTTGGATTCTTTAATCTTTCATCATCCATTACAAATCCAGTAATTAAATATTCTCGTAATACTTTAGTTGCCCATATTCTAAAATGAGTTGCCTTTTTAGAATTTACTCGATAACCAACGGCAATAATCATATCTAAATTATAAATCTTTACAGGTTTCTTAGAATTATCAATGTCGGTTTTTCCGACGGTGTTACTTGGAGTAAGTTCACCACTATTTAAAATATTATTAATATGTTCTGTTATAGTACTCCTAGAAACTCCAAATAATTCAGCTATCAAATTTTGCGTTAACCAAATATCATTATTAATTAAAAGTACACTTACCCTAACTTCATTATTGTCATCTTTATATATTAAAAAATCATGATTTGTAACTTGTAATTCATTTTTCACTATATTCACCTCTTTGTTCTCAAAAATACAAAAGTTTTTTAGCAACTTCATTTATAAAGATTTATGAGTATTTTTTCCATAAGTTAGTGATATTTTTTTATTTTCATTCATTTTTATCACCACATCTTTTACTTTCTTTATTAACAAATCAAAATCTGATTTATATAATTTATCTTGCTTTATTCTATATTTTTCAAATTCTGTTAAAGCTTTATCACATGCAATTTCGTGTGATATTTTTCCAGCATCTTTTAAAATATCTCTATCATCTGCAAGTAAAAATTTATCTATCCTTGTTGCCCAATCTTCCATAGTCATTGGAATGTTTCTTTTTGCTCTTGCTTCTGCTAAATCTAAAAAAGCACTAACTATACTCTCCAAATCTCGTAATTCTTCTTCAGATAAATAATTTTTAGCAATAATAACATCTGATTCCATTATTTTTCCAAGACGTTAAGCCCATGTGTTCTTTTTCAGAATTTGCTCTATCATAAATGATTTCATCAGCAGTTTGAGAAGACACTGCATAATGCATTTTGTTTTGTACTTTTTTAAAAAAGTTAATTGATATTGGCGATTTTGAATCATAATCTATACTTGTAGCATAAATATCAGTTACCTTTTGATAAAATCTTCTTTCAGATAACCTTATTTCTTTGATTTCTTCTAGTAATTTTTCAAAATAATCTTTATCAATAAAAGAACCATTTTTCATTCTTTCCTTATCTAGAACATAACCTTGAATAGTAAAAGTTTTTAAAATATTAGTAGCCCATCTTCTAAATTGTGTTGCTCTTAATGAATTAATTCTATACCCTACAGAAATTATTGCATCTAAATTATAAAACTCAACTTTCCTTTTAACACTTCTATTTCCCTCTTTTTGAACTAATTCCATTTTGGAATAAGTTGAATTTTTTTCTAATTCATTCTCATTATATATATTTATCAAATGTTTAGCTATTGCTGGCTGTTCAACATCAAATAATTCTGCCATAGCCTTTTGGGTCATCCATAATGTTTCATTTTCATATCTAACTTGAATGCTTTTATCTTTCTCCTGAAGTTTAAATGTAATAAACTCTTTAGTGCTACTTCTTATCATTAAATCTTTTGCCATTTTTGTCATCTCCTTTACAACATTTACTTTCTTTAAGGTATTTATTATAAAACTCATCCATTGAAGATATATATTTTTGATCTTGAATTACTCGATATTTTTCATATTCGCTCTCAGCTTTAGCAACTGCTTGTTTATGTGTTATTTTACCAGAATGAGTTAAAATATTTTTTTCTCTAAATTTTAATAATTTATCCGTTGCATTTATCCAATCATTCATAGTCATAACTGTGTGTTCATATGCCATATCTTCTGCATAATCTAAAAAGGCTATTGTTAAGCGATTTAACTTATTTAACTCTTCTTCAGTTAAATAGTTTTTAGCAATAGAAACATCATATTTATATATTAAACCATCGGGACTATTTTTCCAATTTGTAAGTCCCATATGTTCTTTATTGGCATTAGCTCGGGTATAAATCAATTCTGCAGCAGTATGATTACTTATTGCATAATGTAATTTATTTTGGACTATTTTAAAAAATGTATATGCTTCTTCAGTTTGAGGATTATAATCGGTTGATGTGGCAATAAATAAATCAGTAATTTTTTGATAAGCCATTCTTTCACTTATGCGAATGGTTTTAATTCTTTCTAATAATTCATTAAAATATTGCGTACTAAATTTATTACCATTTATAAATCTCTCATCATTTAAAGCAAAACCTTTTATCATATATTCTTTTAAAATTTTAGTAGCCCAAATTCTAAATTCCGTAGCTTTTTTAGAATTTACTCGATAACCTACGGCAATAATAGCATCGAGATTATATATTTTAACTTCATTTGTTTGGGTCTTTTCTTTGATTGCTCCATGTTGAGTGGTATTTTCCATTTTGGAAACAACCATACTTTCATTTAGTTCTTCTTCACTAAATATATTTTTCAAATGTTTTGAAATTGCCGATACTCCAACATCAAAAACTTTAGCCATCGCTTTTTGAGTAAGCCATAATGTTTCATCTTTATAAATTGCATCAACAACTATACTACCATCTTTATTTTTATATATTAATAAATTATTTTCTACTTCAAAATTTTTCATTATCTCATCTCCAATCTATAATTTTTTTGACATTTTTATTTATTTAAGAGTTTGTTAAAGTATTTTAATTTTTGCTTTCATCATTAACTGTTGTCTCCCAATAACCGCCATTATTTGGTCCAATTCTTTTAATTATATTATTATTAGCTAGTTTCTTTAAATTGTATTTAACTCCATCAGGCGATATATTAAGTAATCTAGCAAGTTCTTTTTTTGTTATATTGGGATTTTTTTTGATTAATTTTATAATTTCTTTTTGATTTTTATTTAATTTTTTTGGGGTAGTTTTTGGGGTAGTTTTTTCTAATGTTTTATCTATTACCTTTAGCATAAATGTTATAAATACATTGGCATTTCCATTAATATGGCAATCGGCGATTGCCTCATAATATTCTTTTTGATTTAAGTAAATTTCTTCTTCAAAAGGTATATAAGCAAACTCTTCTTTCCAGCTAAAAAGGATTAAACTTACCCAAAATCTGGCCATTCGGCCATTACCATCACTAAAGGGATGAATATAAACAAAGTAATAATGAAACAAAGGTGCTAATATTAAAGGATGAATTTTATCTTCATTTTTATTTATAAATTCAAATAAGCTTTTCATCATGGGCAAAACAAAAGTAGATTCTGGAGCTTGATAAATTATTTCATTACCCTTTTTTACAGCTTCACCATGATTACGATATTTTCCTTCATTTTCGCCAAGATATTTCATCATAATGGCATGAGATTTTAACAAATCACTTTCACTTTTCCAATTAAATTCATTTAAGTGTTCATATAATAAATTGGCATTTTTAACTTCTTGGATTTCTTTTCTTTCACCTAAAACCATTTCATCTTTTACTATTTTTTCAACATTGTTTAATGAAAGAGAATTAGCTTCTATAGCCAGTGATGAATGAATAGATCTAACCCGCGACTTAATAATTAAATTTTTCTTTTTATTATTATCATTAATAGATATAAGTGATAGTTTTTTTTCAATATTTTTTATTAAATTTTTTTCCTTATCACCAATATAATAAGCTAGATAAATATTATTAAAATCTTGCATATATTAACCTCCTATAGTACTTGGTAATGTCATAGTATAAATGCAAACTACTTTTATTTATTAATTTTTTCTAAACTATTTTAATAGTAAACTAAGAATTATATTAATGCAAGAAAAAACCACTTAAAAGTGATTATCTTTTTCTAAAATCTAAATAAGGATTTTTTAAAGGTTCTTTTTGATAACCTAAATGTCTTTTATTTTCATGTTTTAATTGATTATCTTCTCCTTCTAAAAAGTGCCAATAATCATTATCACTATAAAAAGTTTCATAACTAAAATCTTGGGTATCTTCATAAAATAAACCATTGCGATAGGAAAGAGCAAAACCATCTAAATATTGCTTTAAACTATTTGAATCAAGTTTAATATAACCATCTTTTAATAATTTTTGAGCTATCTTTTTTCGATTATCATTCATAAGCATAAATGTTCCCGGTTGCGGGGAAGAAAGACCTATAAGGCCTAATCTATTTAGCAAACATCTTGATAATACAAAAAATTGACTATAAGTTAAATCAACTAAATATTGGTCATTATTGCAATCAATAATAACAA
Organism: uncultured Bacilli bacterium; assembly: GCA_947624705.1. GTDB lineage: Bacteria > Bacillota_I > Bacilli_A > RF39 > UBA660 > HGM10766. The sequence goes on along the minus strand of CANQLL010000024.1, from coordinate 14,653 downwards.
AATAATGGCGTTTATAACAAAGGTCTAAATTAGTAATAAAAGCTGGTTGTAAAAGATACATCTTAGCTGTTAAAGAATATTTTTGACAACATTTTATGACAAACAAGCTAGTATTTAAACACTCACTTTGAAGATCAACATCTGGAAAATTATTTTTCTTAAATAAATATTGACGTGATTCATTTATAATTTGTTCAATTACATTTGTTGCTTGATTATTAGATGGTGTAATATCTGTAATAAATTCTAAAGATAAATTTTTCTCACAATATAAAAGAATTTTTCTTAAATTTTTTAAATCACTTTCGGAATTTATTGTTAAAGAGATTATTTTTAAGTACTGATACATTAAATTTATTACTTTTATTTTTTCGGTGTTTGTCTTAGATTTTTGAAATTGTTGATAATAATTATATAGTTCTTTAAAATATTCATTATCAAGATTTAATTTTTTTATTAGTTTTTCTAAAGTCATAATTATCACTTTCTAAGTTTTAAATTAAGAATATTTAATTTCTTCTTGCGATTTAAATTTAGCTATTTTTTCTTTTAAATCTTGATTTTCCGGCCAAGTAGCTAAATTATTTATTAATAAATTTATATCTTTAATTGAATACTCAGCTTTTAATTGGTCACTAGATATTTTAAAAGTTTTGGCAAATTCTTGATTAGTCATTTTTAATAAATAATATTTAGTAATATTATCTTCAAAACCATGATTAACTAAATAATTATATCGAGCATTTAAAAGGCCTATTCCTCCTAATAAATATTTAGGATGATTTAGGAAAATATCTTTTCTATCTTCTTTTAAAACACCAATTAATAAATATTTAGCTAATAAATCTTTTTTATTAGCATGAATAATTGCCGGATGATTAGCAATAATTTGAATTATTTCAGTTTGATTAAAATCTAAAAATTGACAAAATTCAATAGTTTTAGTCAGTAAATCAGCAAAATAAGCATAAGAAAATCTTTTTTGAGAAAAATATTTACTCATCGCATTATAAAAATTACTAATATTATCAGTAGTTAAATATTTACTTAAAAATAATTTTTCTTCTAGCATATTTTTAATATCATCATTAAATGGCATAATAATTCTCCATTTCTTTTAAACTTCTTGAACAACAGCGATAATCATCGGTTTACATTCTGTTTCTTGATATAAATAACGACTCAATCTTTCTCTAATTTCTACTTTTATTTGATTATAATCTACATAATTTGGCGTAACGTTTTTTAAAATTACTTCTTCAGAGATTTTTTTAATTTCATCAATCATTTCTTTAGAATCTTTAACATAGATAAAACCTCTAGTCGTAACTTCTGGTCCTACTAGTAATTCTTTAGTTTTTTTAGATAAAGTTGCACTGATTAAAACTATGCCACTTTCTCCTAACATTTCCCTATCTTTAATAACTAAATCACCAACATCATCACTAGATTTACCATCAATTAAAATATCATCTATTTTAACTTTTTCTTCTTTTTTAACTAATTCTTTATTTTCAATAGTAATTACTTCTCCATTTAATTTAAGCAAAATATTTTCACTATCCATACCTAAAGAAGAAGCAATATTGGCATTACCTACCATATAACGATATTCCCCTTTAACTGGGATATAATATTTTGGTTGCATTAAATTTATCATTAATTTTAAATCTTCACTAGAAGCATGATGTAAAATATTATAAGACTTAGGAATAGAAACAATTTGTACTCCCATCATCGCTAATTCATTTTCAATTTTAACTAAAGTTTTTTCACTACTATCATAACGCGGCTCAGAGAAGACTACGGTATCCGTTTCTTTTAATTTAATAAATTTATCATAATTATTAATAATTCGACTTATAGATGAATATTGATTTTCTTTATCATCCGAAATAAGTAAAATAGCATCTTTATCATCTAAATTTGATAAATCCCCTAAAATATTATTATCAAAAGTTAAATAACCTTCTTTTTTCGCCATATTTACAATATTTTGTAATTTTTTACCCATAATTATAACTTTTCGATGGGAACCTGCAGCCCCGTTAAAAATATCTTGAATGGTATATAAATGGGTTGGTAACACTAAAAATAACATACGATAATCATATTTATTAATAACATCTTTAAAAAAGTCAGTTAAACGATGGGAAGGAGATGTAAAACCTTGATGTTCACTAAAAACACTTTCACTAAGTAAAGCTAAAACTCCTTTCTTACCTACATAAGCCACTTTACCTAAATCAGTAGCATAATGGCCCATCATCGATGGATCAATGATGAAGTCCCCCGTATAAACAATGGCACCATCCTTAGTGTTAATTACATACATGACACTATCAGGAACAGAATGAGAAACACTAAGCGGGAATATACTAACATCATCAAAATTTAATTTTTTATAAGGTTTTATTTCGATAATATTTTTTTCATTTACGCCATCACTTAATAAAATAAATTTCGTAAAACGTGTAGCATATATTTTAATATTAGGAATATCTTTAATTAAATCGCCGACAGCTCCCATATTTTCATAATGACCATGAGTTAAAAATACTCCTTTAATTCTTTTTTTGTTTTTAACTAAAAAGGTAAAATCAGGTATTATGTAATCAATACCATATAAATTTTCATTAGCATATTTTAAACCACAATCAAAAACAAATAAAGAATTATCAACATCTATACAATAAACATTTTTCCCAACTTCATTAAGTCCGCCCAAACTAAAAATTTTAATTTTACTCATAAAACATCTCTTTTCTATATAATAAAAGTTAAATCAGTAAATAGATTATATCAAATAATTAAATATTTGTCTAATAGAAAATGACCTAAAATTTTAGGTCATTTAGTTTTATTGTTTTAAAGAATAAGTGATACCATCTATTTTTTCTATTTTTTTATCATACATTTTGAAGTTACTTAATCCCTTAAGCATTTCACATAAGCCACCTGTTGTTACTAAACCAGCGCTTAATAAACATAAAAGTTTTATTAAATTACTATCTGTTCCAAAATTAGATATAAGATATGCATCAGTTGCAACATAAACAATAGAGAAAAAACTACCTATAATAGCATCCATTTTACTAGTTTGTTTAGCTTTAAGCATACTAGCTTTTAACATTTGTAAACCATTATAGTTTTTATTATCGGCTAAATTTTTAATTAATAAATCCATAGATTTATCATAAGTTAATGGTTCTATTCCTTCTGTTTCTATACTTTCTTTTTTTTCTTTTTGATTTTCTTTTCCTTTTAAAATATTTAATATTTCTTGTTCATCTTTTGTCATTATATTTACCTCCCAATAAATTTTTTATTGTTTTAAAGAATAAGTAATAGTATTAACTTTTTCATCTAATTTCTTTAAAAATTTATTTTCATTATATGCTAAGGCTCCACAGCCTAAACTAATTACTCCAGATAATGAAGAATAAAGAATATCTTTTATGTCTGCTAAATTTATACATGGTATATTTGAAAGAAAAGCTACTCCGGAAATAGCCGTCATCCATATATGCCAATTGCGATCAGATTTTAATGATTTACTATAATTTTCAATCATTTCTTTTAAATTAGTTAATTTGGTTAAATCTTTATTTTGAGTATACTCTTTAATTAACAAATTAATAGTATTATAACTAAAATCTTCTAAACTTTTAACTTTAGTTAATTCTTTTTTACTATTTTCTTGATTATTATTTTTTAAAATATTTAATATTTCTTTTTCATTATTTGTCACTATAATTCCCTCCTTAAATAACAAAAAATCCTTTTCAGTTAAGGATTATGTTTAAAAATTTTTGTATTTTCCCCCTTACTGATGAAGCAATTATACTACTTTTAAGCAAATTTGTCAAATTTCTTCATCAATATCTTCTTTACTCTTATTACTTTCTTTATCCCAACCTAAAGATAAAACGCCTTCTTCTAAATTAATTTTATTAATTAATTCTTCAATTAAATGATTTTGATGGGATAAAATCATAATTTTAGCACTAATTATTACTTTATTTTCTTCATAAGTATGAGATTCAACATTAATTAATTTTAATTCTGAATCATTTATTTTACTAATAACTGACCTAATCTTATCACGATTTACTTTATAACATTTAACGGTAATAGTATAAAGTTCTTCTTCTTTATGTTTTAAAGAATCATTCATTCTGCGCGCCACAAATCTTAAAACAATATTAGAAAGTAAAATAAAGACAGTTCCTATTGTCGCTTCTAAAAGTAAACCACTCGCACATAAAACCCCCACTGCCGCACAGCACCAAAGGGTGGCGGCGGTGTTTAAACCTTTAATATTATTGCCATCTTTTAAAATAACGCCGGCTCCTAGAAAACCAATTCCCGGAACTACCTGCGCAGCAATACGGGTTATATCAGCTGGTTCATTATGAAAAGAAAAGGTCACAAACAAGAAAGCGCCAATTGAAACTAAAGCATAAGTACGAAACCCAATACTGCGTCTGCGACATTGTCTTTCAAAACCAATTAAAAATGCTAAAATAAAACATACTGTAATTCTAATTAACATATCTTCAATATTCATTTAATCAACCTCTTATTTAAAAAAGTGCCTACGCTTCGTAAACACTAACTTTTTTCTTATCTCTTCCTAATCTTTCAAATTTAACAATACCAGAAATGGTAGCATATAAAGTATGGTCTTTTCCCATGCCAACATTTACTCCCGGATAAATCTTTGTCCCTCTTTGACGATATAAAATAGATCCCGCTTTAACAGTTTGACCATCAGCAGCTTTAGCTCCTAATCTCCGACCGCGTGAATCACGACCATTTTGAGTTGAAGATTGTCCTTTTTTATGAGCAAATCGTTGGATATCTAATTTTAAAAATTTCATTAGTTTTCCTCCTCAATAATCTTAATATTTTGGGGATAAGATTGGGCTAATTCTTTTAGCAATCTTATCATATTTTTTAAAAGTGTTTCCGTAATATGATCTTTTTTAAATTTTTTTAAATTTAATTTATCTTTATTTTCTTCATAAACTAAAGCTTTTTCATCAAAAGATAATATGGCATTAATTGTCGTTGTCACAATACTTGAAACACTAGCACAAACGATATCTTGGCCATAATCAGCAAAATTTGCATGACCAGTTATCGTAATTTGTTCTTTTTTTATTTTAATCTTTATCATTAAGCTTCAATTTTTTTAACAACTAATTTTGTATAAGGTTGTCTATGTCCTTGTTTATTACGATATTTTTTCTTTGGTCGATATTTAAATACCGTAATTTTTTTACCTTTGCCCTGTTTTTCCACAGTACAAGTTACGCACGCATTTTTAACATATGGAGTGCCAACTTTACCATCAACATATAACACATCGGTAAACTTAATATCTTTTCCTGCTTCTGCTTCTAACTTTTCAACGTATAAAACGTCACCTTCAGTTACATGATATTGTTTACCACCAGTTACAAATATAGCTTTCATCTACATACCTCCTTTTTCTAAGTCGCGCCCTTAAGGTACATTTAAAATGTTTCTAAACCTTTTCAGTGCGGTTTTTTGAAGAAAGCCCTTCAAACGTGTTTAATTGTATCAAACTATTTAGGGTTTGTCAAACTAAGAGTCCGCTTTTTTGGGGATTTCTTAGTAAAATATGAACGTAAGGTTTCATTATCTAAATTTTCTAAAAAATTATTTAAATTATGATTCTTTAAAGCTTGATGATAATCATTAATTAATTCTTGAGGTAACCATTCATAATTATCCATATTTTTTAAATATTCTCTGACTTTTTTACTAAAGGTACAATCAGTAAAAAGATTGTCTTGATTAATATCTAAATAATATTTATGATCAATCATATCCCAAGTAGCATCCGTAGGTCGACTCCCAAATTTACCTCTTGTAGTTACATATAAAGAAGGAGTCATTAAACAATCATAACTAATCGTATTAAATTCTAAAAAAGGTAAAACTTTAGCAAATTCTTTAGTTATATAATTTTTTCTTAATTTACTACCTATATTATTTTCTTGGGCATTACCAATACTAATTATATCTTTTTTAGTTAAAATATTTTTTTCTAATGAGTAATAAGATAATTTTTGATATTTAGCTAATATCTCTTTTTTAACTTCCGGATGAAATTGATCTAAATGAGATTCAATATTAATTAAAGTACCTTTTTTTCTTAACTCATTTAAATATTTTATGACTTCTTCTTCATAAATAGTACTATTTATAATCATTCCTAAGGAAGATACTCTAATATTATTTTCAATTAAATAATTTAATAAATAAATTAAATTTTCTTTATTTATTAAAACTTCGCCTCCGGTTAAAAATAAATAACTAATATGAACTATTTTATAATTATCTTTTCTAAAAATATTATCAATAATATTTTTAGAAAGACTAATATTTTGTTCATGACCCCGCATGCAATGGCGACATTTTCCATTACATAAGCGCGTCATTTCTAATTCTAATTTATTAACATGAATGGGTATCATACAAACTCCTTACTTTTAATTTTTCTTGCATACTTTTAAGATATATATCATCGATATTAAATCTAAATTCTTCTATTTCTTCATTAATTAAAGCATTTTTTAACTCTTGAACAAATAATAAACCATATTCTTGTTGTAATTTTTCTTCATCTAATTGGTCAAGATTATTTACAGAATCAACAACATACTGGATATAATTTTTTGTGATAGCTTGTAATTTTAAATGATTGACCATTTGTTTAATTTTAAAATGACAAAAATGATCAATCTGGGACCAAGAACCATCTACATAACGATAATTAATAGAAGCTACTTGACCATAAGCATTAATCCACAAATTTTCTGTGGAAAAAATATCATCATGTTCATAATCAACTTTAACATAAGATGAATTATACATATAAAACTTTTGTAAGTATTCATGAGTTGCTTCATTCATGCCAAAATTTTTTAAAGCATTACCCGTTCTTAAAATAGTTTTCTTTTTATCTTTTAAACTTCTTTTAATATCTTCATAGTAATAATAAGGTGATTTTTGAAATTGAGCTAAATTAAGAGGAGAAATATTTTGATGAAATTGATCATGAAAAGTATATAATTGGACATCAGTTTTTGGCTTTAAAATATTTAACAAATCAATAATATCTTGATCATAAATTAAACCATTAGTATGACAAATTAAACAGTTGATTTTGATATCTTGCTTAATTACTTTTTGTAATAAATAAACAAAAGATTCTTTGGCTAAAAATGGTTCTCCACCCATAATAAATAAAGTATCGATATTTTCGATTTTAAACTTTTCATTATTAAATAATTGATCTATATTTTCAGAAGATAAATCAATATTCTGCCCCGGACCACGCATGCAATGAAGACAGGCTTGATTACAACGTCTAGTAATTTCTATATATAAATTATTAACATCTAACTTAAACATATTTTTACTCCTTACTTTTTAGTTAAAGTTGGTATTTTAACATAATCATCATTTTCTTTCCCAGTTGCAAAAGCTTTTAAATATTGTTTTAAAAAATATATTTTATCTAAATTATTAGTAAAGATTAAATCACTAAATTCTAAAGCTTGGTCTAAATATATTTCCTCATACCATTTTAACTGGGCCATATCATCATAAATTATTTGGTATCTTTTTTGCACAATATCTTGATTAAAATCTTTACTTTGACAATAAACTAATAATTTGGTCAATAAATTAATATTATTTTGCCAAATAATAGCATCTAAAGAACTATTAGGACAGCGAAATTCAATCGTATTTTTAGGAATATAAGTATTTAAAAAATCAGTTTTAACATTGCGAATATTAACAGCAAAATCACGATTAATATCTAACAATATCTTATTAATAATTTGCTCGGTCGTTAAATCCTTTTTACCTAAATCTTGATAAATTTGTTCAAACTTGATGGCAACAGGAATAGCATATTCTTTTAAACTATCACGGCCGGTTAAATATTCTCCATAAGAAAAACGATAGATAATATTTTCATAAACAGACCAAAGTTTTAAAAAATTTAACCAAGCGCGGCTTTCTTCCCCTAAAGCATGAGTGCCTACATGAATGTGACCGCCAGAATTAGGTCCGATTTGCGCTAAAGGTTTTACAATATCACAAACTTCATCTAATTGGTGCCAACTTTTTTCTTCATCTTTTAAAATAGGTGAATTAATTTCCGCTCCCGCTATTAGGGTACCATCATGAGAAACCATCCACTCTAGTTTATCAATAAATTTACTTAATTTTGATTTAATTAAATCAAAATTAGTATTTTCAACTTCTAACTCGATTCCAAAAGTAATATTATTATCTAAATTAATATTATTTCTTAACTCTAAATAATAATGATTTATTAGCACTATTAATTCTAATAAATCATTCCCTTTTAATTCATTAAATAAAATATTTTCATCTGGTTTAAAATATTTAAAAATTAATTGGGAATTTTCTTGATTCTCATTCATACTCTACCTCGTTAATTTTTGATAATTAGCTTTTTTAATTACTAATTTCTTTTCTAAATCAGAAAAAGAAATATCTGGATATTCTTGATTAATCTGCATCATTATTTCATCATAATTAAATTTTGATTTAGATTGTTGAGATGCTTTAATTAGAGCTATAATGGCTAAATAAATTAATATAGCCCCTATGGCATTTTCCAATATACTTTCCTTAACATAAACAAATTTATCTTTATTTTCTAAATAGATAATTGCTTGTAAATAACTATCTTCTTTCAATTGTTCTTGGGTTAAATTTGGTTCTATTTCCGTACTTATCATAATTGGTTTGCCAAATATTTCTTCTAAAGAATTAATCTCTTTATTTTGCACAATTTTTTTAATTTTTGCCTCATCCAAATCTTTAATTTGATATGTTTTTAAAGTTCTTTCATAAAGTCCATTTTCATTTTTTAACCATTTTGTGGCATAAGTTAAAGTACTTTTTTCATCCTCATATTCTTTATATTGTTCTTCATATTTACTATTTCCTAAACTATCGAATTCTTTTCTTTCATATAAATAATTTTTAATTAAATCTTGATAAAAAGGAGTTTTACCAAGAAGGGTAAATGAAGTTAAAGTAAGGCCCGTGGCAAGTATATATGGAATTATCAAACGATTTATAGTGGAATTTATTTTCTTTTTCCTTTGCGATTGATTAATTTTATTATTAACTATACCTTCCCTAATTTCCTGTTCTAAATTTTCTATTTCTTTTTGTAAACTTAAAAGAAATTTATTTTTTTCTAATTCCATTAATTCTTCATTCACAAGCAACCACCACTTTTTAAGTATCATTTATTATACTCAAATTAAAGTCTTTGTCAACTACCCCGTAACAAGATTATCGGGGCTTGAATAGGTATTGCATAAGCTATATTCCACGCAACAAGATTGCGGGGCTTGTACCCTGGATTTAATTTTCAAAATTTCATAATGTTTCACAAAATTCATATTGAAAATTAAATCGTGTCAATGACGAAAATATCTCTTTAAAACAGCTTTTTCCGTTACTAAATTATTTTTATATTTAAAATAATGTTTTCTTTCTTTTTGCATATTATTTATTTTATTAATTATTTTTATTTTGGAAAAATTATATTCATTTAAATATCTTTCTAATAAAAATTTATTTTTTAAATATTTTAAATCTTTTATATATAAATATATTTTATAGATTAAAAAGATAATAATTAAATAATTATTAAGTTTAAAATGATAATTAACATAAGTAAATAAACTAACCATTAAAAAAGATATTATAATAATTAAAATTTGCGATTTATAAAAAGAAAAAAATTTTTCAAAAATACTTTTAAAAAAGATACTACCATCTAAAGGAATAATTGGTAAAAGATTAAAAATTAAAATACTAAAATTATATTTTTTAAAAGTATAGTAAGTATTTATACTTATTATTTTTTGAAAATATAAAAAACTCATGAAAATAAATAATAATAATTGCATCAATATTCCTGCTAAGCTAATAACTATTTCTTTACTTAAAGAAGAATTTAAATCTTTTTCAATCTTAGTCAAACCACCAAAAGGAAGAATTTCGACTTCTTTAATTTCATAATGATAATATTTAATTATGAAAATATGTCCTAATTCATGTATTATAATTATAAAAAAAAGAAGTAAAAAATCTTTAAATAAACCTGTTAAACAAGCCGAGATTAGAAAAAAATAAGTAAAATTATTAATCTTGATTTTCATAATCACTATAATCTAAATATTTTTTATCTTTTTCAATTACTAAAGTTATTTCATCAGATAAACTTTGACCAATTAAACTATTTTTTTCGACATAATCATATAATTTTAAAGAAGAATCAACATTTGCATACCAAATGTCAGCCCCATCGGTTCCTTGAACAATAACGGTTTTTCCATAATCATCTTTATCACCCATAAAAACCACTATTCCACTTTGTAAGGCTGGCATTAGATAATTATTAGTAACTTTAAATTTAGTACCGTCTAAATACTTATTACTTTCTTTATAAGTAAATGTTTCATTAAAAACAGTTTGATCTTCTTTCACAATTTTATCAAAAGGTAAAATAGAACCTAAATGTTTTTTATACCATTTATTAATTGAGGCAAAATTAAAAGAAGAAGTAAAAACATAATCTTTATACATTAGTAAATTATCATTAGAATGTTTAATAAATATAACACTACTTAATAAAAAGATAATACTGATTAAAACACGAGAAAATAAATTATTAATATACTTAGTTCTTTTATTAATATCTTTTTTCTTTTTAATAAAAATCACCTCTTTTTAAAATCTATGATTTTAAAAAGAATTTATAACTAATTAAAACATAAATTAAATAAAGAGGATAATTTAAGAAAAGATATTTACTTAAATATAATAAATTAATATTATTATAATTAAAATATAAATATAAACTAATAATATAAATTAAATAGATTAAAGTATTAAATAAAATATTATTAAATAAATTATTTTTTTTATTTAAATGTCTAAAAAGAAAATAACTACTAAGAAAAATTATTAAGTTTAAAAGAAAAGTATGAGTTAAATATAAATCAATAAACAAAGCTATAACAATTAATAAACAAATATAACGTAAAGGAATTTTAAAACTATTAATTAAAACAAAATAGGTAGGAATAGAAGTGATATTAGCAATTATTAAATCTAAGAATAAATTAATTAACATCTTTTAAACCTCTAATAATTGCTACATATTTTAAATCATTAAAATTAACATCACTTTTAATACTAACAACTTGTTCTATATCCTTATTATTTGTATTATTAACTTTGCCAATATATAAACCCGGAGGAATTAAACCTAAACCCGAAGTATAAACTTCTTCATTTTTCATAATTAATTCATAATTATTAAAATTTTGCGCAATAAGATTATTTTTAGCTAAATCATATTTATTTAACATGCCATACTCTTCGCCAATTTTAATCGAAATATTAAGATTATTAGAAGTAATTAATTTAACTGTTGAAGTTTTTTGATTAACTTTACTAATAAGACCAATTAAACCATTTTCACTAACAACAGCCATTCCTTTTTTAATATTTTGATCTTGACCATATAAAATAGTAATGGAATTATGAAAATGATAAACATCTCTTAAAACAATTTTACTTTTTAGATAATCATAATCTTGATACTTATCTAAATTATTTAAACTTAAAACATTATTTAATTCATTTTTTAAAGTTTGATTTTCTTGTTTTAAAATTAAAGCATCAAGATTATTATTTTGATAATTATAATAATTAGTTTTACTAATTATTATAAAAATATAGTCCATAAATATTAAACAAATTAAAAAGATAAAAGCAATTAGAATATTTAATAGATATTTTTTCACAAGTTTATCACCCTATTTTCTTTATATGTATAATATCTATTATTCCCGATTATAATATGATCTATAACATCAATTCCAATAATATGACCAGATTTAATAATTTGCTTAGTTAAATCTAAATCTTGCTTGCTCGGGTTAGGGTCGCCACTAGGATGATTATGAATGACAATTAAACTGGCGGCATTATTATTTATAGCATATTTAAAAATATCTCTTGGATGGGCAATACTAATATTAAGAGTCCCAATAAAAATAGTTTTATAAGTAATAATTTTATTTTTGTTATCTAAAAGTAAAACAATTAAATTTTCTTGTTTTTCTAAAGTTAAGTAAGAAAATAAATGATAAACATCTAAACCATTTTTAATAACTTGGTGATTATTTTCTTGTTTTAAATAAACTCTTTTGCCTAATTCTAAAGCGGCGAGTAAAGACATAGCCTTAGCCTCACCCATGCCTTTAATATTAAGTAATTGATTTAAAGTTAAGTTATTTAAATCTTTAATATTTTCTAATTTGTTTAAAACATTTAAGGCTAAGGCTTTGACCGAGATATCTTTAGTTCCCGTTCGTAAAAGAATAGCAATTAATTCTTCATCGCTTAAAGAAGACACTCCATGTTTTTTTAATCTTTCCCGAGGTTTAGAAAAGTTAGGCAAATCTTTTAACATTAAACTCATGATTGCTTACCTTCATATAATTTTAATATATTTTGATTTATCGTATTATAAGTTTCTTCCTTAGATTTAATTAATAATTCTTCATATTCTTGTAATTTTAATAAAAAATTATTATCATTAATATTTTCTTGTTTTACATAATAATCAATATTTAAGCTAGTAAAATAATTTTTAAGTTTTAAAGTAGCTTCTTCACTTTTAGTTATGCCAATAATAACCCGATAATAATCTTTATCTTTAATAATAATAGAACTATTATAATTTTTCATAAAAGTATCAGCATTTTCAGCATTTTTAAAAACACCTACTTGAAAAAAATTAACAGTTTGAGTATCTTTTAAAACAAGTTCTACTTCTTTATTAACATTTTTAAACATGATAAAAGCAAAAATAGAACCAATACTTAAAGAAATTAAAATAGTTATGAAAATTTTTTTCATTATCTACCACCATTATTAGCATAACAAATAGTTATGTCTAATAATGGTGAAAAAAGTCTTATTCGATTTCGATTGGGTCGCCTTCTATGCCCGTACCTGAATAAGAAATATTATCAGTTTTTAGGTTGATAACTGGACGCACGCCACGAGCATTATTCATAGTCTGTATGGACAAATAACAATCAGTCAGAGAACTATAAAAGCCAAAAGCAGAAAACCCGTCAGAAATGGAATGAGGCGAAGAGGTCCAAAAATAGTTATTACTAGAATCACTATAATATAGGTAATTATTTTGTGTTACTCCTGTACTAAATTTTGGTTTAAATCCTGCCATTGCAACTTCATCAGCTGTCAACAGTCCTATTTTTAATTTATATACTCCTCCATAATTGTCCATTGGTTCTGGGCATGATAATTGGGGAGATGACGAATTTATTAACCTTTGATATGCTCCAAAGTAAATATCATTTGAACCAGGCTCTCCACCTCCATATGAAGTATCATTACAATAAGTGGTTAATGCTATTTTACTATCATTACTTAATAAATGTTCATTATACCAGTTCTCTAATTCTGTTTTTATTGTACTACTTTCTCCACTATCTGTATCACACGAATCACTATTTGTACAATTGTGACTATTATCATATGTATACCCAACATATTTTTTGGCATTTTCCGTACTATTAAAGGCACTTGTTCCTATATCACCATTTAATACAAGTCTTATACTTCCATCTCCATTGACTCTTATTATTCTCCAGGTATAACCTGCAAATAATACATAGTTATTATCAACCCGACCTCGAAAAATATAACTTGGTCCTTCATTATCTGTTGTTTTATATAAGCCACTACATGAATCATCCTTGCTTGTTGGACAACCTGCATTAAAATCCGGTTCTTCTTCGATTATTGGATAATTTGCTATTATCCATTCATTTAAAGGTTTCTTTTTTGGTTCATACCCATTTATTTGAATTAAGCCATTAAATTCTTTTCCTTGATTATAATTTTGTTCTGAATAGGTTTCTTTAAATTCTATGGTTAATTCATATGTATCTGTTCGGTCTTTTTCTATACTTACTCCTTCTAGTAAAGTGGTATCACTTCCTGGTAACGGTGTTTCTCCTTTTTCATCTTTTCCATTTCTTTTGATACTATATACTAATTCATCTTTTATAAAACCATTTGTTACATTTGTTAAATCAACATTATATTGAGTGGTTACAGTTCCTTTATTTGTTACGGTAAATGTTATTACTTTTTTATCTCCTGGTAAAGCATTTTCCATTCCCACGATACTTGTTCCGTCATATTCGAGTTCCATTTTTCCAGCTGTTATGTCAGTAGCTTTAGCATCTTCATTTCCCTCTACTTTAGAGACAAAGTAGGCATATGATACACTTAGCAACATTACTAAAGCAATTGATGCAAATGCTAAAGCTACTACTCTTCCATTCCATTTAAATTTTATTTTTTTCATGACAATCTTTCCTCTCTATTATGTAAAGTATATTTTCTAGGTTTACATAATAGCATTATAACCCCCCGAACATTTGTCAAGTATAAATTTATTTTTATTTACACTTGACACTTTTGGCTGAAAAAAACAAGGTTATTT
>CANQLL010000023.1 GCA_947624705.1 uncultured Bacilli bacterium | reverse complement strand
AAAGATGAATTAGTATATAGTATCAAAAGAAATAAAGAAGAAGCAAAAGGAGAAACACCATTACCAGGAAGTGATACCACTTTACTAGAGGGAGTAAGTATAGAAAAAGATGAAACAGATACATATGAATTAACAATCGAATTTAAAGAAACATATTCGGAACAAAATTATAATCAAGGAAAAGAATTTAATGGATTAATTCAAATAAATGGATACGAACCAGAATATGCTAAAACAATCTTAGGAGTAACATATCCAGTTATTCAAGAAGAACCAAACTTTAAAGAAGGCTTTCCCAATGCAAATACCTCAGAAGACGAAATAACCAAAGGAAGTGGATTATATAAAACAGCTGATGACTATGGAGGAACAAGTTATATTTTCCGAGGTCAAGTAGACAATAACTATGTGCACTTTGCCAACCAAGATTGGAAAATTTTAAGAGTGAATGGGGACGGAACAATCAGATTAATGTTAAAAGATAAATTAATAAATGACTCAAAATATAATGATTTTATTGCTGATCGTAATACTCTCCAACATGAAAAAATGGGTTTTACAAGTGGAGGAAATCCATGTCCAATTGATAGTCCTTGTGAAGTAACATATGATAGTGTATCCAAAGAATTTGCTAATCAAAATGGCGGAATAAATAGTACAATTAAAGATGTTTTAGAAGAATGGTATAAAACAAATTTAAATGAATATGATGAGCAGATAGCTTATGGTTTATTCTGTAATGATATAAGCTATGGAAGTGAAACCGATGATATGAGTTCAACGGATGTATTAATTTATGGAGCTTACCAGAGATTAAAATCAAGTACAACAAATGTAACACCAACCCTGGTATGTCCGGAACAAGTAGACAAAAATAAACAACCAAGAACATATGGAGGACTATATAAAAGTAAAATAGGTTTAATAACGGCGGATGAACTAGCAATAGGGGGATATAGTCCAACAGATAGTACTAGTAAAAATACCACTGACAAAAATTATTTAAGAAGAAGTTATGGTTATTGGACGGCCTCGCCTAACTACTCTAGTAACACTGCTCATGTATTCTATGCTAGCAGTACAGGTACCTTGGGCAACAAGATTACTCGTACTAGCTATGCCGTGGTGCCAGTTATCAATCTAAAAACTGATAAACTAACGTATTCAGGTACGGGCGAAGTTGGAAATGAAATCGATATTCAATAAAAGGAAACGAGATGTAATTGTTTGAAGTAATGCTTTCGTCAAAATTTAAACCGGTGCCAAAAATAAAAAAGGTATAAACAAAGTGTTTATATAGGGATAAGTCTAAATTGCGGCAAGTTTTTTGGATGGTCATTCTAACAACTCTAATAACTAGAAATCAAAATTAAAAATGCTTAACTATTGCTACAACAGAAAGGACAATATTAAAATTATTGTTTTTTCATATGGAATAATTTTAAATTATTAAGTTATGCAAAAACATATTGATATTTAAATAAAATACTGATTAATTTACCAAAGAAAAAATAACTCTAATAATCATTTTATTAGCTAAAAAATTGAATTAATTAATTCCCATAATTAAGGTTGCAGAAAACTTCTTTTTAGTGGTATACTTTTAATTAAGTTGGTGAGATATGAAAAAGAAAATATTGTTACTAATAACTTGTCTTTTTTTAACAGGTTGTACAAAGATAAACAATTTAACAATGGAAGAAATTGTTGATAAAACTATAAATAATAATACTAACTTAAATAATGAATATCGTACTGGTTATAAATATTATCTACCAAGAGGATTAAGTATAAATAGTCAAAATGATTATAATGAAAAAATAAATTCAAGTCGTTATATTTATTACTTATATGTTGATGTTGTTAGTTACTATAATAATGTTAAAAATGATTATCAAATTAATCAAAATGCTTATTTTTCTAAAAAATTAAATAATGGTGATAAATTTGGTTATTTAGAAATAAATCAAGTAAATGGAAAATATTTAGTTGAAATAATGTATAATTATGCTAAAATAGAAGTAATAGTATATGGAGTAGATTTGAATAATGCAATTGCTAATTCTATTACTATTTTAAATTCTATTAAATATAATAGAAATATAATAGAAAATAATTTTGGAGAAAATGTATTACATTCAAAAGAACAACAAATGAATATTTTTAATACAAAATCTAAAGAAAGTAATTACTTAAAATATGAAGAAATTTATGGACAATATAATGGTAATGAAACTCACGATTCAGATTTAATAGATTAAGGAAGGTGCTCAAAGTGGGATTATTAGGAAAAATAAAAAATGTTTTGTTTGAAGAAGAAGAAATAGAAATACCGGTTTTTAAAAAAGAAGAACCAAAAGAAGAAGTAAAAATAGTAAAAAATAAAGAAATAAAAAAAGAAGAAATAAAACCGGTAGTTAAAACAGAAATAAAAAAGGAAATTAAAAAAGAAGCAAATATTGATGATAATGAGAGAGAAACATTTAAAACTGAACCTACTTTTCAATTTCCGGTTTTTGATGAAACTGAATTTAATGAACCTAAAAAAACAAGAAGTAATAAACCTTTAGAAAAGAAAAATAATCGGCAAAAAATTGATTTTGGTAAATATGAAACTCCTAGTAAGCAAGAAGAACCAAAGAAATTTGTACCTTCACCAGTTATTTCGCCCGTGTACGGAATTTTAGATAAAAATTATACTAAAAGAGATTTAAAACCTAAAAAAGAAGAAAAAAAGAAAGTAGTTAGTATTGATGATGTAAGAAATAAAGCTTATGGTACTTTAGAAGAGGAAATTGAAAAAACTTTTGAGGAACCAGTAGAAAGCTTTTATGAAGAAGAACCTTCTAAATCTATCAATGAATTATTAATAGATTCTATTGATGAAGAAATAGATGTACAAGAAGAAAAAGAAAGTGATTCTTTAGAAGTATTAGATGAAATAAAAAAAGATATTGATAATGATAAATTAGAAGATACTTTAGAAAGTGATTTATTTAATTTAATAGATTCAATGTATACGAAAGAGGAGGAAAAATAATGTATTTTTTACAAGATTTTTTACCAATTGTTATTTACTTTTTATTAATAATTTTATTAATTATTGGTATAATATTAGGGATTAAAGCAATTGAGGCTTTAACGAAAGTAAATCAAGTTGTTGATGATGTTAATAAAAAGGTAGAATCTTTAAATGGCTTTTTCAATGTTCTTGATTTTACAACAGATAAGATTGTGTCTTTAAGTGATCATTTAATAGATTTTTTAACTACAACTTTTTCCAAAATATTTTTAAGAAAAAATAAAAAAAATAAGAAAGAAGAGGATGAATAATGGGAAAAAAAGGATTAGGTAAGTTTTTAGCAGGAGCAGCAGTAGGGGGAGCTTTAGGTGTATTATTTGCTCCTAAAAAAGGAAGCGAATCTAGACAAGATTTAAAGAAAAAAACTTGCAAAATAGCTAATAAAGTAAAAAATACTGATTATGAAGAAGTTAAGGATGATTTAGAAAAGAAAATTGCAGATTTAAAAAAAGAAGTTGCTGATTTAGATAAAGAGAAAGTTTTAAAAATTGCTAAAGAAAAAGCTAATGATTTAAAAAAGAAAGCTGATGAAATAGTAGCTTTAGCGGTTGAAAAAGGAACTCCTGTTTTAGAAAGTTTAGCCCAAGATGCTAAAGATGGAGCGATAAAAGTTTTAAATGCGACAATTAAGAAGTTAGAAGGTAATACAAAAACTACTAAAAATACAAAAACTCCTAGTAAAAAATAGGAGTCTTTTTTTTGACAAAGATAAGAGAAAATGTTATTATCTTAATAGAATAGGAAGAAGAGAAAATGAAATTTAATAAGACCCAAAATATTTTATTGAGTATTGCGTTTGTGATTATGGTTATATTAGGAACTATAGGAATTACAATATATGGACGAAACATTCAACAATCATATGCTTTAGGTTTAGCAATTAATAGTGTAAAAATTAGTAATGGTTCTGATATGGTGGCCATTCGAGCAAGTAGTTCAAATGGCATTGCTGGCTATTATGTAGGAACTTCTGATAATATAAATAATGCTACCTTTTATCCTAATAATGGACGTCTTTCTTATAATGTAAGTTTAATTAATGGAACATATCATTTTTGGGTAAAAGATAATAATGGTAATACGGCTAAATATAATGGAACTGTGACAATTAGTAATTCATGTTCTAGTAATTTTGTTGCTAATGCAAAAGGAAATGGAACTTCAAAACATTGTTATTATACAGCGGATGGAAAATATTTAGAAGAAACTAAATCAGAACAATTAGTTACATGTGCAAGTGGTTATAAACGAGATGAATCTAAAACTACTGTTTCAAAAGATACTTGTTCTTCTTTAACCGCTTCATCTATTCAAAGCATGGGTTTAACAAAAAAAGTTTGTTATAAAATATGGAATTATTCTTGTGTTGCTACAGGAGGAGGTTCTTCTGCTCCAGCTCCAAGTTTAAGTGTTGAAAGCGTAACTACTTCTAATGATTGGACTAATGGTAATAAAGAAATTGTAGTTACTAGTAAGTCAAGTAATGGAATTTCTGGTTATTATATTTCGACTAATTCGGCCAAACCTAATGGCTCTTCAAATTGGAATGCTTCTTCATCAACGACATGGAGTACTACTCAAGGAGCAGGAACTTATTATATATGGGTCAAAGATTCCTCTGGAAATATTAGTAATAATTATAAATCAGTAACTGTATCTAAAATAGAAACTACTCCTCCGCATATTGATTCGGTAATTCCTTCATCAATCAATAAAAATTTAACTATAAATGCTTCTGATGAGGGAGGTAGTGGTGTCGCTGGCTATTATGTAAGCAGTGAAAACAATGCTCCTAATTTATCTTCTTCATGGAATAATTCTAATGATAGTTCTTATGTAATTAATAAAGAAGCAGGAACCTATTATATATGGGTCAAAGATGCTGCCGGAAATATCAGTGCTAGTAAAAAAGCAACAATTGCAGAGTCATCAACTACAGATAATAATTCTTTAGCTTCCTTAAGTATAAAAGATTTGGAAATATCTCCTGCTTTTGATCCGGCAACTATTGAATATACAGCTGTGGCTACTACTTCAAAAGCAATTGTAGATGCAACTTTACAAGATAGTAATGCAACATTTGTAAAAAATTATGGACCGCGAACAGTTAATTTGAAAAGTGGGGAAAATAATGTTGTTATTAGAGTAAAAAGTGCTTTAGGAAATACTAAAGATTACACTATTAAAATAACATATAATGGTAAATCATCTGGAACTAAAACATCTGCTCGTTTGAAAAGTTTAACTTTAAATAGTGGCAACTTAACATTTGATCCTAATATAACTGAATATCGGATGTATGTACCAAATAGCTTAGAAAAACTAGAAGTACAGGCTGTTGCAGAAGATAGTAATGCTGAGGTTAAAATTGAAAATCCGGAAGTATTAGAGCTAGGTGATAATAAAGTAACAATTACGGTTACTGCTACAGATGGAACTTCGACTGTTTATACTTTAAATATTATAAAAAAAGAGACTAATGAAATATCATCTAATAATTATTTAAAATCATTAATTATAACTGGTTATGATATAAAGTTTGAACGGGAAAAACAAGAATATGAGATTAGCTTAGGAAATAGAACTTATCTAAATATTAATGCCGTTGCTGAAGATCCTAATGCTGAGGTAACCATGGATAATACTAAATATTTAACAAAAGATAGTGTTGTTAAAGTAATGGTTCGAGCTGAAGATGGTTCGGCTAGAATATATACGATATTATTAAATAAACGTAGTATAAAAATTTGGCAAATTATTTTAATAATTTTAGGGGGTATAATCTTATTATTAGTTATTATATACTTTATTCTCCGTTTAATGGGTTATACAATTTATATTAACTTTGGAGTTATAAAAGATTTCTTCTTAAGATTATTTAGAAAAAATGATGATTAATAAAAAAGATAACATTTTAACCCGAAATGTTATCTTTTTTCATGACTTTAACTAAATCAGAAATACCACCAGCACCCATAGTAGCTACAAAACATAAAACAATGGAATTTAAAAAATTAATTTCTATTTTGGTAAAATAACAAATTAAACCACTTATAATGGCAATTATGACATTTTGAATCGGAATATATTTATTAGGTAATTTATTCCATTTTAATTTAGTTAAAGCTCCTAAAACATATGTAATAATAGCTACTACAACAACATAAGTTATAGACATTATATTTTTCCCTCCTTAATTAACTTCTCCCAACGATCATGTATATATGAATTCCCGCCTAAAGAAGTGTATCTATCAAATAATTCATAAGCATTTTGTTTTTGAATTGGGGATTTATGAATTCCTTGATCAATATCATTAACAAAATTAACTAAAATCATTTTTATTAGTTGCAGTTCAATATTATTGCGTCCGTTAGTAGAACTTGTTTCTAAATGATCAATTTTATCATTAATAGGTTTTAATATTTTGGCAATAAATTTTTTAGAGAAAGTTAAAATACTAACTAAAGCACCAATAATAACACTTAATAAACTAATTATCCCCGCAATATGTCCTAAAGTTAAATTAGTCATTAATTTTCCCTCTTTTCTAATCTATATTAATGTATGAAGAAAAAAGTTTAATAAATATAACATTTATAATATGTTACATAAAATTTTAACATTAATTCAAACTAATTAAGAGGTAAGAGATTATGAAAAATAAATTAAAAAAATATCAAGAAAAAAGAGATTTTAATAAAACTAAAGAACCAAAAGGTAAACAAAAGAATAGTAAAGGAAAATTATGTTTTGTAGTACAACACCATTTAGCTTCTAAAGATCATTTTGATTTTCGTTTAGAATATAATGGGGTTTTAAAAAGTTGGGCTGTTCCTAAAGGACCATCATATAATCCCAAAGATAAACGTTTAGCTATTTTAGTTGAAGATCATCCTATTGCTTATAAAGATTTTGAAGGAACTATCCCCAAAGGGGAGTATGGGGGAGGAACAGTTATGCTTTGGGATGAAGGAACTTATGAAATAATTGGTAATTTTAAAAAAGATTTTCAAAAAGGTTCTTTAAAATTTATTTTACAGGGAAAACGTTTAAAAGGAAAATTTGCTTTAGTTCATTTAGAAGATAATAATTGGTTATTAATTAAAGATAAAGATGAATATGCCAATTATAAAGATTTAAGCAAATTTAAAACTAGTATTAGAACTAAAAGAACGATGCAACAAATTACTTTAGGAAAAGAAAAAAATAGTAAAGATATGCTTGAAGGTATCAAAATAACTAATCCTGATAAAATTATGTATAAAGAAGGAAAAGTTACAAAACTAGATATAATTAAATATTATCAAAAAGTAGCTAAAAGAATGTTACCTTATGTAGAAAATAGAATTATTAGTACTATTCGTTGTCCAGAGGGAATTAATAAAGAACAATTCTTTAAAAAACATTTAGATAATAAAATTGGTTTAAAACAAATTAATTTAAAAAATAAAAATAATTTAAAAGAAGATTATTATTATATTACCGATATTAAAGGTTTAATCACCGAAGCGCAGAGAAATAGTGTGGAATTTCATATTTGGGGTAGTAAAGTTGATAATCTTAATAATCCTGATTATATGGTTTTTGATTTAGATCCCGATGAAAAATTAAGTTTAGCTAAATTAAGAGAAGGAGTTCGCGATTTAAAAAGTATCTTAGATGATTTAAATTTAAAATCTTATTTAAAAACAAGTGGTGGGAAAGGATATCATATTGTAGTCCCAATTAATTATGATACAAATTGGGTAAATTTTCGCCAAGTAGCGAAAGATATAGCTAAATTAATGGAAACTAAATGGCCAGATAAATATGTTGCTAATATGCGTAAGCAAAAAAGAAAAGGAAAAATATTTATTGATTGGGTTCGAAATACAAAATCTTCTACAAGTGTTGCTCCATATTCACTTCGAGCTCGAAAAAATGCTCCAGTTTCGATGCCTATTAAATGGAGTGAACTTGATAAAGTTAAACCAAATGAAATAACAATAAAAGAAGCAATTAAAAGATTGAGAAGAAAAGATCCTTGGGAAGATTTTTTTAATTAGTTGACACATAATAAAATACAGAGTGTAAAGTAAGCTTCTTTTTCTTGACAAAAAGTCGGGGGGGGTTAAAATATTATTATGTAAACCTAGAAAATATACTTTACATAATAGGAGATGAAAGAAAATGAAGAAAATAAAGTTAAAACCATTTAACTATAAAAAAGAATTAAAAAAAGTTCAGGGAAAAGGAATACATAGCAAAAAATTTAAATATGTAACAATGTTTAGTATTATAGGAGTATCTATATTAAGTATATTTATATATAGAAGTATGGCTATGTATTCCTTTTCCTCAGGAAGATATTCAGCATTTAAAACAACTACCAGTAAAAAAATAAAAATAAATGTTAAAGCAAATAATGGATATGTAGAGGGAAGTTTAGTAGATAAAATATTAAAAGATAATACTCTTAAAACAGAAACTCCAAATTTCACCATAGGAGAACCACCCGCAAGTGGAAATAGTGTTGGAGGAAGTGGCTTATTTAGTGCATCAGATGAACAGGGTACAAGTTATTACTTTAGAGGAAATGTTAATAATTATGTAAAATTTGCAGGAAAGACATGGCGTATTGTCAGAATAAATGGAGATGGAACAATAAGAATAATATTAGATGAAAGTATAGGAGAATATGCATTTAATTCAGGTAATAATCGAATGTATGCAGGTTACACGTATAATAATAGTACTCCATGTACAAGTAGTAGTCTCTGTGAAAGTACATATCAAAATAGTGCAACATTTACAAATACTCATGGAGGAACAAATAGTAATATAAAAACACAATTAGAGACATGGTACTATAATAATTTAAGAAATTATGATAGTAAAATAGCCTATGGAACATATTGTAATGATACGAGTTTTGGAAGTGGAAGTGAAAGTGGAACAAGTACTACACATTATGGAGCGTACGAAAGAATTGATAGTTCTGGTACAAAATATGGCCAACCTACATTAATATGTCCAAATCCAACTGCAGGAACAGGTTACTCAAATACAGACACCACAACAGTTAATGGAACAAGATATCATACTTATGGAGGAGTATATAAATTAAAGATTGGTTTATTAAGTGCTGATGAGATGAATTATGCGGGATTACCACAGAATACTCCTTATGCTTCAAGTAATAATTATTTATATAAAGAATATCCATGGTGGAGCATGTCAGCATTGAATTTCTTCAGTAATAATATTTTTGTTTTTTACGGATACTATAGTTACCTTCAAGGCGGTGCTCTTATGAGTTACGGATTTACTCGCCATGTACGTCCGGTTATCAATTTAAAAGCCGATGTAATAGCAACAGGAAGCGGAACAAGTGGCACTCCATATGTAATAAGTGAAGAAGAAAACATTACTAAAACAACAGATTATAAAACAACGACAACAATGAAAGTATATCCAAATTCTGGCTATGTATATGATACAAGTAAAGGAGTAACATGTACCAATGGACAAAATGAAAGTTATAATGAAGCAAATAATACATTAACCATAACAAGTCCAAGTAAAGATACAGAGTGTACCGTTAACTTTAAAGTACAACCACCAAAATTAGCTGACAAAATAATAGCAGATGCAAAAAGAACAAATACATACAAAGTTGGGACAACTCCAGATTTCACAATAGGAGAACCACTATCGGATGGTACTACTACATCAACTGGAAGTGGATTATTTAGTGCCCAAGATGATAAAGGAACAAGCTATTATTTTCGGGGAGCAGTTAATAATTATGTAAATTTTGCTGACCAAAAATGGCGTATTGTACGAATTAACGGCGATGAAACAATAAGGTTGATATTAGATGATAGAATAGGATATTATGCTTTTAATACTGAAGATAATGAACGAAAATATGTTGGTTACACATATGATAATACGTCATGTACAAATAATAGTCCATGTGAAAGTACATATCAAAATAGTCCAACTTTTAAAAATACCCATGGAGGGGAAAGTAGTAATATAAAAAAGGAATTAGAGACATGGTATTATAATAATTTGAAAAACTTTGATGATAAAATAGCCTATGGAACATATTGTAATGATACAAGTTATGGCGATGGAGATGAGACAATAACTTTATATTATGGAGCGTACACAAGATTAGTATCAGGTTCAAATTATGGTAATCCAACCTTAAAATGTTTAGAACCAAAAGATCAAAATGGACAAATGCAAACTTATGGAGGAATATATAAATTAAAGATTGGTTTATTGACTGCAGATGAAATTAATTATGCGGGATTACCATATTACACTAATACTAACGCTTCAAGTAGCAATTATTTATATAAAACTTATAATTGGTGGAGCCTTACGCCTAACACTTTCTATGGTTTGTCTACTGGTGTCTTTAATGGTTCCGGAGCTTTTTATTACAGCTACGGTGTCGATAATAGTAATGGTGTACGGCCCGTTATCAATCTGACTGCTGATATACTGACTACCGCTGGAGACGGAAGTGAAAATACTCCATATGAGGTAGAGTGAAACGGTCCTAAAATTTTTGATAAAAAATGTTTATTTGAATATTTAATAGTTATCAAGCTAAAATAATTTCTAATTTATTTTTAATTTGAATATTGTTCCAGTAATAAATTTGGACTATTATTTAATAAAATAATGATTATAGTTCGCTATAATCATTTATTTTATTAAAATTATTTTGATATTCATTAATTATTAAAACATTAGTAGTAAGTAACATTGATGCAATAGAAATGGCATTTGATAAAGCATTTATTATAACATTCGTTGCATCAATTACTTTGGTTTTATTTATATTCTCAAAACAATTTAATTTAACATTATATAATTTTTGATAATTATTATTTTTAATTTCCAAAATTATATTTTCATAATTTAAACCACTATTTTTTATTATTTGTTCAAATGGTTTTTTTAAAGCAGTTCTTAATATCTTTTGAGCATTTGTTTCTTCGGTTAAATTTTGACTAATTTGATAATAAGTTAAACCACTTCCTATACAAACCCCATCAGAAGCTTGATTGATTGAACACAATGCGTCTTCAACTCGCATTTTCATTTCTCGCCTTTCTGTTGAGGTTGTAGCTCCTACTATTATAAAAGCCAAACCATTTTCAAACATTGCTAATCTTTTTTGATTAAATTCATTATTTTTTTCGATTTTTATTTGTTTAATTTTTGTATTAATTTTCTCATTTTTGGTAAAACTTATAGTTACTTGTTCTTTATTTATTTTAATATTATTTACTTTACCAAAATTTTTAGCATTAATTAAAACTTTTAAATCGTTTAAAATAATATTTTTATTTAAACCATATTCTTCGATTTTAAGTAATATAATTTTTAACTTTTCACTTAAATTTAAAGTTAAAACTTCTTCTTCACATTGGTCAGTGTAATCACTAGTTATAATGATTAAAGGTTCTTGAGTTTGGATAGTATCATTGATGAACTGTGCAATTTGTTCAATATCTTCTAATTGTTCTTCAACAATTAGAAGATTAGGATTTTCATAGTTAATTTCTGAATATTCTTGAAAGTAATAAATTGAAGTAGTTATATTTGTTGTATAACCATTTAAAAATTCCAAAGTTGTTTTATCTTCATTACTTTCTTTAATCATAATTGCTTCTTTATTTTTAATTTTGGTAAAAGCTTCACTAACTAACTTACCAATTGTCTCATCATTTGCTGAGGAAGTAGCGATGTTTAGATAATCATTTTTAGTTGGTTCATAACTATGTTTTTGTATTTGCGTTATTAATTGGGGTAAAAAGTTAATTAATTCATTTTTTAAAATTATTGGATTTAATCCTTCTTCAATTAATTTTAAACCTTGATTAAAAATGCTTTGTAATAAAACTAGAGTAGTAGTTGTACCATCTCCCGCTTTTTCATTAGTTTTAATTGATGCTTCTTTGGCAAGTTCTAAAATAGTGTTAATAACTTCATCATCACTTTCAATATTTTGGGCGATAGTGACGCCGTCATTTGTAATAAAAGGACTAAAAGAAGAATGATCAATAATGGCATTATTCCCACCTGGTCCTAAAGTCATTTTCACACTATCACATAATAAATTAACAGCTTCTTGCATTTTTTCTTTTAAAACTTTTCCACTAACAACTTTTTTCATAATTCCTCACTCATTTCTATAATATATTGCCAATATTTTTTCGGCATAAAATTCATTCGACATTTTTCATTTTTTCTTTCTTTAATACCTATTGTTTGATAAAAACTTTTCCATAAGTTTTCCATTTCTTTTTCATTTTCACTTTCTTTTAATTTTTTTAAATCTAAATTATTTTCATTAATTAAATATATTTCTTTTTTATCGTATAAAGCTAATATTTTCCGATTAATATCATGAATCATAAAATATTCATGTGGTAATCTTCTTTTAAAATGTTTAGCAAGTAAAAATAAAACATTATTATCCGGATTAATTTTAGCATATAAAACTTTATTATCTAATTCTTTAAAACGAACAAAACCTTTTAATTTATGAGCTTCATTGCTAACTTGTTTGGCAATTTTTAAACTTAAATTAACACATCTTAAATTTCTTAAAGCTAAAATTTTATCTGGATATTTATAAGCATTAAGTAAAAAATAATAAATAATTAATTCTTTATTTTCCTGATTAGAAAGATAAATATAATAAATAATGTTAAATATTTTCGCATTTAATTTATTAATAATTTTACCGATAATATTTTCATCTTCTTTAAGATTTAAAATGATTGTCCGATCTAATAAAGACGCATTAAAACTATTATCTTTAATATTATCAGGTTTAATTTTCTTTTGTAATAAAAAATCAACTAGATTAAGGAGACTAATTAAATTATTGTTATAGATATAAATA
Organism: uncultured Bacilli bacterium; assembly: GCA_947624705.1. GTDB lineage: Bacteria > Bacillota_I > Bacilli_A > RF39 > UBA660 > HGM10766. Next base: position 7,527 of record CANQLL010000023.1, on the reverse strand, counting down.
TTACTCATCAAATAAACTCAATTGTTCAATTTTTGGTTTTGTAATATTATTTTCTTCCATAATTAAATTAGTCTCAATAAATTTTTGATTAAAAAAGGTTCTATTAGTAAAATATTGTTGATTACAAGTAATAAAATATTTGGCTCTTTTTAAAACAACGCCCATAGTTTTTAAATCTTTAAACATGATTTTAAAGTGTTTGCGAGAATTCATTATTCTTTTGGCGCTAGTGACGCCAATGCCTGGAATTTTTAATAAATCATAGTAGGAGGCAGTATTTATTTCTTTGGGAAATTCATCTAAATGTTTTAAAGCCCAAAAAGCTTTTGGATCAATTAACAGATTAAAATTAGGAGTATCTTCATCTAAAATATCTTTAACTTTAAAGTTATAGTAACGAAGCAACCAATCTGCTTGATATAAACGATGTTCACGTTTTAAGGGTGGGGTAGTTAAAGTAGGAAGTAAACTACTTTTATTGACAGAAACATAAGCAGAATAAAATACTCTTTTTAAATCATAATTTTGATACATTCTTTCACTTTTATTCATGATATCTAAATCACTTTCTCGAGTGGCCCCAATAATCATTTGCGTGCTTTGACCAGCTGGAACAAAGTTCTTGGCTTTATTTTCTTTGACATATTTCATAATTTTTTCAATATTACTTCCTTGCTTGTTAGGAGCTAATAACTTTAAACCATTTTCGGTTGGCAATTCGATATTAGCACTTAAACGATCAACTAAATTTCCTAATTGTTTTAAAAGGATTGGAGAACAATTAGGAATAGCTTTCGCATGTATATAACCGCCAAAATGATATTTTTTTCTTAATAAAGTAATAGTTTTAATTAAAAGTTCCATTGTATAATCAGGATTTTTAATAATACCTGAAGATAAAAATAATCCTTCTATATAATTGCGTCGATAGAAATTAAGAGCAATACTACAAATTTCTTCGGGTGTAAATGTTGCTCTTTTAATATTATTACTTTTGCGATTTAAACAATAAGCACAATCAAAAATACAACAATTAGTCATTAAAATTTTTAGTAAAGAAATACAACGTCCGTCACTAGCAAAAGAGTGACAAATTCCACTAAAAGAAGTATTACCAAATTGACTTTGTCTTTTACTACCACTGGAGGAACAAGAGGCATCATATTTGGCACTATCGGCAAGAATTTCTAACTTTTCTTTAATTTCCATAAACTATCACCAAATTTATTATAACCTATATTAACATTAATATCAAACATTTGTTTAATAAAATTTTGCTAATTTATGGAAAAGTTATTGCACTTAATTAAATATTATGTTAAAGTATGTTTACTAATTTAAGGAGGTAATATTATGTTACATGATTTATTAGATAATAATGTTTATGAAGTCGATTTATATTATTTAAAAGATTGGAATAAAAATAATTTAGATGAAATGTTAGAAAATGAAAATTATCATCAAAAAATAATGGTGCAAAAAACGATATATAAAAATTTATATCGGGAAATAATTACAGGAGAACTTATAAATGCTTATGTAAAAATAGGTAAATCTCGCGGTGAAGATTGGCTTCCTTCTAAATATGTAAAAATTTATCCTAAAACTAATACTTTTATTTATCTAGATATAATAAAATATGGTGCTAGTTCAAAAACCAATTTTAAAGTAGCAACTTTAGACGAGATAAGACAATATTTAAATACGTATCAAGATAAACAACAATATTTACAAAAATTAACTGAGTTAAAAGAAGAGGGAAATGGACCAAAACAAGAAAAACAAATATTACGTACATTAAAAAGAACTTATCCTATTAAAAAATAAAATTTAGATTTTCAAGTGAAAGATTTTTCTAAAACATGAAAAATCTTTCACTTGAGCTTGGACGTAAAATTTATTAAATCGAAAAAATTAGGAAACAACTCCTAATTTTTTTAACCCATAATTTGACCGCCATTATTGTGAAGCACTTGACCAGTTACATAAGATGAATCATCACTAGCTAAAAAGACAAAAGTGGGTGCAAGTTCATAAGGCATCGCCCCGCGACCCATCGCCGCGTCAGCTCCTAAAGAAGGAATTTTTTCTTTAACCCAACAAGCTGGTTGTAAAGGAGTCCAGTAAAAACCTGGGGCAATAGCATTAACTCTAATATCTTTTAAAGCTAAATTTCGCGCTAGGCTTCGGGTAAAACCGACAATTGCTCCTTTTGTTGTAACATAATCAATTAATTGTGGTTCTCCATAAAAAGTTGTAACGGAAGTTAAATTGATAATTGAAGAACCTTTTTTTAAATGAGGTAAAACTTCTTTAGTTAAGTAAAACATACCATAAACATTAACTTTCATTGTATGGTCAAATTGTTCATCACTAATACTACATAGTTCATCTTGTTGATATTGAACCCCAGCATTATTGACTAAAATATCTATTTGGCCAAATTTATTTAAAGTTTCATTAACTATTTTTTTAGAAAAACTTTTATCAGCAATATCACCACTTAAAAATAAACATTCTCCTCCCAATTTTTCTAAATATTCTTTAGTAGCCTGGGCATCAATATGTTCATCATAATAAGGAATTACCACTTTTGCACCTTCCTTAACAAAAGCAATAGCGGCGGCTTTGCCCAGGCCACTATCCCCGCCAGTTATAATTGCCACTTTATTTTTTAACTTCCCACTTCCTTTATAGTTAGGATTATCAAAAATAGGTTGCGGAGTCATTAAATATTCCATTCCTGGTTGTTTATCTTGAGATTGCTCAGGAGCTAAAATTTTATATTTAGTATATTTCACTCCATACTTATCTCCATATTTATAAGCAGTATTTCCATATGTATAATCATACTTCATCTTTATCACCCATTATTAATATATGTGGGCTTTTTAAATAGGTTAAATATCTTGCAATAAAATTTTTGACTTGTTAAAATTAAATTGGTGATAAAAATGAATGATGGATATTTACAAATGTGGGATAATTGGACCAAAAAAAGAAGTGGTAAACCAGTTTATGATACTTGGTTAGATAATTATCAAGACATTTTAGAAGCTAATCAAAATGAATTAATATTAGATTTAGGTTGTGGAACAGGAGCTAATACTTTATATCTAAAAGAAAAAGGGTATCAAGTTTTAGCCACCGATTTTTCCCTCGAAGCTTTAACTAATGTTAAAAATAATATAAAAAATGTGCAAGTTCAATACTTAAATATGTTAGAAAAATTTCCTTTAACTGATTCAAGCTTTTCTTTAATTATTGCGGACTTGTCTTTACACTATTTTAGTGAAGCTAAAACTAAAGAAATAATGCAAGAAATAAAAAGAGTTTTAAAACCAGGGGGTATTCTTTTATCCCGAGTTGCCCGAACAGATGATTATGACTTTGGGGCGGGCAGGGGTGAAAAAATAGAAAAAAATTACTATTATGTTGATGATTATGCCAAAAGATTTTTTGATGAAGAGGATATTTTAAAATATTTTGGTATTATTGGTAAAGTTGAGTATCATAAAACTCAAATGGTTCGGGCCGAAAAAGAATATCAAAAACCTAAAAAATTATATGAAATAAAAGTAATAGTTCAAAAATAAATTTAGACTTAAGGTCTATTTTTTTGTATAAAATATTATTTTTAATCAATACTAAAATTGGAGGGATAACTTATGGATAAAGAAAGTAATTTAACGACTAAAGATTTAAGCTATGTAACGGATATTTTTAATTGGAATATTAATTGTTATAATGCTTTTTATCATTTTCAAAATTTATTAACAGAAAAGAAAGCACAGGAATTAGTGCAAAATATTGCTGATGAACATAAAAAAGCTTGTGAAGATTTACTTGATTTAATGAAATAAGGAGGAGAACATGACTAAAGATCAAGAAATATTAAATATTTTATTAGAATTAGAAAAAAATATGGTTAAAAATATAGCGGTAGCAATTACGGAAGCTAGCAGTAAAAAACTAGCAGAGAATTTTCAAAAATTATTTACTAACTCGTTTACGGCACAGAGAAAAATTTTTGATTATATGAATGAACAAGGTTGGTATCAATTAACTTACGAACCAGAAGATAAAATTACGAAAAAAAGAGATAAACTAAAACAATCTTTAGATACTTTAGAAGAAATTTAAAAGAAAAAACAATTATTGCAAAAAAAGTAATTGTTTTTTCTTTACATTGATACATTTGTTTGATACACTAGTTAAGTATTAAAGAAGGTGCAGTCAATGAACAATAAAATTTTTAAGCAAATCAGAAATTATTTTTATCAATTTCATATTGCGCAAGCGCAGAATAGTAAGCTTCAAACTATTTGTGTAAGTCAAATAAAACAACATGATTCTATTTTATATAAATTTTTATTTCCAAAAGAAAGAGTAATGACAGCCATTGAGCTCACTAATGGCCAAGTTAGTGATTTTAGTTGTTCATGTCGTGATTATCAATCTATTAATTCTTGTCATCATATTCCTTATATAGCTTTAAATAATATTGATGAATTTGAAGATAACAGCGAAGATTATTTAAAATATAAATCACATAATATCTTAGAAATATTTGCTAAAAATAGTGGTCAAGGTATTGTTAAAAAAGAATTAAATTTAGAAGTAACTTTAGATATATATGATTCTTATTGGGGTCGGGAATTTACCATAAAATTTAAAGTTGGTGAAGATAAATTATATAGTGTTGGTACTAAATTTAATCGTTTTCGGGAAACTTATCAAACCGGTGATGAGGAATTTAACTTTGGTAAAAGTTTCACTTATGATCCTAAAAAACATTATTTTAACAATCAAGATACCAAAATATTGGAATTTATTTTTGATAATGGAGAAATAAATTATAATGAAATAAGAATTAATAAAAGAGATATAAAAAGATTTTTAACTCTTTTAGAAAATAAAGAATTTTATATTGAAAATATTGGTTTAATTAAAACGATAAAAAAAGAAATGCCTATTCCAATTGATTTAGCTAAAGACAATAATTATTATAATTTAAAAGTCAGTTATAATGAGAGTTTTACAAATTTAACTGATGATTTTGAATATATCATATATAATAAAGAAGTTTATAAATTAGATAAAGATATCAGTAAATTTTTAAAAACTATGTTAGAACAAGAAACCAAAGAATTAATTTTTGAAGAAAAAGACTTAAATGTTTTTAGTAAAGGTTTATTGCCAATAGTTAAAGGTAATTTACGTTTAAGTGAAGAATTAAGTAATTCGGATTTATTCATTAAACCAGATTCTAAATTATATTTTGATATTAATAAAGATAATATTACTTGTAAAATTATGTTAGTTTATGGTAATACCGAAATAAATTATTTTGATAAAACGCCTAATATTTTAAGAGATATTGAATATGAAACAGATATAATTAATAATTTAGCTAAATATGGTTTTAAAATTGTAGATAATAAAATTATTTTAGAAGAATTAGATTTAATAGTTAACTTTTTAGAAGAAGGTATAAATGAAATTGCGGAAGTTTATAATACCTTTACTTCGGAAAAATTAAAAAATACAAAAACTTTAAAAAAATTAATGATTACTTCAACTTTCTCTATTGGGCAAGATAATATTTTAAGTTACAATTTTGATTTAGGTGATATTAACCCTAATGAGTTAGCCGGAATTTTTAGTTCTTTAAAACAAAAAAAGAAATATCATAAATTAAAAAGTGGTGATATTGTTTCTTTGGAAGATAAATCTTTAAACGAATTAAATGATTTAGTTGAAGATTTAGATATTGATTATAAAAATGGTAGTGGTGAAATTCCTAAATATCGGGCTATTTATTTAGATAGTTTAAAAGATAAAAAATATAATATTATTAAAACTGATAATTTATTTAATAATTTTATTGAAAAATTTAATAATTACTATAATAATCAATTAGAATTTACTAAAAAAGAAAAAGAAGTTTTAAGACCTTATCAAATAACAGGAGTAGAATGGTTATATAATATTCATAAATGTGATTTAGGAGGAATTTTAGCTGATGAAATGGGTTTAGGAAAATCCATTCAAACAATTTATTTTTTTCGAAAATTATTAAAAGAAGATAAAGATGCTAAATTTTTAATAGTTTGTCCCACCGCTTTAGTTTATAACTGGTTAAATGAATTTAAAAAATTTGGTCAAGGTATTAAAGTAGATGTTTTTGTTGGTAATAAATCAGTTCGCTTAGATAAAATTGATAATAGCGAGGCTAGTGTTTATATTACTTCATATGGAACTTTAAGAGAAGATAGTGAATTATATAAAGATAAACACTTTAAAGTTTGTGTTATTGATGAGGCCCAAAATATTAAAAATCCTTTAGCTAAAAATACTAGAGTTGTCAAAAAGATTAAAGCTGATACCAAAATTGCTTTAACTGGAACGCCAATTGAAAACTCAATTATGGAATTGTGGAGTATTTTTGATTTTATTATGCCAGGTTTTTTAGCTTCATCGCAAAAATTTAATCAAAAATATAAAGTAAAAGATATGGATGAAGATGCTGATAAATTATTAAGTGATTTAAATATGTTAATTTCCCCATTTATTTTAAGAAGAAGAAAAATAGATGTAGCCACAGATTTACCTGATAAAATCGAAAATAATATTTTTATTGATTTAGGCGAAAGTCAAAGACGTTTATATGCGGCCGAGATAAAAAGAGTTAAAGAAGAAATGGATAAAATTTTAGCTACTGAAAGCTTTAACAAAGCAAAATTTTTGATTTTGCAATTACTGACTAAACTGAGACAACTTTGTATTGATCCTAAATTAGTTTTTGAAAATTATAAAGGTGAAAGTGCTAAAATTGATAACTTAATTCAAGTTGTTAAAGAATTAATTGATAATAAACATAAAATATTATTATTTAGTTCGTTTAAATCAGCTTTTGATATTATTAGACCGGAATTTAATAAAAATAATATTACTTATTATACGATTGATGGATCAGTTTCCGGCAAAAAACGTCAAGAGTTAGTTGATGCTTTTAATCGTGATGATACTAATGTTTTTCTCATTACTTTAAAAAGTGGAGGAACGGGGCTTAATTTAACGAGTGCCGATGTAGTTATTCACTTAGACTTATGGTGGAATCCGCAAGCTGAAAATCAAGCAACCGATCGGGCTCATCGAATTGGGCAAACAAAAAATGTTGAAGTCATTAAATTAATCGCAACCGGAACGATTGAAGAGAAAATTTTAGATTTACAAAAGAAAAAACAATTATTAAGTGATAAATTAATTGAAAAGAATCAAAATAGTACAGCTTTATATGAATTAACTGAAAAGGATATTAAAAATTTATTGGCTTTTGAAAATAAAGACCAAGATTAACAAATTTGTCACAAAAAACTTTAATTAATGCCGTAAAGTACTTGACTTGGACGCTTTTAAATGGTATATTTAATTACGTCCAAGAGAAATGGGCGATTAGCTCAGTTGGTTAGAGCACCTGCCTTACAAGCAGGGGGTCATAGGTTCGAGTCCTATATCGCCCAC
>CANQLL010000022.1 GCA_947624705.1 uncultured Bacilli bacterium | reverse complement strand
AAAAGTATAGAAAATATATTATAGGGGAAAATAAGATGATAATCATTTTTTAATAAAATTGACAATTTAGTTGACAAGTTTATCTTGTAAATCTTGTCTTTTCTACTATTATGCTATATAATTTTTTATGATAGAGGAGAATATATATGAAGAAAAAGGGGCTATTTAAAAATATATTAAAATTTATTACGGATGTAATTTCTTGGACATGCTTCTGCTTACTTATTTTAATTGGTGTATGTATGCTTTGGTATGTTGTTAGTGCGAGAATTTATGCCTCACGAGGTGAAAAATATAAACCTTATTTTACATTATATACTATTATTAGTCCTAGTATGGAACCTAACATTAAAGTTTATGATGTTATTTTAGATACAAGAGTTGATGATGTAAAAAATATAAAAGAAGGAGATGTAATTACTTTTATATCATCCAATTCGTTAAGTTCAGGAATGACAATTACTCACCGGGTAGTACAAATATTAAATACTGAAGAAGGATTGCGTTTTGTAACAAAAGGAGATAATAATGAAACACCAGATGGAGCTTTAGTTCTACCCGAAAATGTTCTTGGTAAAACTTTACTTAGAATTCCTGCTTTAGGTCGTGTTCAATTCTTGCTTGCTAATAAAGGAGGATGGTTCATCATCGTTTTACTTCCTGCTTTAGGAGTAATAATTTATGATTTTGTTAAACTATTTAAAATGTCTGAATTAAAAGATAAAATAGAAAAATCATTAGCTAAAGATGAAAATGAAATAGATCCAATTATAAAAAAAGAAAATGAAGAAAAAAGAAAACAAGAATTAAAAGAAAAATTAAATAATCAATCTAGACAAAATGAGTTAACAAATTTAGAAAAAGATATAAATGATGAAATTAATAAAGATGATTTAGATAATATTTAAAAAGGAGGCTTTAGGATGAAGATTAAATCGCCACTTACAGGAATAATAAAACGTCAAACTTTTGTAATAGTTTCATGCTTAGTAATTGTTGTTCTTAGCACAATTTTGGTTTCTAATGCGGTTTATTCTAAGACTATAAGCCAAACCGAAACAAAAGAAAATATAGTTCAAACTGCTTCTTTCGATGTTAGTTTTACTAATGGTAATGCAATTACGAGTAGCAAAGTTTATGTTTCTTCGGATGAAGAAGGAATGAAAACAGCAGGAAAAACCTTTTCGGTAGGTAGTGATACGTCAATGCCAATTTCTTATGTAATTTTACTAGGAAGAAGTTCTTCTGCTTCTTCATCAACTCACGTTGATCATCAATATATAAAATATTCATTAGATGGAGCAAAACCTCGAACTCTTTCAACAACGGAAATTTTTTCGGGTAGTAGTGTAGCTAATTATGAATATAAAATAGGAACAGGAACATTTTCTAGTGCGTATGAAACAAATCGGCATACTTTACAAGTATGGTTAGATGCCAATACGCCCGAAAGTGGATTTTATAATAAAACTATTGATTTAGAAATTAGAATCGAAGCAGTGCCTCTAGATCCGGCTACGGGACATGGTGTTCAATTTGAATATACGGGCGAAGAACAAACTTATACTATTCCATATTCCGGAACATATACTATTACTGCCGCTGGAGCACAGGGATCAGTTGGTAATTTATATAATTTAACTGATGTTGCAGCCTATAAGGGCGCAGCTGGAGCTACTATTCATGGGGACTTTTATTTAGAACAGGGAGATATTTTACATATCATTGTAGGTGAAAAAGGAAACGATACCCCAAGATCTACAGATAAAAATGATGGTGCCGGTGGGGTTGGCGGCGGGGGAAGTTTTATCTTTAAAGAAATTCCTAAAATCGTTGATAGTCGTTATCAAATAAGCAAATCTTTTAATGGTACCACTAAATATCTTGATACTTTGCTAATTGCGGCCGGGGGTAGTGGAACAGGAGATATTGGCTATAATTCATCAAAATACTTAAGTTATCCTGGTGTTGGGGTTACATTTTATAGTCCGGCATCAAATCCTTTTCAAGCTACATCAGGGGTTGATGGTATTACAAAATATAGTTCTGGTGATTTAATTGGAACTTCTTATGATGGAAGACCGCCAAGTGTTTGTGAGGGTACTTTTGGAGGTGGCAGATGTTCTGATGATAGTCAAGGTTCTGGTGGTGGCTGGTATGTAACTAATAATACAGCTTTTAGTTGGTCTCAAGGTTCTAATACCATTGGTACTAATGGCACAAATTCTGGTAATGGCTATGTTAATATAAAATTTAAATCTTAATAAGAGTAAAAAGGACAGATTTTATGCAAGAATTAATTAAAGTTTATTTTAATAATGAGCAGATAATTATTCCTAAGTCGATGGATTTATTATCCTTTATTAAAAAATATAATTTAGAAAGTTATCCTGTTTTAGGGGTAAAAATAAATAATGAAATTGTTGATTTTAATGAAAAAATAAAAGAAAATTGTACTATTAAATTTTTATATGCTAATGATTTAGATGGTAATAAAATATATAAAAGTGCTTTAAAATATATTTTAATAGAAGCTATTAAAGAATTATATAAAGATGCTGAAGTTTACTTTGAACATTCTATTGATAAAGGTATATGTTTTAAAATAGAAACTGAAGAGTTACTTGATGATGACACTTTAAATAAAATAAAATTGCAAATGCAAAAAATCATTAAACAGAATATTCCTTTTCGAAAAATAAATGTTTCAAAAAAGGATGCAATTAAATATTACGAAAAAATAAACGAAAAAGAAAAAGCATATATTATTCAAGGCGTTTTAGATCCTATTGTTTCTTTATATCAACTTAATGAAAATTATAATTATTTTTATACTAGTATGCCTTATAGTACTGGAGCAATTACTAATTTTGATTTAATTTATTTAGGTAGTAATAAATTTGTTTTAACTTTTCCAGTTATTGGGGAAAATATGATAGTTCCTAAATATCAGCACTATCCTTTAAATATGAAAGCTTTTTCGGAATATAAAAGTTGGATAAAATCATTAGGAATAGAAAGTGTAGCAGATGTAAATTATTTAGTTTCCCATAATAGAATAGATGATTTTATCCGTACTAATGAATTGTTTTTACAAAAAAATATTTTAAAAGAAGCAGAAAAAATATATGCTAAAGGAAATATAAAATTAGTATTAATAGCTGGTCCTACATCCTCAGGAAAGACAACCACTAGTAAGAAATTATCCTTAGCTTTAAAAGTTTATGGTTTAAAAATATTTAATATTTCTATAGATGATTATTATTTAAATCAAGAAGATATGCCAAAAGAATTGGTTAAAAAAAGAGATTTTGAATCTATTGATTTAATTGATATAAACTTATTAAATAAACATTTAAGTCAATTATTAAATCATGAGGAAGTTAAATTACCTAGATATAACTTTACTATTGGTGAAAAAGAATATAATAGTAAACCAGTATCAATAGATGATAAAACAATTATAATTATTGAAGGAAATCATGCTTTAAATCCCAAATTGCTTCAAAATATTAATGAGCAACAAATCCACAAAATTTATGTATCTCCCTTTGCTCCTTTGGTCTTAGATCGACATAATCATTTATCTACCGTAGATTTAAGATTAATTAGAAGAATAGTACGAGATAATCAATTTAGAGGAGTTAATGTTGAAGATACTATTAAAAGTTGGCAATTAGTACGAAAGGGAGAAGAAAAATATATTTTTCCGTATATGCAAGATGTTGATAGTGTTTTAAATACTTCTTTAATTTATGAAATAGGAGTTTTAAAGGTTTATGCTGAACCACTATTGTATTCTGTATCAGTTAATTCACCTTTGTATGAAGAGGCTAAAAGATTAATAGAATTTTTAAAAATTTTTTATCCAATACCTTCTGAATACGTGGAAAAAAGTTCTTTGTTAAGAGAATTTATTGGAGGAAGTATATTTAAATAATGAAAGGAATGAATATTTATGAAAGTAGGAATTAATGGTTTTGGAAGAATTGGAAGACTGGCATTTAGAGAGATTGTTAATGACGATATGTTAGATATTGTAGCGATTAATGATTTAACAAATGCTGAGGATTTAGCTTATTTATTAAAATATGATACTAATCATCGTTGTTTTGAAAATGATGATATATCTTTTAATGAAGATAATATAATATATAAAGGAAAAAAGATTAGAGTCTTTAAAGAAAAAGATCCAGCTTGTATTCCCTGGGAAGCTATGGAAGTTGATGTTGTTTTAGAATGTACAGGATTATTTACATCTTTAGAAGCCGCTTCTAAACATATAGAAGCTGGTGCTAAAAAAGTTTTAATTTCCGCTCCTGCTAAAGGAGATTTAAAAACGATTGTTTATAACGTTAATCATCAAGAATTAACTCATAAAGAACAAGTTATCTCCGCTGCTTCTTGTACTACCAATTGTTTAGCTCCTGTTTTAAAAGTAATTGAAGATAATATTGGTATTGAAAAAGGTTTTATGAGTACTATTCATGCTTATACTAATGATCAAGCTACTTTAGATATTGCTCATAAAAAAGGAATTTATGCCAGAAGAGGTCGGGCAGCTGCGGCGAATATTATTCCCGCTTCAACTGGGGCCGCTAGTGCGATTGGTTTAGTTATTCCTTCTTTAAAAGGTAAATTAGATGGTATAGCGTATCGCGTACCCGTTAGTGATGGTTCTGTTATTGATGTAACTTTAGAATTAAAGAAAAAAACCAGTAAAGAAGAAATAAATAATTTATTAAAAAATAATCAAAGCGAAACTTTAATTTATACAGAAGATCCTATTGTTTCCAGTGATGTTATTGGTCGAAAATGCGGAGCATTAGTAGATGGTTTACTTACTAATGTAGTTGAAGTCGATGGTAAACAATTAGTAAAAATTGTAGCTTGGTATGATAATGAAATGGGTTATACAGCCCAAATGATTAGAACATTAAAAGTTTTATAATTTCTTTTTCATGGTTACTATTGAATAATTACTAAAATCTAATTTATTAATTAATTTATTAAATTCTTGATAATTAAATTTTTTAACATATTCAATTGAATCTAAATAAGGATAATCAAAAACTACGATATTATCGACAAAAGGGTCAATTACCGAAGATAATTTTTCAGGTCTAATTGCTATTCTAGCAATTAGTTCTTTTTTAAATAAATTAAAATCTTCTTCTGCCACTTTTTTATTAGTTAATTCCTTATTTATTTCTTTAACTAATTTATTAGGATGATCACTATAATTACCTATTGATAAAATGCCATAATTATCAATTAGAGAAAGAGAAGAATCTATGCCTGTTGTAATAACTTTTTCTTTAACTAATTTGTTATATAAAGGGGAAATAATTCCTAATTTAATCTTTAAAAATATATTAAGATAAAAATCTAATTTTAATAATTCTTCTTTTTTAAATTTATTTAAATTTACTTTATAAGCAATTTCGACATAATCTTTAGTAACATTTCCAACAATGTTACTTCTTTTTTTCTTTACTTCATTTTTTTCTTTACTATAAATTACTTTAACATTATTTTTCTTAAAATTAATATTTTTATAAGCCTTTTTAATTGTTTTTAAAACTTTATTCTTTTTAAAATTTCCACCAATAAATAGATATTGATTAGTAGGAGTATAAAAGGCTTCATAACATCTTTTTAAATCTTCTAAAGTTATCTTATTAACTTCCTCTTTAAACCCACCAATATCTCGAAAAGGAATTTCCTTAAATAAAGAATTATAAACTTCATGATTAAAATTATAAAAAGTTCGATCTTCATGCATTTTTAATTCTTGATAAATAGGAGCTTTAACTTTAGTTAGATTTTCTTCCGTAAAAACCGGACTATTAATAGCTTTAATTAATTTTTCTAAGCCATACTCAATGTTATTAATGCTCATAAAATAAAACTCGGTTTTATACATAGAGGTTGTAGCATTAGCATCCATATGTTTTAAACCAAAATCGCTAACAATATTTCCCTCGGCGCTGTACTCACAGATGAAATGTTCTAATAAATGAGCCATACCATCGGGAATATTATAATTCTTATTGTGAAAACGATAATCATGATTTAAACCACCAAATTTAGTGACAAAATTAACATAAACATTATATTTTCTTTGATCTTGATATAAATAAATTTTTAAACCATTATCTAAAACAACTTCTTCTATCTTTAGCATTATTAGTTTCCTTTCTTATTTTTTTCTTTAACCATAAAACATAAATCAAGTTTCATTCTATTTACTAAATCTATAATATCTTTAGTATTGGAATTAAGCATATTTTTAGTTCTTTGTTTTTGGGGAGGAATCATTTCAAAATATTCATTCATGACATCATTTAATAAATCATTTTGATAATTCTTTTTAGAAATTAAAGATAGTTTATATTCTTCTTTTAATTTTTCTAGTAAAGAATTAATTAATTCTTCTTTTTTTAAATCATTAATAACTTCTAATATTTTGTTTTTAACTTTATCTAAGTTATTAGCGCTAGTAAAAGCAAAGATTTCAAAAACGTTAAAACGAGAACTATTGATAGTATCAACTGAATAAACTAAACCTTCTTCAACTCTTAATTTATTAAATAATAAATTAGTCGATTCAGAAGTTAATAACTTATTAATAATAGTTGTTAAATATCTTTCTTCAGGTTTTAAATTTTGAAATTTAAATACTAAATTAACAGAACAATCTTTAAAATCTTTTTCTTCTTCAATAAATTTTGGTTTAGCATGAGCTTTTAGAAAATGATTATAAGCTTTAGCACTTTTCATAAGTGGTTTACTATCATCAAAATATTTGTTAAATATTTTGATGATTTGGTTTTTATTAATATTACCAATACAAAAGATATAAGGTCTTTTACTGGCAATATGTTCTTGATAAAATTGATATAATTCTTGGGAAGTTAGACTTTCAATATCAGCTAAATGACGAGTAATAGAGCGTTTAAAAATACCAACATCATCAACATATTCCGGAATTTTAATATCAAGATAACTACCTAGATGAAGATGAGCATTTTTAATACTAAGAGCTAAGGTTTCTTTTTCTCTTTCTAATTCAAAATTATCAAAACCATTGTTGATAATTTTCGGATGATAAATACAATCTGCTAAAAAAGATATAATTAAATCTAAATCATTATCTTTAAGAATATGATTATCAACTGTAACAAGATTAAACACAAAAAAACCTGATGTTCCTAAAACCACATGATGAGCACTAAAACTTAAGATATAATGAGCTAATTTATATTTTTTAAATTCTTCTTCGGTAGGTAATTTTTCATTCATATAAATAAGCATTTTAGGAAGAAGATGAATTTTAGCTATATCTTCATCTTTTTCTTCATAAGGAAAAACGATACGAAAGTAAAAAGTTTCAAAATTTTTAGTTTTCTTAATAAATACATTTTGCATATTTAAAACTCCTTTAGACTTAGTATATCATGTAAAAATAAAAACTACCAAATTTTATATGAAAAGAGTTTTTTAAATTCCGATAAATTTAGACACCATCAAAATTCCAAATTATCTAATAGTTTTTATCGTAAAAATATAAATTTATCCTAAAAATTGATTTTAGCCTAAAATTTGAAGCCAAAATCGTTTTTCTGCTTAGCAAAAAAAGCTTTTTAGTACGATTTTTAAAGCTAAAATCCATTTTTAGTAATTTGCTATTCACTTTTAAATATGGTAATTTTTAGGACGGATGCATAAAGCACCCGGACTAGTGCTTTCCTTAATTTTTAAGGAGGGCTGATAATTATGCGAGAAAAATATTTTTATCAATTAATTATTGTGCTACTTTTGCTAGCACTAATACTACTTACTATTTAGGAGTAGAAGCTAGACAACTTAGAATTTTCAACTAATCAACTTAGATTTAACTTAATTTTGGTTTGGTTGATACATTTTATATGAAAAAGAGCACCGAATGCCGCAGGGGGTCATACGGTGCTTTCCCAAAAGGAAAGCACTAGGCCTTAAAGGCTTTGTGTATCCAAATTCATTTTAATATATATTTTTATTTAAAGTCAATAAAAATAATACTTTTATAGGGAATAAGTTTTTATTAATGATAGATAAGTTTATTAAAATAATTTTCATTTTGATAAAAATCAGGACAAAGTTGTTCTAAAGTAAGTTTAATGTTTTGCATAAAGTTCATTTTAATATGTTCACTTATCATTAATTGATAATCCTCGGTTTGATGATTATTCATTAAAGATAAGATAGTTGCAAAACCAATAACATCTCTATTTTTATCATAAACACCATCTAAAGAAACGTTGCTGTCTTCTAAATTTAAAGAATTATATACAAAATTATTTTGAGCCAAGTTTAGAAAAGAAGTTATAAATTCTGTGGCTCCTAAACATTTTATTTCTTTAACCATTTTGGCAAAATTTAAAGCATAGTTTTGATCAATTTTTAATAATTTATTAAAGATTGCTATTAAATTTTTTTCATCTAAATCGCCAACACCTCGACCAGAATAATAACTTGCTCGTTCACTTAAACCACAGGTTAATAAAATTTGTTCAGCTAAATTTCTATTTTCAATATTATTTTTTAGATAAGAACAAATTCCTTTTCCCTCTAGTTTAAATAATAAAGCAAGGATATGATAAGCAATGTTTGGCTCTTTACTTTGATAATTTTTAATATATGTTATTATAGTAGAAATTTCTTCTTCATTTAATTCATTTATTAATTTATTACTGTCTAAAATAGTAAAAATATTTGTATCGTTAATATTTGCCTCTTTTAATAAATTTTTAATACTTTCTTTAAAATAGTTAGATAAATAGGCAGAATGAAAAAATTTATTTGCTTCTTGACCATATTCATAAACATAGGTTCTGCCCCAATCATGACTTAATAGGGTCGAAACTACTTCAACTCCACAATCAGCAATTTTAAGATATTCATCATGAGTAGCTTTTCCTTTTAGATTTTGATGAATAGCAATTAATTCATCATTTGTCGTTCTATTACTTTGAAACTTTTCATTCATTTTTTTATATTCAGCAAAACTTATTTCCACAATTAATCTCTCCTTTTGCCAAATATAATAGTATAAATTAATAATGATTGTCAAATTGAAATTTTTGATTAGTTCACAACTTTTAATATTTATGGTACAATAGGAAAGTAAGAAGGGATTATATTGGCAAAGAAAAGATTAAAAAAACCTAAAGATTTTTTAAATAAATTTATTAAATATATTACAAGTAATAGATTATTTTTATCATATGTTATTATTTCTTTAATTGGTAGTATTTTAATTAGAACTTGTACTATAGGTAATACATTTGATTATAAACCATTTATCGTCGATTTAGCTTTAATCTTAATGATTGGCTCTTTTGGTTATTTAATTAAACCCAAAAGACAATTTACTTATTTTTTTGCTTGGATAATTATTTTTAATACCATTAATATTATTAGTTCTATTTATTATACTTTTTATGAAGCATTTCCGTCGGTTAGTTTAATTGCTAGTATTACTCAAGTTGGTGATGTAGCTGATTCGGTTATAAATGAATTACGTTTTGTTGATTTTATTTATATTTTATTTCCTTTTATTTTCTTTTACATTCATAAAGTATTAAGTAAAAGAAACTATTATAATTACTTAAATAAAATAGAAAAAGGGAAAAAAATGTTTGCCGGTACGATTTTAGCTGGTGTAATACTACTTGCTTGTACTTTAGTAACCTTAACAGGAACAGATTATTCCCGAATTATTAAACAATGGAATAGGGAATATATTGTCGAAAGATTTGGAATTATTTTTTATCAAGGAAATGATATTGTTCAATGTTTATATCCTAAAATAAATTCTTTATTTGGTTATGATGAAGCGGTTAGGAAGTATAAAGAATTTTATACAGAAAGACATGCGGTGGAAAAACAAGATAATGAATATACAGATATTCTTAAAGATATGAATGTTATTTTTGTCCATATGGAAAGTATGCAAGAATTTTTAATGGATTTAGAGTTTAATGGGCAAGCTGTTACTCCAACCGTTCGCAAGATTGCCTCTGAGGGAATGTTCTTCCCGCATTTCTATCCACAAATTAGTGTGGGAACTTCATCAGATACGGAGTTTACCTTAAATACTTCCTTAATGCCAGCTAATAGTGGAACGGTTTTTGTAAGCTACTATAATCGCGATTATATATCGATTCCTAAACTTTTAAAAGAACAAAATTATTATACCTTTAGTATGCATGGCAACAAACCAGATATGTGGAATCGTTCGAAAATGCACCCCAATTTAGGTTATGATGATATGTATTTCCAAAGTACCTTTAATGTTACGGAAGAAAATACGGTTGGTTTAGGAATTAGCGATTATGCTTTCTTTGAACAAGCTATGCCAATATTAAGAAAAATTGAAAATGAACATGAGCATTATATGGGAACAATTATAACTCTATCTAATCATTCTCCTTTTAATGATTTAGAAAAATATGGGGATTTTGATTTATCTTATAAAAGAACTGTAACTAATCCGGAAACAGGAGAAGTTACCGAAGAAGTTGATGAATATTTAAATGATACCAAAATGGGTAATTATATCAAAAGTGCACACTATGCTGATTTAGCTTTAGGAACTTTTATTGATTATATTAATAATGATGAATTATTTAATAATACGCTTTTTGTTTTCTATGGTGATCATGAAGCTAAATTAGGACGAAAAGAATTTAATTATTTATATAATTATGATGTTAATACCGGAACTTTAAAAGAAGAAGGCGATGAGGGATATTATAATTACGATTACTATGCGGCGGAGCTTGATAAAAATACACCTTTAATCTTCTGGACGAAAAATGCTAAAATAAGAAAAAAAATAAATAAAGAAGTAACTTATTATATGGGAATGTATGATATTTTACCAACTTTAGGCAATATGATGGGCTTTTCTTCTTATTATGCTTTAGGTCATGATATTTTTGATATTAAAGATGATAATATTATAATTTTCCCCAATGGTAATTTCTTAACAAGTAAAGTTTTATATAATAATTCAACTGGTCTTTACTTACCATTAGGAACAGGAGAATTAGAAAGTAATTATATTGAAGAAAATAAAGAATATACCGAAAATTGTTTAGATGTATCTAATAGTATTGTTGTTCATGATTTAATAAAAAATGTTGATTTAGAAAATGGTGAAAATAATGAGTAAAAAAGGAAAAATAATTTTAATAATAGTTATATTACTCTTAATTTTTGGAGCAACAGCTTTAATTGGTTTAAAAGTTTTTACTTATGATAAAGAAGAAAAAGTTATTAAAAAAGTAGATGAAATTAAAGGGTATGCTTATCATTTAGAAGATCGTGACACAAAATTATATAAAGATGAATTTAAAATTTTAAAAGATAATTTAGAAAGCTCAGAAATAGATTATGAAGAATATGCTAAATCAATTGCCAAAATGTTTATTATTGATTTATATACAATAGATAATAAAATAAATAAATATGATATTGGTGGTTTAGAATTTATTCATCCTGATAATCAAGAAAATTATCAATTAAATGTTGAAGATACTTTATATAAATATATTTTAGATAATACGGATGATAATCGAGAACAAGAATTACCAGTTGTTAAAGAAATTGAAGTAAATAATACAACCCAAACTACTTATACTTTAAATGAAAAAGAATATGAAGCTTATGAAATAGAGTTAAGTTGGGAATATGAAGAAGATTTAGACTATGATGAGGAAGCTAAAGTTATAATAATTAAAGATAATAAAACTATGTATGTAGCAGAAAAAAGTGATATAGAAAAGGATGGGAAAGAAAATGAATAATGATTTAAATAGGGCTTTAAAGCCAGTAAAAACAGGAACTGCTTTTATTGTTAGAAATGCAACAAAACCAATATGTAGATGTAGCGCTTATGTGTTAAGTTGGCCAATTAAAGGTTTAAACCTTTTACTTGGTAAAGCTTTTCAAAATAGTAATTTTTATAAAGGAACTACTTTAACGAAAGCTAGTGCTAATTTAACTAATTATATTAATAGTATTCCTTATAAATTAAGTGATGGAATAAAGAGGTTATAATGGAAGAATTTGAAATCGAAGATGCTTTTGGGCAAAGAGTAATATTAAATTGTTTATCTTTAATTAAAGATGAAGATCATAATCAAGATTATATCATTTATACCGATAATACTACTGATGAAGAAGGAGAACTTCGTATTTATGTTTCCGAAATTATTAAAACTGAAGATGGAGTTACTTTAGAAGAAGTAGAAGATTATGAAAAAATAGATCTTATAAGTAAGGAAATGGATAAATTATTTAGCGATAATTAAAAAGGGTCATAGACCTTTTTTTAATTATCGTTTATAATTAATTTGGTGATAGTAAAATGATTTATTTAGATTATAGTGCCACAACACCAATTTCTTATGATGTTTTGGATTCTTATAATAAGGCTAGTAAAGATTATATAGGCAATCCTAATTCAATACATGCTTTAGGAATAAAAGCCAAAGAATTATTAAATAGTGCTATTTTACAAATGACTAATCTTTTAAATATTGATAAAGAAGAATTAACTTTTACAAGTGGAGCAACTGAAGCTAATAATATGGCTTTTAAAGGGATATTAAAGTATGCTAATGATAAAAAAAGTATTTTAGTTTCTAAATTAGAACATCCATCTATTTATAAAATATGTGATTATTTAGAAACTAAAGGTTATCATATTGATTATGTTGAAAATGATGAAAATGGTAAAATAGATTTTGATGATTTAAAAAAGAAAATAAATGAAGATACTTTTTTGGTAAGTATTTGTGCTGTTAATAGTGAAATGGGAATTAGACAACCTTTAAAAACCATTAGACAAATTATAAAAAAAGAAAATCCTAATATAGTTTTTCATTCGGATATTACGCAAGCTTTAGGCAAAGTCAATGTAAATTTACATGACGTTGACTTAGCTTCAGCTTCGGCTCATAAAATATATGGTCCGAAAGGAATTGGTTTTTTATATACTTCTAAAAAAGTGAGATTAGAACCTTTAATTCATGGTAGTAGTAAAGATTTTAATTACTATAATCCGGGAACTCCCCCCTTACCTTTAATAGTGGCTTTTTCTAAAGCTTTAAGAATTGCTTTAACCGATTTAGATCAAAAAGAAAATTTTATTAAAAAATTAAATGATAAAATTATTAAAAAATTAGCAACTTATCCGAAAATCAAAATAAATCAAACTTGTTATTCAATTCCGCACATATTAAATGTTAGTTTAATAGATATTAAAAGTGAAACTTTTGTCCATGCTTTAGAGGAAGATGAAATTTATATCGGAACAAAAACAGCTTGTTCTAAAGGGGAAATGAGTAGTACAATTATGGCTTTATATAATGATAAAAAAAGAGCCCAAACAACGATACGAATCAGTTTATCCCATTTAACTACAGTTGATGAAGTTAATAAATTTTTAAAAGCTTTTGA
This sequence comes from uncultured Bacilli bacterium, assembly GCA_947624705.1. GTDB lineage: Bacteria > Bacillota_I > Bacilli_A > RF39 > UBA660 > HGM10766. The sequence continues at coordinate 7,277 of CANQLL010000022.1, read as the reverse complement.
TTTGAAATATCAAAAATTAATATCTTTAGGAGGAGATTAGTTATGGATATCTTTGCCCCTGATATTTATGCTCAAAGTATTTTTACAATTAATTATAAATCTTTAAAAAAATCGGGTATCAAGTGTTTACTTTTTGATTTAGATAACACTTTAGCTCCTATTAAAACAAGTGTCCCTGGTGTGAAAGAAAAGGAGTTACTAGAAAATTTAAAAGAAATGGGTTTTAAAATTATTATTATGTCTAATAGTGGCAAAAAAAGATTACAACCTTTTAAAGAGGGATTTAATGTCGATACAGCTTATTCATCATTTAAACCTCTTAAGAAAAAATATCAAAAAATAATGACTATTTTTAACTTTAAAGATACCCAAATAGCGGCGATTGGCGACCAGTTAATAACGGATATCTTCGGCGCCAATCGCATGGGTTTTACTTCTATTTTAACTAATCCTATTAGTAAAGAAGATTTTATTGGTACTAAATTTAATCGGATGATTGAAAGATTTATTATGAAAAGATTAGCTAAAAAAGGTTTATTTACTAAAGGAGTTTATCATGAATAAATGTTTAGGTTGTGGTTATAAACTACAAAGTGATAATAAAAAGGCCTTAGGTTATGTACCTAAAAATAAATTAGAAGAAGCAACTTTATGTGAAAGATGTTTTAAAATAATTCATTATAATGATGCCAAAGTTGTAACTTTACCTATTGATACTAATAAAATTTTAAAAGAAGTTAATAATAGTTCTAATCATGTTTTATTTTTAATCGATTTACTTAATATTAATCAAAAAACTTTAGAATTATATTTTAAAGTAAAAAGGCCTAAAACTTTACTCATTAGTAAATGTGATATTATTCCTTATTCTTTTAATAAAAATAAAATATTAAATTGGTTAAAAGAATATTATAAAATTGAAGATGAGATTATTTTTATTAGTGCTTTAAAGAATAAAAATATTTATACTTTATTAAATTATTTAAAAGCTAAAGATATTAAAACTTCTTATCTTTTAGGTTTTACGAATGTGGGAAAAAGTAGTTTAGTTAATAAAATAGTAAATTTAGAAGAGTTAAATTATCAAGCTATAACCACTAGTTTAATTCCTAATACTACTTTAGATTTTATTCATCTTAAAATAAATGATAATCTAACTTTAATTGATTCACCAGGTTTTGCATTAGAAAATAATATTTATGCTAATGATGATTTAACTTTTGTTAAAAAAGTTAATCCTAAAAAATTTTTAAAACCTATTACTTATCAGTTAGCTTTAGATACATCGATTTTAATTGAAGATAAAATTAGAATTACTAATTTAGAAAAGAAAAATAATTTTACTTTTTATTTAAGTAATTTATTAAAATTAACTAAAGTTTATAATAATGAACGTTTAACTGAATTAAAAAGTAAAATTATTATAATTCCTAAAAATCATGATTTAGTTATATATGGATTAGGATTTATTAATGTCAAACAAGAAACCAAGATTAAAATATATATAAGTGATTTAAATTTAATAGAAATTAGAAAATCATTTTTTAAAAAAGTGTAAACTATGAATGTAAAGTGCACTTTTTTACTTTACAAATTATCGGGGGGGTTATAATAGTGTTATGTAAAGTAGAGGAGAGTTTGCTAATGAAAATATTTTTAAAAATGGTAAAAAAACATAAAAAGATTATAATGATTGTTATTTTGTTAATAGGAAGTTTGCTATTATTTAGTGATGTTAAAAATAATATTTTTGATAATAAAAAGGAAGATACTTCTTTAATGGATTTAAAAGGAGCTAATGTATATAGATATGTAAATTTAAATGAGATAAGTTTTAACTATGGTGATAATGCAAGTAAAGGAGATACAGTTAATACTGCTTACGCTCAATATGAGATAAAAGGGTTATTAGAAAGTGATAAAATTTCTAGTATTAATTTAGTAGTGGAAAAATATCAAGCTTCTGAGATTCAAGAAACTAAAAAATTTAATACTAGTAATACTAATGTTTCTTCTGCAACTTTTAATAACGCCGAAAATTTTATTCATGAAAATGCTGATGATACTTTTAGAGCCTATATTGAAGTCGCTTTTGAGGGTGGAGAAACTATTACTTCAAATAGAAAAAGTATTTCTTATGTCGTAGATAATTGGGAAATTAGTGATTATTTTGCCACAATAACATCATTTACACACAAATTTGAATATGATAATGGTAGACTTAGTTATGAAATACAAGCAACTGTTCCTAGTAAACAAGATTCTTGGCTTTATGTTCGAAATCTAGAAACCGATAGCGAATTTGATGTTTGGAAAATTTTTTCTAATAATGATTATTTTAGTAATTATGATGAAGATGGTAATTTAAATGAGTATAGTGAATACAATTTTGTTCCTGGCAAATATCTTGGGTATTTAAGTAGACCGAGTGCAGAAGAAACTAGAAGTAAAATTATTGAGTTTGAAGTTAAACAAGAAGGAGATATTCTTACTTCTTGTACAGAATGTACAATGAAGGCTAAAGAAACAAAAAACTTAGAAACAACTATGTCCGAAGAATATAAAAGTGCAGATAAAAAAACTGGTTTTGAATATACTGTAACAGCGGGAGAAGATGTTATTAATGTTAGCGAAGATGGAGTTATTACTGCGCTAAAAGATGGAACAGCAACAATTCAAATTACCAAAGAAGTTGGAAGTTATACTTATATTAAAGAAATAGCTGTTTATGTTGGTATAGATCCTAAACCATCAGCAGCTACTACCGATAATGAAATAAAAGTAGTTGCTGGATATGGTAGTTTTAAAAAATGGTATATTAAATATTGCGAATATGATGAATCACAGCATGAACCAAGTTGTCAAACGGATTTAGATGATTTAAATACCTATAATATAAAAGAATTAACTAAATCACAGCTTTCTTATACAATTGGTTCTTTAAAATCTAACCAAAGATATTATATTATTGTTGCTACGGTTAGTGAAGATTCAGAAATATTGGAAAAAAATTATTTAACAGTTTATACAAGGTATCAGAAACCTAGTGCTCCAGATTTTACAAATAGCGATGATAAATATACGGGTTGGTTTAATGTAAGCAAAAAAGATATTTGTATCACTTTATATCAAAGTGGAACTGGTTCTGGTTCAAAATTTCAATATGCTGTAACTAGAACAAATGCGATAGATGGTTTAGAATTTAAAAATCATGTTGCTAGTGATAAATGTTCTAATGACAATATGGTAAATATTAGTCTTTCACCAGGTGAAAATTATGTTTTTGCTCGCATTGCCCCTACTGAAAGTTCTAAAAATAATGCGAGTGATCCATCTGATCCACTTCTTATAAAATATGATAATACAAAACCGGTAATAAGTAAGATAGAATTATCTAAATTTAATGATAAAATAAATGTTACTGTTACGGCTAGTGATACATTTTCAATGATTGCTAAATATCAATTTAAAATTGATGGTGAAAGTGATTGGCAAGATATGTCAGAGTATTATACATTTAATATAATAAATAAAAAAGTTAAATTTAGAGTATTAGATAAAGCTGGAAATATTTCTGATGAAAAAGAAGAGTATATTGGAGCCAATGATATTGTTAAAAATGAAACATCAACATATGAAATTGAAAAATCAACAGATGAAAAAACTTCTTTTATAAGTAATATTACTAAAAATACTGATATTACTGAATTTAAAAATAATTTTAGTGAATTTGAAGCTAAAATTTATGGTAAAAATACTACAGTAGGAGCTGATGGCACTGTTAGTTCGGGAAGTGAGATTACAACTGGAAAAATAGGATCAGGAATGTTAATTGTAACCAATAATAATAAAAATGTTTATCGAGCTGTTGTTAAAGGTGATTTAACTGGAGATGGAGAGATTAATATAGCCGATGCAACAAAATCACTTAAAAGTATAGCTACAAAAGTAAAAACTTTAGAAGATTATGAGGAAAAAGCCGGCGATGTTACTGGAGATAAAAAATTAGCTGTAAATGATGTGGTTAAAATAGCCAAATTTTTAGTAAAAAAGGCCGAAATATAGAGGTGGATGTATGAAGAAAATAAATTTAATAATAATAGGAATTATAAGTTTAATTCTTTTACCTTTAGGGGTTAAAGCAAGTGATAATGTCACATTAAGTTTAAGTTGTAATGAATTAACATTAAATAAAACCCAAAGTTGTAAATTGTATGCTGATGTAGCTTCTTCTCATACCTTAAGTGGAGTTGATTTAGAGTTAGAACTATCAAATTTAACCGTTGATTCATTTACTAAGAATGCAGAATTTGGCTTAGGCGAGACTGATGAAACTTTTAATAATATAGTCCTTATAAGTACTTCTGATTTATCGGGAAGAGTTGAGTTAGGAGAATTTAAATTAAAAGCCATTTCTAAAGAAGGAGTAAAATTTGCCGTTAAAAAAGCAGAGTATTCTATTGATGAAGAAGCATCAGAAGCAGAACCAGAAACAGTTGAATTTACTTTTACGGTTAAAGAAGCCACAACAGCAGGTAGTACTCCTGGCGATTCTGGTTCTTCAGAAGACAAAGATGAAGCCGATGATAAAGATGAGTCAACCGTAAAAGATGCTGATTGTTCTTTAAGTTCATTAAGCGTGGAAAATGAAACATTAAATCCTAAATTTAAAAGTGATGTTTATGAATATGAACTTAAAACTAATGCCAAAACTATTACAATTAAAGCAACAGCTAAAAGTTCTAAAGCTAAAATAAGTGGAACTGGCAAAATTAATGTTGAAGATGGAAAAACTTATAACATAGTAGTAACGGCTGAAAATGGTAATAAAGCTACTTATAAAATAAAAGTTACAAAAGATGTAACGGATACGGGTAATAAAGAAAATAAAGATAATACTAATAAGGAAAAATCTAAAGAAAGTAATCCTAATACTGGTATTATAAGTATTACAATAATTTCCGTTATAACCATAACTTTGTGTACAATAATTTATTTTAATCGTCACAAATTAAATTTATTTAAAAAATTCTAAGCATAAGTTTAAAACTTATGTTTTTAATTTCTTTGCTAAGCAAATTATGATAAAATTAATTTAGAAAAGAGAATAGTATTTATGAGTAAAATTAGAGTAATGAGTGAATCACTAGCCAATAAAATTGCCGCCGGTGAAGTAATAGAAAAATGTGCCTCAGTAGTTAAAGAATTAGTAGAAAATTCAATTGATGCGGGAGCAACGGAAATTAAAGTTGACTTAATAGAGGCGGGGATTAAACAAATAAAAGTTACGGATAATGGCGCGGGGATGGATGAGCCCGATGCGCATTTGGCTTTCCAGCCCCATGCGACTTCCAAACTTTTAAATGAAGATGATTTATTTTTTATTGATACTTTAGGTTTCCGCGGTGAAGCTTTACCTTCTATTGCTAGTGTTTCTAAAATACTTTTACAAACAGCTCAAAAAGATCAAGGCTATTTTCTGAAACTAGAAGCGGGAAAAATAAAAGAAGAGGGTAGTTGTGCCTTAAATAAAGGCACAACTATCGAAGTTAATTCTTTATTCTATAATACCCCAGCTCGGTTAAAATATTTAAAAACCGAAACTTCTGAATTAGCTGGAACTTCTAGTTTTATTGAAAAATTAGCTTTATCCTATCCCCAAATTCGTTTTACTCTAACTAATAATGATAAAGTAATTATTAAAACTAGTGGAAGTAATAATTTACATAAAACAATTCATGAATTATATGGTTTAAAAATTTCTTCCAATATGATAGAAATTAAAAATAGTAATGATGATTTTGATTTATATGGTTATATTGGTAAACCAGAAATTTTAAAATCTAATCGTAATCATATGATTACGATTGTTAATGGTCGTGTTGTTCGAAATAATGAATTAAATAAAATTATTAATGATGCTTATTATACTTATAAACCTGATATAAAATTTCCAATTGTTGTTTTACTTATTAATACCGACCCTACTTTAATAGATGTTAATATTCATCCAACTAAACAAGATATTAAAATAAGTAAAATGGCCGAGTTAACAACTTTAATTTATGAGACAATTAAAGATGCTTTATATCAAAATTTATTAATACCGAAAATGGAAGTAAGTCCCACTACTAATGAAGAAAAAAATAATTTTGTCCAAAATTATATCAATGAGACAACCGAAGAAAAAGTTGTTAAAGAAGAACAAACGGTGTTTGATTTAGGGGTTAAAGAAGAAAAACCAACGATAATCATTAATGAAAAATTAAAAACTTTAAAACTTTATCCCATTGGTTTAGCTTTAGGAACTTATATTATTGCCCAAAATGATGAGGGAGTTTATTTAATAGATCAACATGCTGCTCAAGAAAGAATTAATTATGAAAAATATTTACAAGCTTTAAAAAATGAACAAATAACAACAACTTCTTTATTATTTCCGATAACGATTGAATTATCAGCTAGTGATTTTTTAATCATTAAAGAAAATATGGAAGTTTTAACTAATATGGGATTTAAAATCGAAGAATTTGGAGTTAATACTTATATTATTAAAGAACATCCTACTTGGTTAAAAAAAGGTTATGAAGAAGAACAAATTCGCAAAATCATAGATTTAGTTATTGTTAATAAAAAAGATTTTGATCGAGTTAAATTTAATGAACATCTTGCTATTACTTTAGCTTGTAAAACAAGTATAAAAGGAAATACTAATATTTCTTTAGAATCACAAGAAGAAATACTTGATGCTTTAGTCCAAACAGATAATCCTTATAACTGTCCCCATGGTCGGCCTACAATTATTAAATTTAGTATATATGAATTAGAAAAAATGTTTAAAAGAGTTATGAATTAATTTATTGTTAGAAACAAATTTTATGGTGACAAAGTAATTCTTGTCTTTCAAAGTATTAAGTGTTAGAATAATAATTACTTTGAGAGGAGAAAAAGCATGGATAGATTTGAAATAAGTGGAATAATAGATAGGATTTTAATTATTAGAAATAAATATGGAGATAAAGTAGTAATTGATAATTTTGAAACAAAAATTTTAAAAGCTAATAATCCCGAGTTAAGCTATTGGTTTTTATTGGAAATAGATGGTGCCAATGTTAAAGCCCATAGCCAAGTGGCAATTGATAGTAACGATTTAGAATGGAATTTAAAATTTGCTCAATTGAAAAAGACAAATACTAAAGTACATGCTAAAGTAATTTTAGATAGTAAAAATCCTATTTATAATTATATTTTTGCTCGTAATGTAAATGGAGCAGATA
>CANQLL010000021.1 GCA_947624705.1 uncultured Bacilli bacterium | reverse complement strand
ATATATATAATATCATACTTTTTTATTTATTTGAGCTTTATTTTGTTAATTTGTTCATTTTATGGCTGAGTAGTAACTTATACAAAGATATTTAAAGAATTTTTGGTATTATTTTTATTGACTTTAAATAAAAAGATATATTAAAATGGAGATGGATACACAAAGCCTTTAAGGCCTAGTGCTTTCCTTGTGGGAAAGCACCGTATGACCCCCTGCGGCATTCGGTGCTCTTTTATTTTATTTTAAAATGTATCAACCAAACCTATATTTTGTTAAATCTAAGTTGTTTAGTTGAAAAATCTAAGTTGCCTAGTTTCTACTAAATAGTAAGTAGTATTAGTGCTAGCAAAAGTAGCACAATAATTAATTGAAAAAAATTTTTTCTCGCATAATTATTCGCCCTCCTTAAAACTTAAGGAAAGCACTAGTCCGGGTGCTTTATGCATCCGTCCTAAAAATTACCATAGTTATTTTAGCTACAAAAATCGTGCTAAAAAGTTTTTTTGCTAAACAAAAAACGATTTTTATTTTAAATTTTAGGCTAAAATCTATTTTTAGGATAAATTTATATTTTTCTTTATATTGAGAATTTAATTTTTGATTTTACTAATTTATAATTATTATTAAAATATTTGTTAAAACTAAAGACTTTTCGTCAGAAATTTGGTACAATGTTAGAAGAGTAAAAAGGATTGGTTGCTGATGATGAAGGAATTCGATTATGAAAACTTACCTATCGTTGATGTTGTTAATGAAATAATCGTTGATGCTTTAAAGAAAAATGCTTCTGATATTCATTTTGATCCAACCGAAAATGGGCTTAGAATCAGAATGCGTATTGATGGTGTTTTAATCGACTATTCTAAAGCCCCAGCAGCTGTTCAAAAAAACTTAATAACTAGAATTAAAATATTAGCAGGTATGAATATAACTGAATCTCGCCTTCCTCAAGATGGAGCTATCAAAAATCAATTAGAAGGATATGACTTGGACCTACGTGTTTCATCTTTACCTGTTACTTATGGAGAAAAAGTCGTAGTTCGTATCTTAGATTATAGTATGTCTTTAAAAGGTTTAGATAAAATTGATTTTACCGAAGAAAATTTAGCTAAAGTTAATGAAATGATTTCTACCCCTAATGGTATTATTTTAGTAACAGGTGCTACTGGTAGTGGTAAATCAACTACAGTTTATTCTATTTTACAAAAATTAAATAAATCAGAAACTAACATTATTACAGTGGAAGATCCAGTGGAAATGAAAATAGAAGGAATAAATCAAGTGCAAGTAATGTCAGAAATTGGGATGACTTTTGGAGCAGCATTAAGAAGTATCTTAAGACAAGACCCTAATATAATCATGATTGGTGAAATTCGGGATGATGAAACAGCCCGAATTGCTGTTAGAGCTTCTATCACCGGGCATTTAGTTTTATCAACTATCCATACTAATAATTCTTTAAATACAATTGAAAGACTTTTAGATATGGAAGTAGAAAGATATTTACTTGGTTCGGCTTTAGAAGGTATTATTTCTCAGCGTTTAGCTAGACGTTTATGTAATCATTGTAAAAAAGTGCAAAAGGCGACGGATTATGAAAAACAAGTTATTAAAAAAGCTATTGGAGTTGATATTGAAGAAATTTATGTTCCAGTAGGTTGTGATGAATGTATTGATGGTTACAAAGGCAGAATTGCTATTCATGAAGTTTTAAAAATTAATCAAGACATTCGCGATGCTATTACATCAGGTATTTCTAAAAAAGACCTACGTTTACTTGTTTATAATAAAGATAACGTTTCAACTCTTCTTCAAGATGGTTTGACTAAAGTAGTTGCTGGTCATACCAGTTTTGAAGAAATATTAAAAATCATTGATATTAATGAAGATTATGTTGGAGAAGAAACCGATGATTTAAAAGCTACTATTATTGGAAAAAACATTAACAAAGAAAAAAAAGAAGAAATTGAAACTTTATTCTAATTTCTTCTTTTTAAAAATAAAACATTTTTAAAAATAAATTAATATAATCACTAAAAATAAAAACTATTAATAAAGAACTTATTAAAAAAGGTCCTAAAGGCATTTCATCATTATTTTTACTTAAAATTACATAAAAAGCATATGGAAGAGCAATAAAAGAAGATAAAATTAAAGAAACTAAACCTAATTTAAATCCTACTATAAAACCAATTAAAAAAGCTAATTTAATATCCCCTCCTCCTAAGGATTCTCTTTTAAACAATTTGTCGCCAATAAATTTAACTAATAACATAACTCCTAATAGACAAAAACCACTTAATAATGAAAATAAAATTGTTTTTAGATCACTTTGAAAATATTTAATTAATAAAATTAAAATACCAAAGATAATTAAAGGACCATCTAAAATTATATAATATTTAAAATCACTAACAAAAATAATAATTAATAGAGAACTAATAAATAACATAATTAAAGTATTATAAGCAAAACCAAATAAATAAAAACTTAAAGCAAATAAACTTCCTGATAATATTTCAATTAAAGGATAAATAAAAGAAATTTTTGTTCCACAATAGCGACATTTGCCTCTTTGAATTAAAAAAGAGATAAGGGGAATTAATTCGTACCATTTAAGTTGATGATTACATTCTTCACAATGAGAAGCAGGTTTTATAATTGATTGATTTAAAGGTCTTCTTAAGCCAATAACCGTATAAAAGGAACCAAAAACAGCCCCTAATACAAATAAATAGATATATATCATAAATTAACTCCTTACATTGAAATACTATTATATAAATCAAACATTGGAATAATAACAGCTAATATTATAGCTCCAACAATAACAGCTAAAGATGTAATCATAATTGGTTCAATAAAACTTTTTAAATTACTAACAATTGAACGATGTTGCTCTTGATAATAAACACTAACATTTTCCATCATCGCCGCTAGTTCACCCGTTGATTCACCGGTTACAATCATATAATAAGCAACATCGGGAATTGCCCAATGGTCTTTAAATGACTCCGATATTTTTTCACCTCGAGCTATATTAGAAATAGTATTATACATAATTTCTTTATATATTTCATTATTAGTTACTTTACTTAAAATTTCAATACTTTCGGTAATAAAGACATTGTTTTTAAGTAAGGAAGCAAAGGTTTTCGTAAAAATAGTCATTTCATTATATATAATAATTTTACCGACAATAGGAATATGCATTAATAATATTTGTAAATTTTTACGAAAAAATTTAATTTTTTTATAAGCTATAAAAATTATTCCTACTAATATTAAAATAATTAATAAAATAGTGGTAATATTATCTTTTAAAAAATTACTAGCATTTATTATAGCTTTAGTAAAACCATTAATAGTTATCCCGGCTTGATCATAGACATCAATAAATTTAGGAATAACAAAAAGTAAAATAAAAGTAATAACTCCTATTGAAAAAACAGTAATAATAGATGGATAAGTCATGGCACTAACCATTTGTTTTCTAGTAGTTTCAATTTCTCGATAGTAATTAGCCATATCATTTAAAGTTTCTTCAAGTTCGCCGGTTGCTTCAGCAGCTTTTAACATATTAATCAGTAATGAAGGAAAAACATTTCCTTGTTTTGCTAAAGCATCACTAAAAGACGAACCCATTGTTAATTCATAAATTATTTTTTCAAATATTTTTTTTCGAGATTTTTTCTTGCCCATTTGATTTGATAAAATTTTAACTGAATCAGTAAGAGGTATTCCTGATTTAACATAAGTATATAATTGAGTTAACCAAAAAATTAAATCTTTATTACTCATTTTTACGCCAAAACTAGGAGTACCAAATAAGAAGTTAATTGTATTACTAGTTTTTATACTATAAACATCATAACCTTCATTAACTAAAAAAGCATTAACATCTAGTTTAGAAGAACCTGTAAATGTTCCTTTAACCATTTTTCCCGTAGGATCAATAGCTTTATAACGAAAAGCTACAGGTTTATCCATTCTTTTTACATCTCCACTAGCTAAATCGGTCATTAATAATTCTTTTTCAGCCATCAAACGCGCATTTATTTTTTTACGAGTTTTAGCTTGTTCTTTCATTTTATCTAATTCTTCACGATGTTTTGCTCTTTTTTCTTTCATAATTTGTTTTTTATCTTGTTTACTTATCATAACATCAGATATTTTAGTTTCATTTACATTATTTAATTCTTTTATTTTGGTATTTAATCTAACATTTTTATTAAGATTAGCCATTTCTTTTAAAGTATCATTTTCTAATTTTTTACTTTGATTTATTTTTTCTATTTTTTTAGTTGAATTTTTTATTTTATTAGATGAAACTAACATTATATCTTTAGGAATAGTTACTAAAACATGATAAACACCTTTAATAGCATATAAGCAAATATCAGTAATAGTTGTTACTATAAAAACAAAACTTGATATAAAACCGATAATAGCCCATTTAAAAAAGTTGAAAGCTCCAATAAATGGATAAAATAAAAAGAAAGTTTTTTTAATAGGTTTATCCATCTATCACACCTCCAACTATTTCCCTCTAGTATAATTATTTTATCATAATAATAAACATTTTTCTATGCTAAATCATATAATTTAATAGGTGAATGTTTATGTTTGGAAATAATATAATTGGACCAAGTTTTAGATCTACTTTATCCTTACCTAAAATTTTAAATGGAATATCTAAAACTTTAGGAGTAGTTAATCAAGCAATACCCCTTTATAAACAAGCTAAACCAATGATTGAAAAAGGAAGAACTTTATTTAAAATGGCTAGTGAAATAAGTAAACCAACTAAAGAAGTTAAAAAAACATTACCTATTCCAAACATAAAAAAAGAAACTAATTTAAAAGTTAATTCTTCTAATAAACCAGTATTCTTTCAATAGTTATTCGATTTCGATTGGGTCGCCTTCTATGCCTGTGCCTGAATATGAGATATTATCAGTTTTTATGTTGATAACTGGCACGACGGCCTCGCTATTAATAGGGTTGTAGTCGCCCAAACCACCTGTAGTGCTAGCATAAAATACATAAGCGTAGATTGTAGTGTAGTTAGTAGAGACCGTCCAATATATATAATTTCGTCTTAAATAATTTTTTTCTGCATAGGTAACTTTACACAAAGTTTTTTTATTCTCTACTATTTATATTATTATTAATTATCTTTTTCTAAAAATTGTTTAAGGGTGTCATCAATTTCACCACCAATTACTACGTAATCTTTTTTATTTTTAAAAATTATATCAATTTTTTCTTTGATTTGTTCTCTTGTAAATGGTTTAGAAATATAATCAACAAAACCAATTTTTTTGTATTTTTCTAAAGCTCCTGCTACGGCATCAGCTGTTACAGCAATAACTGGCGTATTAAATTCACGATTTTCTTTTAATTTTGTAAGAGTTGTTTCCCCACTCATATTTGGCATCATTATATCCATTAAAATTAAATCATAAGTATTTCCATTATTAATTTTATCAAGACATTCTTGTCCACTTTCACACTCATCAATTACAACTTTTAAAGGCTCTAAAGCACGGCGTGCTACTTTGATATTTAATTTATTATCATCAACAATTAATACTTTTTTATTAGAATAATCAACTTGTTTTGTAACTTCAATCCGGTTCATATCGGTACTTATTGTTTCAATAATCTCTTTATCAGTTAAAGGCTTTACTCCACTTTTAATTTTTTGAGGAATTTCAACAACAAATAAAGAACCTTTTCCATACTGACTTTGAACATTAATTGTTCCACCCATCATATTAACTAAGTGCTTAGTTATGGCAAGTCCTAAACCAGTTCCCTCAACATTAGTATTTAATTCTGTTTCTAATCTATCAAATTTATCAAATAGTTTACTAATATTTTCTTTTTTTATTCCTTTACCTGTATCTTGACACGAAATAATTAATTTACAAATATTTCTTTTATTTATACACTTAAAAGTTAAATTAATTTCGCCATGTTCAGTATATTTAATCGAATTGGTAAGTAAATTATTAACAATTTCTTTAATATGAATAATATCACCGATTAATTCATAAGGAATATCAGGGGCAAAATTATACTTTAAATCAATAGGTTTTTCCCCTATTCTTGTACTTGTTACTTTTATTAAATTAGTTATTTCTTCTTGAAAATTGTATACCTTTTCAACAATTTCCATTTTTTCACTTTCGATTTTATTTATATCTAAAATATTACCTACTATTTCTAGTAACATATGAGAGGCATTTTGAATATCATTAATATCTTCTTTAATTTCCGGGCTTAATTCTTCATTAGCAGCAATATCTTCCGAAAAACCAATAATAGCATTTAAAGGTGTTCTTATTTCATGAGACATACTAGATAAGAAATCGCTTTTAGCATGGTTAGCTCTTTCGGCTGTTTCTTTGGCGATATTTAATTCTCTTATTAATTTTAAATCAGGATTTTCAATGGTAAAGAATATAACATAACAAGAAAAAGTCATTGTAAATGTCGCTATTAATATGGTGGGATCAATAGTTTGTAATATAACATTAGCAAATAATAGTAAAATAACTACTATTACCGGAATATACTTTTTTTGTTTAACTACTTTGATATTAATTAATAAAATAATTAACCATACTAGTGTATAAACTGCGAGCATTCCTTTTAATAAACTTACAGAGGCTCCATAACTATACATAGTATTATTTTCATAATAAATATTAATAGGTAAAATCATAAATATAATTGATACAATAAGTGCTAAAACTAAATGTACTCCTTTAGAAATTTCATATATTGTTAAGTGCTTTTCATCATTTTCATGTTCTGCGGGTAATGAAAATGTATATATGGAAAATATGGTAAACCAGATAAATATAAAGATAATGTATAATTTAGCAAATAATATTGTTAACCATGAAGTTTTACCAATATTTCTGACCAATAATTGTAAAATTATTTCTGTTATAAAACCTACTAAATTGGTTATTGCCAAAACATAAAACATTTTATTAGCACGTGATTTAATTCTTTTTTTGGATATAAATACAAATAATAACAAGCTAATAAATGTTAACCCTGTAAACAAGAATACTATATTCCACATATTTACTGCCTCCCCTTTAAATTATTTAATTTTTCTTTTTATAATTTAAAGTATATGTTGAATTATTTTTTTCATTTTCATATGTTAAATTATATACTTCATCATTAATTATTTTAGTATAGCCATTAAGTATTTTAGCTAAACTATTTTTATCTTTCTTGGCTGTTGTTTTTGAACTTGGTAAAGTAATCCTATGTTGCAAATATCCATCTATTTTTACATCTTGTGGTAATTTAGTTTCGAGTTCGTCATCTATTTGCTTAATAGCTGCATTAATATCTTTAACATTTTCTTTAAAGACAATATGAGCAACTAATGATGTTTTATTATTTTGAAGTTGCATAGGAATTACAATAACGTCTTCAACATTATCATTTTCTCTTATTAAATTAGCAATATCAAATAGATATAGGGACTCATTATCATTAATATTTATTTTATCTTTTGCTCTACCCCAAAGATAAATAAAACCGTCTTCACTAATATCACAAATATCCCCAGTTTTAAGCCAACCATTACCAATCGTTTTTTCGGTAAGTTCAGGTTTTTTATAATATCCTTTCATTATAGTTGGACTTTTAACCCATAACTCACCACGTTTATTATAGTCTTGTTCTTTACCCTCTTCATTAAATATTCCAACATCAACTCCTGGATAAGGTATACCAATTCCAATTACAGGACGTTTATTTTCTTTTCGATTATTAAAGCTAAATTTATGGTCGACAGAAACAACGGAAAAAGCTTCAGAGGCTCCAAAACCACTATACAAAGGAAATGGCGCACCACATTTTTTCATTATTTCACACCATTTTTTATAATATGGTGGAATTGTTCCCTCACCACCAATAATATACATTTCGGCATTACTTAAATCAATTTTTTTACCTTTTTGCATATCTTGCTCAACATTTCTAAAAAAAGCTTCCCATAAACTACCCGTAGTTAAAGCAACTTCAGGTCTATAATCTATCATTTGCTTATAAAAGCCTTGTTCACTTAATCTTGGCTCATTAATAATAGTCATACCTTTATATAGCGGTAAAAAGAACAAACAATTTAAAGATGTTGAAGCAGTTGGTGGTAAATTTGTTAAACATCTTTTACCAACATTAAAATTAACTTCGGCATTTTCTGCTTGATATAACTGATTAATCGCCGTTTCATTAGTGGCAATTGTTCCTTTTACTAAATTTCCCGTTGTTCCACTTGATGAAGTGATAAATGCACTTCGATTAGAAACAAAAGGAACTTTAACATCACCTGTATAATAATTAGCTATTTTTTTGGCATCATCTACCCAAATATATTTTTTAATTTTAGGTATAGTAGAATGATTCTTTTTAGCATTAATATAATTCATAAATGATACTATTTCTTTTTTAGGGTGTAACATAGAATCTGAAGCAGTGGCTACAATAATTTTTTTAAATTTATCATCTTGAAAAACTTTTTTTACGTTATTCCACATACCATCAAAGACAATGGCAATTTTACTTTCTGATGTTTCTTCTCTTAAAGCCTCTTCGCTTATAGCTAGTTTTAAAAAGTATGGACAAGCTCCTATCATATTTAAAGCAAGGGTCATTGCACAAATATCGGGAAAAAATGGTCCATAAATAGGTACTATCTCATTTTCATTTACTCCCATACCTCTAAATGTTCGAGCCCAAATATAAACATTATCTCGAAAATCAGCTCGAGATATTTCTCTTTTAAAATATTCTAAAGCAGGAATATCATAATATTCAAATAATTTTTCTTCTAAGACATCCCAAACAGTTTTATTCTTAGGAATATCATTAGCTTTTTCATATGCTCCTTCTTTATAATATTTTAACCAAACTTTTTCTTCTGACGGTTTTTTATTCATAAACTGAAACCTCCCATTTCCATATATAATTATACTATATTTTTATAGTATATTAAATCAGGTATGTAATTTTTTTGAAATTAACTTTTTTTATTCTTTACCAGCGATCCATAAATATTTATCTACTTTTATAAATTTATTATATCAAACAAAAAGCAAATCACATACATATATGTATTTGCTAATAGAAATTGTAATTTAATTAACAAATATTTTGTTAAATGTATCATCTACAAAATCATTATCATTCATTTTATTTTCCAAATACTTATTGAAATTATTTTGATTAATTCCATTATCAACTATATCTTCAAAATTAGGATATAACTTTTTAATTTGTTTTCTACTTATAATATATCTATTACCACTAAAATTAAAAGTAATTTGTTCTACATTATCTATTAAAGCAAATATTGATATAGAATTATATAATAGTGATTTTTCTAAATAATAATTTTCATTTACATACCAATCTGTAACATAATAATCGATAGTAAGTCCTAAATTTTCAGAATCGATTTCAAATACTTACCCATATTCAGCAAGTGGTAAGTTATCTATTAAATGACTATCATTGCTATTATTAGCAACATACTGATTTTTATATTGTATTATGTTTTCAATTCCTGATTTATCTCTATCAAATGGAGTTATTGGTACAGTTTTTTCTGTATATTGCCTTTTTGTATCTATTATATAATACTCATTTTTAGTATTTCTATTTATTCGATACACATTATAAAAAGGTGCTTTATAAACAATCATAGTATCTCCTGTTTCTTTTAAATAAGAAAATCTTGGTGGCACTTTATTTAATACAACATTAAAATAATCAATTATTAATAGAGCTATTAAAATCCCAGCTATATATACAAAATTGGATAATATTCTTTTTAAATAAGACTTTTTTTTATTAATTTTTGAAAAACCAATTAAAGATATAACTAATCCAATTATAGAATAAATAGATCCCCATGATGATTCACTAGGAAAAATAGTAAATGCAATAAAAATCAAACCTAGACCTGCAAATATAATCATCATGGCTATACTTTTATTTTTTTTAGATACTTTTTTATCAGTATAATCTATTGTATCTATAATATTTTGCTCCAATTTTTTTTGATAATCTTCTTTATCAACTTTTTCTCCACTAAGCAGATCATTAACAGTGATTTTTAAAATTTTACATAATTCAATCATAATAGAAGCATCAGGTAACCCTTTACCACACTCCCACTTAGATACTGCTTTATAAGTTATCCCTAATTTTTCTGCAAGTTGTTCTTGGGTTAAATTTTGTTCTTTTCTACAAGTTGCAATAAATTTACCAATTTTTTCTTGATTCATATTTCTTGCTCCTTTCAAGAACAACTATATAATATTTACACAATTTTTAACACCTACAATTAGTAGAGTTATATATTTTTCTTATAATTTATATTACTTTTTATTTTTGTTAAAATGTACTAACATAAAAAGCAAGTTACTAAATATAAATTAGCAACTGTCATATATCTTTATCAATAAACAAATAACATAATATTACTTAAAATTTTTTGAGATAAGTTTAGGATATTGCTAAATTTATTTTTGTTTCCACTTTTTCGCATTAAAAAATGTGCCAAAGCACAAATCTTTTGAAAATTAATTTTGGTTATTTGCCACATTAGTTTTTTTCTTGTTTAAAACTAAATCTACTATAAACTCGCCAATTAAACAAATTGCTACCCCAATATTAACATATTCTAAATAACGAAGTTTAGTTCCAATTGAAGCAACTGCTGTAATTGAACCCATAACATCTACTATAACATAAACAGCAATACCAATTGCTATTATAGCATTCATAATTGTTAAAGTTCTATTATGGAAAAAAGCATTACTTAAAGTTAAAACACCATTAAAGATTGTTAATATTGCTGGCAAATAAACTAAAAAGCGATATATAGTATCATTATCTTCTAAACGAATAATAACATTACTAAAATCTACTGCACTAGGAATAAATGCCATAATATAAACACCCATAGCTACTAAAGCTAAAGCAGTAATTAAATTAACGATTGTTTTCATACATACCTCCTCTATTATTGTATCATACGAATTAAAATTGGGGGAATAATTATTAATGCACTTACTAATATTATGAACAAAAATGACATAATCTTGACAAACATTGGTAAAATAGTTAATCTTTCTTTACTATTAAGTAATTCTTGTTCTTTTAAATAATCTAATTCATTTATTAAAGAAGTTTTAATATCACTTCCTAAATTATAAGCATTTATTAAATTTAAAATAATAGTTTTAATCATAGCACTCGGCATTCTTTTTTGCATATCTTTTAAACTTTGAGTTAAATCTTTACCTAATTCTACTTCTTTAACAACTTTTTGAAATTCTAAAGATAAATCATTATCTAAAACTTCACTACTTTTTTTAATAGCATTTATTAAAGAAGTTTCACTATCTAAAGATAAAATTAATATTTCTAAAAAATAAATAGCATTATTATTTAAATTTTGAACTCTTATTTTAAGAGGATAATCAAAACAAATATAAGAAGTTAAATAATAATAAACTATAGTAGCAATAGGTCCTAAAATAAAACCATAAGGGATAAATAATAATATAACTAAAAAGATAATTATACATCCTATTAATCTTTTATTTAAAAAACTATAAATATCATAATTTTTTAAATCTAATAATTCAATTTTTTTATTTAATTCTTTAATTGTTTTAGGTAAATATATTTTATTTAAAATAGTTTCTTTCATTTTACATTCCCCTTTAAAGCTTTCTTCATAATTAAAATATATAAAATATAAATTAATATAATAGAAGTAAATATACTAAAACTTATAGGATTTGATATAAGTTTATTAAAGTAATTTTTGTTTATTAAATAAATACAAATAAATACTATTAAAGGAATAAATAAAGATATTTTATATATTACTTTTAAAGGAGAAGTTATAATTCTAATTTCTTCATTTAAATTTTTTTCATTTAGAAAATCTTTTTCTAATAATTTAAAGATTTGGGAAACATCTCCACCATTTTTAGATAATATTTCAATCGAAGTAGCAATATATTTTACTTCTTGTAGCTCTACTCTTTCATATAATCTATTAAAAGCCTCGCTAATACTTAATCCATAAGTTAAATCTTTTTCAACTTTTAAAAATTCTGTTTTAACTAGACCTTGATATTCTTTAGTAATTAAATGAGTAGCTTGAAATACTGTATAGCCACTAGTAAAAGCATTATTATATGAAACAATAATATTTAATAACTCTGCTTTTAATTTGGCTTTTTCTTCTTGATAATTAGAAATTAAAATAATATCTAATAAATAAAATCCTATTAAAAAACTAATTATATAACAAATAAATATTTTAAAATCAAAATAACCAATAGTCATAATAAATGTTAAAAATAATAATAACAAACCAATAAAAAATTTAATAGCTAAATAATCAGCAGTAGTAGTTTTATTTTTAGAATTTAAATATTTATCATATTTATGACTATATTTTTTTAAAATTTTTAATTTAATTAATTTTAAACCAAAATTATGAATAAATTTAGTGCCATAGTTATTTAATCGTTCAAATAAAGAAAGTTCATGATCTTCTTTACTAGATAAAGAGTATCTCGTAATTCTTTTTTCTGCTTTAATCGAATTAATAGTATTTTTTAAATAAAGAAAGAAAGAAAACATAAGAGCAACAATTATTAATATCATAATTATAATTTTAACAATAATAGCATTCATTTGCATAAACTCCTTTCTTTATTTTTTTAAGTGTGGTAAATCTTTATGATTATTTTTTTTGCTATTTTTAAAAATATCGTCTACTAAGTCTATACCTCTATTTTTCATTTTTTCATATACATGCGGTATTTTTTCAATTAAAGTATATTCTCCACTTACTTGATTAGTTTCAGTTAAACCTTTTTGTTCAAAGATAAATATATCACTTAAGGTAATATTATCTTCTTCTAAAGAATTTACTTCACATATATTAGTTATTTTTCTTTTACCATCACTCATTTTTTCAATGTGAACAACTAAATCAATAGCTCTACTAATATATTGACGAACAGTTTTTAAAGGAATATCTAGACCAGACGTTAAAACTAAACTTTCTAAACGATTTAAAGCATCAATTGGAGAATTAGCGTGAATGGTTGTTAAAGAACCATCTTGACCTGTATTCATAGCTTGTAACATATCAAAAGCTTCTTTTCCTCTTACTTCGCCAACAATAATCCGATCAGGACGCATGCGTAAAGAATTAATAACTAAATCGCGTATTGTATATTCATCTTCTTTAACATAATTATTATATTTAGTTTCTAAGGAAATAACATGATTTTGTTTTAAATCAAGCTCCGCCGCATCTTCAATGGTAATAATTCGTTCTTCATTATTAATAAAAGCACTTAAAGTATTAAGTAAAGAAGTTTTCCCCGCGGCAGAGCCACCAGAAATTAAAATATTTAATTTTCCTTTAATTGCTGCTTCTAAAAAGCGAGCCATATAAGGAGTTAAAGAACCAGTACGAATTAAATCTTCCATAGTCGTCGTATTTTTAATAAATTTGCGAATTGTTATAACTGGACCTTTAGGAGATATGGGAGGAATAACAGCATTAATTCTGGAACCATCTGCCAATCGCGAATCTATCATCGGATTTTTAGCATCAATTGTTTTACCTAAAGGTTGAATTAAGCGTTGGATAGTTCTTATAATATGTTCATTATTAATAAATGACACACTTTCATCTTTAATAATATGGCCATCAATTTCTATATATATTTCTTGCGGACTATTAACCATTATTTCACTAATATTATCATCTTTTAATAATTCCGTTAATGGACCAAAACCATTAACTTCATCATCAATTAAATTATAAATATGATTTCTCTCTAATTTAGTTAAATCATAACCAGTTAAAACAGCATCAATTTGCGAGTTAATAAATTCAGAACTAGTATCCTTAGCAAACATATTTTGATCAATAATATTTTCAATGATTTTGGTTCTTAAAGCATCTAAAAGATTTTTATCAGGAAATATTTCGTAATCAGTTAAAATATCTTTCGAATTATTTTGAACTTTAATATTAAAAGCTTCTAATAAATTATTCTTCATTTTGATCCTCCTCATCAGTAATAAAATCAGTGGCAATTCTTACAAAAGTAGTATAATCATCAGGAAAAGCTTTAGCCATCCGATTATCTAAAGTTACAATTAAACCATTAATAATGTAATCTTCAATATTTTTAAGATGAAAACGAGGCGAAATTGTATAATCAATATTAGTTTTTAAGATATTTTTAATATCATATAAAGAATAATAATTTTTAAAAGGATCTCGACCTTGATTTAATAATACTTTATAATTAGTAATATTTAAATCTTTAAAAATACTTATAATCGTTTTTAAATTTTTTAAATCTAAAGGATCATTAGTCATAACAAATAAGATATTATCAACACGCGATAGAATAACAAGATTTAATTCATTGATTAAATGATTAGTATCAATTAAAATAATATCATATTCCAAAATAGCTCGATCCATTATTAAATCAAGATATCGAGCATTAATTTGCCCAGCTTCTCGAGGATCAATAGGGCTTGCTAAAAAATCAATATTTTCATTATATTGAGTAACATAATCTTTTAAAGATGTATAATGATTATTATCGATATCTAAAGTTAAATCAGCAATACTTTTATGGACATCTTTATTTAAAGATAAAGCAATACCTCCACTAGTTAAATCAAAATCAATTATTAAAACCTTTTTGCCTAACAAATGATATGTCCCTGCCAAATTTAAAAGAGTTGTTGTTTTGCCTACGCCACCTTTAGCGGAGAAAACACAAAAAGATTTTCCTATTTTTTTTGCCATTTCACACCATCCTATTTTCTATTCCCCTACTATAACTATTATAGCAATTTATTTTTTTGAAAACAAGATTTTAGGATAACATTATTAAACAAAAAAGTAGTTAATTTCCTACTTTTTTAATAATCTTCTTTGAATTATTTTACCTGTTTTTATATCTAAATCTAGATCAGAATTTAAATATTCATTATATTTTCGATTATGTGAAATACTTATAATTGTTCCCTTATAACTTTTAACAAGGTCATAAATTAAATCTAAAGCTTCTTTATCTAAATGATTTGTTACTTCATCTAAAATTAAGACATTAATATTATTTATCGCCAGTTTTGCTAAATTAACTCTAGTTCTTTCCCCTGGAGATAATGATAAATAAGATTTGTCTTTATCATCATAATCTATACTAAATTTATCTAATAATGTAAATACTTTTGCTTTATCAATATTTTTTAAATCTTTAGTTAAATAACTATAAACACTTTCATCTAAAGCGCTATCTAAAGTGTTTTGAGAAATGTAGCCAATTCTGACGCCACTTCCAATATTAACATTTCCTTTTATGGGGGAAATTTCTTTTAAAATGGTTTTAATAAGGGTTGTTTTTCCTGTTCCATTACCACCTATTATATTAACTCTTATTCCATAAGGAATTAATAAATTAATTTCAGTAGTTTTAAAGGTTTCATAACCACACACTAAGTGTTCTAATTCTATATCTTTATTTTCTTTAATTTCATCAAGATTAAAAAAGACATTTATTGGTTTTTTCTCTTCAAAATCAGGAATTTCAATTTTTTCTAGTTCTTTTGTCAATTTAGAAATATTAGAAGTATTAGTTTTTTCTTTCGCATAATTATTAGCAAGCTTATTATTATCATTATGAGCTTTTTTATTCACCCCTTTATTTGCCCACTCTTTAGCTTTTTGAACTTGATGTTTCAACTTATCTTTTTGTTCTTGAGCTTTTATATATCTTTCTTTTAAATCTTTATATTCCAACTCTTTTTGGTTTAAATATTCTTGATAAGATATATTATATACCTTAATTTTACCATTTTCTAACTCATAAATTTTATTGACAATATTATTTAAAAATACTTCATCATGGGAAACAATCATCATTTTCTTATTTGCCAATTTTAACTTTTTCTCAAGATATAGGATAGCTTCCATATCAAGATTGTTAGTTGGTTCATCTAGCAATAAAATATCAGCATTTTGCAAAAGGACAATAGCAAGTAAAACTTTTATCTTTTGTCCACCGGATAAAGTTTTAATTTTTTTATTAATATTTTCTTTAAAGTTAAGTCCTAATAAAATAGATTTTAAGTTCTC
This sequence comes from uncultured Bacilli bacterium, assembly GCA_947624705.1. GTDB lineage: Bacteria > Bacillota_I > Bacilli_A > RF39 > UBA660 > HGM10766. The sequence goes on along the minus strand of CANQLL010000021.1, from coordinate 4,681 downwards.
TTCAAATGAATAACCTTCTAAAGTTAGATATTGATTTAAAACTTCTCCGTACTCTTTCATTATATCAGCTGTTAAATTAGTTTCAAGTTCATGTAATCTAGTTTCTAACTTATCTAGTTTTAATTCTTGTTTTATATACTGTACTACAGTTAAATCATTATAAATATAAGGTATTTCTTGTTTTAAATAAGTAATAGTTTCCTCATTTAATCTTACTTTTCCATTATCAGGCTTTATTTCTTTAGCTAAAGTTTTTAATAAAGTAGATTTACCTGCTCCATTTACTCCGACTAATCCAACTTTATCATTGTTAGCAAGAATAAAAGAAACATCTTGTAATATATTTTTATTTCCTATTCGTTTATTTAAATTACTTACTATCAATGCCACCACCCCACAATCTACTTTTTATTTCATAAGTTAGAACCATATGATTGTTATGATTAATATACATCCATTACAAAAAACTTCTTCTATTATAAGATATCATACTATTATCTTATTTAAATATTAAATTTTTCTTCTATTCTTTTAATTTCTTCTTTTGTAATTATTTTACTATCATAATAAATAGTAATTATGACATTGTTTTTAGGAATTTCTTTATCAAAGTTAAACTTTGGTTGAACAAAATTTATACCCTTAATAAATAATAATTCCTTTATCATTCCCTTTAAACAATAACCGCAACATAAATCTTTAATAACAATATCATATTTTTGCTCTTTATTTTGATGTTTATCAAAGTAAGTTATGACTGGAGTTGTTGTTAAATTTAAAAATAATAATATTTCATCGGTTATTATTTCCACATTAGTTAAGTTAGAATTATATTCAATAGTAATAGTTCCAACAAAATCTTTATTAAAAGATTTTGTTGTTATAATTCCTCTTTGTTCTTCTAAATAATTATTTAATTCTGGATCTATTACATAATCTAATTTTAAAGTTAATTTAGCCATAATATTCCTACTTTCATATTAAAAAATATCTTATTTTAACATATTTAAGATATCTTCTTTAGTTATAAAACCAATATTTTTAGTCTTTTCTTCACCATTTTCCATATAAATTAAAGTAGGAATACTCATAACTTTATATTCCCTTGCTATATCAGGGTATTCATCAACATTAACTTTTAAAATATCAACTTCATCAATGGTTTCTAAAACTTCTCCTAACATTTTACAAGGTCCACACCAATCAGCGTAAAAGTCTACTAAAATATTTCCTTTTTTAATTTCTTCTGCAAAGTTATTTTTTTCTAAATATTTAATCATTTCCATTCTCCTTATCTTCTAATTTCCTGTTTATCAGTTAATTGTACATAGTTACTTAAAAATTGTTCATAAAACATTTTTAAATCAATTATTTCTAAGTTAAAATTTTGCCAATCAATTGGCCATAATTCTTTATAACGCAGATGATAATAATTTATTATTTCTTCTTTTTGATATTTATCTCCATTTTGAAAATTATCAATTGGATAATTAGCTAACATATATTTTATAATATCATCTCTATGCCATAAAACTTGATTTGTAGATTTATTTCTTAAGATACATATTTTTAATTCTTGAGGAGAGATATTTTTTGAGGTACAACCATTACGAAAAGCATTTTCTTTATTAGGATTTTCATTTTTAATATCTTTACCTTCAAAACATAAATATATACTTTCTCCCAAATATTCTTCTACATTTTTATTTTCCCATTCTGTTTTTCCTTGCTCTTTCATTAACGAGTTAAAACGATCTTGAAAAGTCTCAGCCGTAGCTAAAACCCCTTCTATTCCTTCTGAAAAATAAACTCTAGGAATAGTTTCTTTACCAAATTTGCTAGCTTCACCAATTTTGCCTACTAATCCCGTTTCTAAAATTTGGGAAATATTTTTTAATTTTGTATGATGATAATAAAATTGATTAAGATAATCTATATTCATCTTTTTCTCCTAACTATACTTATTAACTAAAACATCAATATTATTTAATTCTAATTTTCCCTGTTCTACTAATTTTTGCATAGTATCTACACTAACTACATCATACTTTAATAGAATGTCCATTGCTTCATAATTATATTCTCTTTTATCATTAATTGCTTGATATTTTTCTTTTAAAGAATAAATTTCTTCCATTGATTGACTAGTTTTTTTCGAAAAATTAGTTAAAACAATCGTATGATTTAAAATAGGATTAGCTAATTTACTATTTTGAAAAAGATTTTGGGAAAAACTAAATAATGATAAAACATATATTAAGACAAAAGCATAAATAAATCCCTCTAAAAATCCAAAAATTAGACCTAATATTTTGGAAGGAATACTTAAAACTATTGTAGCTTTTAAAATACTTTCTAAAATACTAGAAAAATGAATTATAATTTGTAAAATAGTTTGTAAAAGAGCAAAGAGAATGCAAAAAGCAATTGCTTCATAAATTAAAATATTTAAAACACTTACCCCTTTAAAAGCTCCACCAAAATCAAAAAATGGTAAATGTTTCATCATAAAATTAGCTAAAGGATTTTTTAAAATATAAGCAACTATTATTACTAAAATTATACCAATAAAACTAACACTACTTTTAATTGCTCCTCTTTTAAAACCAGATATAGCTCCAAAAGCAATTAAAAGTAAGATAATTACATCTAAAATATTTATCACTTTATCAACTCCATTTAAATTATATTATATTTTTACTGATTTTAAAAGCAAGTAGTGTTAAAATATTATTAACGAGGTGGATTTATGACAATAGTTTTTAAAGTTAGTGATAATGTTAAGGAGAAAATGATTAAATATTATGAAAATTTAAGAAGACCAAAAACTCCACCCTATGCTATTTTCCAAGCGCAGGAAGAAGATACAATTATAACTTTATATAATTCTGGTAAAGTAATGTTTCAAGGAATAAGTGCCGATATTGATGCCAATTTATGGATTGATCAAGAAAAACATTTAAATAATCGGATTATAGATATTAATCCTAAAAAAGAAAATAAAAAAAAAGCCGAAGATAAAATTTTAATAAATTGTTCTTCAATTGGTTCAGACGAGGTGGGAACAGGAGATTATTTTGGCCCAATTGTTGTAACTGCAGCGTTTGTAAGTCAAGAAAATATTGATTATTTAATAAATTTAGGTGTTAGAGATTCTAAAAAAATAACCGATGATAAAATATTAAAAATAGGAAAAGAAATAATTAATAAAATTCCTCATGTTACTTTTTGTTTAGATAATCAATCTTATAATAAATTTACATTAAAAGGTTATAATATGAACAAAATTAAAGCTATTTTACATAATAAAGTTTTAGTAGAAATGATTGAAAAAGAACAAGGAAATTATGATAAAATTGTAGTTGATCAATTTGTCTATCCGACAAAATATTATGAACATATTGAAGATGCAAGTAAAAAAGCTACTAATATAACTTTTTTAACTAAAGCCGAAGATAAATGTTTAAGTGTGGCCGCAGCATCAATTATAAGTAGATATATATTTTTACTTAAAATGAATAAATTAAGTAAAGAATTAAAAATAGATATTCCTAAAGGAGCAGGAAGTAAAGTTGATGAAATTGGTATTAAAATTATCCAAGAAAAAGGAGAAGAATATTTAGAAAAAATAGCTAAACTTAATTTTAAAAATACGAATAAAATAAAAACTAGTTTAGGCAATATGCCGAACTAGTTTTATTTATTCAATATTAATGGGATCATCTTCAATGCCCGTACCTGAATACGTTAGATTATCAGTTTTCAGATTGATAACTGGCACCACGGCCCAGCTATAACGAGTAATGTAGTCGATCAAGTGACCTGTATCGCAAGCATTGAATACAAAAGCATAGCTAGAAGAGCTGTAAGGCGAGGCCGTCCAATAATAATAACTTCGTCTTAAATAATTTTGCTCGGATGCATATGGACTATTATATGAAAATCCTCCCATTGCTAGTTCATCAGCTGTTATTAAGCCTATTTTACTTTTATATAGTCCTCCATATGTTCTTGTTTGTTTATTTTGGTCTACTTGTTCCGGACAGACCAGAGTTGGGGATACATTTGTTGAACTTGAAGCTAATCTTTCGTTCGCTCCATAATATAAGGTTGACGTTGAACCATCATCGGTTCCACTTCCATAACTGATATCATTACAGAATAAACCATAAACTATTTGTTCATCAAATTCATTTAAATTTGTTTTATACCAGTCTTCTAAGACATCTTTAATTGTACTATTTGTTCCTCCGTTCTGATTAGTAAATGTTTTAGAAGAATTATCATACGTTACTTCACAAAGACTATCTATTGGACATGGGTCTCCTCCACTGGTGAAACCCACTTTTTCATGTTGTGGAGTTGATGCATTCCAAGTATAATCATTATATTTTGAATTATCAGTTAATTTATCTTTTAACATTAATCGGATTGTTCCGTCCCCATTTACTCTTAGAATTCGCCAATCTTGGTTGGCAAAATGAACATAGTTATTGTCGACTTGACCACGGAAGATATAACTTGGACCATATTCATCTTCGGTTTTATATAACCCACTTCCTTTGGTTATGTCATCTTCTGATGTTTCTTCATTGGGAAAGCCTTCTTTAAAGTTTGGTTCTTCTTGAATAACGGGATATGTTACTCCTAAGATTGTTTTAGTATATTCTGGTTTATATCC
>CANQLL010000020.1 GCA_947624705.1 uncultured Bacilli bacterium | reverse complement strand
CAAAGTTATATTTTAATATATTTTGGTAACATTTTAACTAATGAATATTCGGTAACATTTTAACTAAGGATTAACAACTTGCTATACGCAATTTGACAAAATATGTAAAGTGTAGTACAATTATTCTGTCAATGGGGATTGGTTAGTACATAGAAAGTTTAATTAAATATCCTTGTTGAAGGATTTTTTCTATTATAAGGGGGAAAAGAAAATGGAAAAAGTAAAAAATTTAAAAGTTAATGGGAAAAAAATAATATCTGCTTTATTAACAACTACAGTATTATCAACAATGGCAGGTTGTTGTTTGAAGAATCATGAAGAAGTGATTAATGAACAAAATGATAAAATTAGTGCTTTAGAACAAAATATTGCAGAATTAGAAAATTCAAAAAAAGAATTAGAAAACTTAAATGCTCAATTACATGAACAAATAAATGAATTAACTGAAACACCTCAACCAACAGTAGGACCAAAATCAACTACTTTATATAATAATCAAAAATCAATCTCTAGTACTTATAGCTATGTTGGTGATGAGTTTAAATCTAAAACTGGGGATGTATGTAGAAGAATTAGGGTTCCTGGTGACGGAGCATATGCGGCAGGCATTTATAATGTAACAAAAAACAGAATTGATATACCTTGTTTAACTTATGATTATGTTGGTGATGAGTTTAAATCTAAAACTGGGGATGTATGTAGAAAAATTAGTGTTCCTAATGACGAAGCATATGCAAAAGGTATTTATAATGTAACAAAAAACAGAATTGATATACCTTGTTCAACTTATGATAATGTTTATTATGAGTTTAAATCTCAAACTGGAGATGTATGTAGAAAAATTAGTGTTCCTAATGATGAAGCATATGCAAAAGGTATTTATAATGTTTCTCAATGTAGAGAAGAGATTCCTTGCGAAACTTATAAAGAGATTAAAGAAGTAGAAGTTGGAATATATCAATGTATCACCCCAGATAATCGAATAAAGGTTTATAAATTAAAATAAAGAAATATAGATATTGCAAAATTATGACAATCGCATAAAATTGGACGTAAACTAGGGAATAGAGTAAGGATAAAGTTTTCAATATTACTGTAAATCAGAAAATAAGCATGTACAAGTTCAAATAAAATTTCACTCTAAAATTACGTTCTTTTTTTATACTTTGATATATAGAAAGGTTAGAAGAAAAAAACAAGTAGCAAAAAATAGAGACTGAATCAGCAAATATAGATATAATGATAAATAAACAATTGATGAAACACAATTAAACACATTTCTAGACTTTAAAAAAAGAATTTGTTACAATAGAAATGTAAGAAGGTGAACTAAATGCAAAATGATGTTTTATTAAATGCTATAAGTCGCTATTTAATAAATAAAGAGGATCAATCTTTTGATGTGCAAATAGTTCGTATTTTAGTTTATATCTACAGTGAAGCTGATTTAGTTAATCCTTTTTTAATCAAAGATTATGATTTAATAAATAATAATTTAAAAAGATTTGGTTTAGAAGAAGAAAGTTTAAATAAATTTAAAAAATCTTTACAAAATTATTTAACTACGCAAAATATAAATGATTTTTTAACTATTTATAAAATTATTATTGATATGATTGAAAAAAAATATAAAGATGATTTTATTACGGAAGAAGAAGTAAAAAAATATGAAGAAATATTTTTTAAGGGTCGAAGTATTAAAGCTTTAAATGATTATTGGAATAAAGCCTTATATAAAATTAATAACAAAATAACTTTTACCGAAGTAAATAATAATGTTTTTAATCCATATGCATATTATTTGCAAGGAAAAACTTTAGCTGATATTAAAGAAATGTCTGATGAAAAATTATATTATTTAAATAAAAAAATATTAAGAGATTATAATATCAAATTTGATGATAAAAATATGTTAAATAAATTAAATAGAGCTATTGATAAAGCCATGATGCCAAAAGGAGCTTTATCTTCTGGAAATGGTTTTGTTGATATTTTAATGTTTTTAAGTTTTGTAGCTACGGAAATAATGGTTGGAGCTGTTATAGCTTTACAAATGATATTGAGGTAAGATTATGCAAAAAATAAAGTTAGAAGAAAATGAATATGAAGTAATTAAAGATGAAAATGGCTTTGAAGAAGAAAGCATTATTGCTAAATATACGGACTTTTTTAAAGATTATGATTATTTAGTGGGAGATTGGGCTTACGGAAAATTAAGATTAAAAGGTTTTTGTGAAAAAGAAAATAAATTATATAAATCTTATAATGATAAAGAAAAAATTGAAAAGTATATAGAAGAGAAATGTGCTTATGGATGTAAATATTTTATTTTAAAAAAAATAAAATAGATTTATTTAAGTAATAATGTTAAAATAAAGTCAATAAAGGAGTTGCTGGAAATGGAAAGTTTAAAATCATTGTTTAATAATTTATCAGATACGAGTAAAGCTTTAATTAAAATAATGATTGGAGTTGTTTGTGCTTTAGTTGTAATGTTTATGGTTGTTTTAATTTTAAGATTGGTAAGAGCCGGGGGCGGGAAAAATAGCTTTGAAAAATTAGAAAATGCGATGGAAAAAGCCGCGGTAAACTATTATAAGGATAATAAAGATGAACTTCCAGAAAATGGTGAAGAAAATGTGGTAGAATTAAATACTTTAGTAGCAGGAGAATATTTAAAAGAAATAGAAAGATATGTTGGTAAAGAAACTAGTTGCGAAGGTAGTGTTTATGCTATAAAAAATAATACTTATTATTCTTATATTCCTTATTTAAATTGTGGCAAAAAATATAGCACTAAATTTTTATCAGATGCTATTATAGCTGATAACGATATAGTTGAAGAAGGAGAAGGCCTATATTTAGATGGAGAAAGCAATTATATATTTCGCGGGGAATATGTTAATAATTATCTAACTTTTGCTAATCAAAATTGGCGCATTATTGGAATAAATAGTGATGGTTCTATTCGCTTATTATTATCAAATATTATTAAAAAATACCGTAATAGTAAATGGGATAATCGTTATAATGAAGAAAAAGGAGATAATTCAGGTATAAATGACTTTACAGTAAGTCGAATTAGAGAAAAATTAACAAAAATTTATAATGATAATGATATATTTAGTGAAGAAAATAAAGCTTTGATTGTACCTCAAGATTTATGTATTGGGGCTCGTTCAGAAGATAGTACAGATTTTTCGGGAACTGAAGAATGTAGTATCATTTTACAAGGTGATTATTTAGGCTTGTTACAAGTTAATGAATACTTGCGAGCTAGCATAGATGATAATTGTGATAGTACAACTGATAAAAGTTGCTCTAATTATAATTATTTAGCCGATTTAGATATTAATTTCTGGAGTATTACGCCGGCTGATAGTGATTCTTATCACAACTATCGCTTTGCCAATGTACCAGCAGAAGTTAAAACCTCTAGTACATCAAATATTTTATTTACTTTAAACTTATCCAGTAAAACTATATTAAAAGATGGTGATGGTACGCAAAAAAATCCATATGTTATTAAAGGTGATAAAATCAAAAAAACGAATAGTTAATCAACTATTCATTTTTTTTGTATAGTATTTGCTAGTATCACTATCCATTAAATATAATGATATTTGCATTTTAAATTCTTCCATTTTTTCTTTTAAGAAATCACAATATTCAGCCATTCCTTTGTAACCCCCTGTATCACAAGTAAAATTATCATTAAATAAATTTGCATCAATATACCATGTATCATATTCATTTTCTTTTTTATAGTCACCAGTTAAAGAACCATTTATAATGTTATATGATAAATTATAAATATTTTCATAACCATCTTCTTTACTACGATTTATTAAATAAAATATACTATTATTATAATCAAAAGTTGTATTAATATAGATATTATTATCATCATTTTCATAATTTTCTAAAGACATGTTTTCCTGAATTAATTCACTATCAGAATTATAAATAAAACCTTGTTTAACTAAATAATTTTTAAGCTTATCATTGGGTGATTTATAAATAAAGTTTATAAAGACGACAATAATTAAAGCTGCTATTGCAATAAAAATACTATATTTTTTAAAAAAGTTTTCCATTCTTTCACCATCTTTGCTATAATAATATTATAATATAGAAATGGATAAAGAAAAAGTGGTAAATATGGATTTTTGTACAGATTATAACTTTTTAAATGGTCTTTTAATCATAAAATTTTTTTATCAAGCAGCCTTGATAATTTTTCCTATTGTTATTATTCTTGTTGGAACTTATGATGGAATAAAAGCTGTTACTACTGGAACTACTGAAGATATAAAAGGAATTGCAACAAAAGTTGCCGCTAGATTAACAAGTCTTTTATTAATTTTTTTACTACCTACAATTTTACATACGGTATTTAATATGATTGATGGATATGATGGGATTAATAATAAATTAACGATTTGTATGAATAATGCTGATTCCAATGTCATAGCTGGATTAAAAAGAGCTCGTGAAAAAGAATTACGGGGAATGCAAAAAAGCACCCAAACCTATTTAGCGAGCTATAACAAAAGTAAATATGTTAAAAGAACTACATCAAATGGGGCCAACCAAGTTAGTGGTAAAGGTAATTTTGTTAAATATGAGTTAACTGACAGTCAATTAGTTAATTTAGCTTCGATGTGTTATAGAGAACAAGGAAGTGCCGAAGGAGCCGCCGCCGAAGCATCAATAATGGCAAATTTATTTGAACTTAAAGGAGGAGGATATGGAACGGGAGCATCTGGACTTTATAATTACGTACATAATGGAGGTTGGTTTGCTGGTAAAAGTATGAATGGAACTATTTCTGACCCAGAAGTAATATCAGCAGTTCGAGCTGTTTTAGTAGATGGTAAACGAACTTTACCAGGTTATATCGATGAACACGATTGTATTTATTGTGGTGCAAATTATGGTTATGATATAACCTCAGCTTCTAATAATGGCCAATCTTTTGATGTCAATGATAAATCTCAATATCAACAACATGTTACAGTTTTAAAAAATCGTTATGGTTCAACTTACACTTTTTACTCCTTTCCAACTCCGACTTCTGATCCTTTTGGCTATACAAGTGAAGAAAATAGAGAAAGAATTGGCGATGATTGTTATTCTTATGATCAAATAATGGGCTCATAATTTGCTACTAGTGCAAATCGTCATGCAATAACAATAAAAAATAGTAATATTGCTATTTTTTTTGTATAATAACTTTAGGTGAAGTATATGAAAAAAATTATCTTAGTTGATGGGAATAATTTAATGTTTCGTAGTTATTATGCGACCGCTTATACAGGAAATATAATGCGTAATTCCAAAGGTTTTCCAACTAATGCTTTATATGGTTTTATCAACATGATAAATAAAATAATTGATGATGAAAAACCAGAATATATGGCGGTGGCTTTTGATGTGGGTAAAAATTTTCGAAAAGATAAATATGAAGAGTATAAAGCCGGACGTAATGAAACTCCTGAAGATTTAAAAAAGCAAATGCCTCTAGCTCGCGATATTTTAGATAAAATGGGGGTTAAACATTATGAATTAGAACCTTATGAAGCTGATGATATAATTGGAACTTTAGCAGCTATGGCTGATAAAGATCCGGAGTTTGATGCGACGATTGTTTCATCAGATCGTGATCTTTTACAATTAATTACGGATGTTGTAGATGTTAAATTATTAAAACAAAAAGGTTTTATTCGATATAACCCGCAAACTTTTAAAGAAGATTATGGTATTGATCCTATTCATATTATTGATTTAAAAGCTTTAGCAGGCGATTCTTCTGATAATATCCCGGGTGTTAAAGGAGTAGGTGAAAAAACTGCTTTAACTTTATTAAGAGAATATAAAACGATTGAAAATATTTATGCTAATATTGATAAAATAAAAGGTAAATTACAAGAAAAATTAATAACTGATCAAAAACAAGCTTTTTTTAGTAAAGAAATAGCCACAATTTATAAAGAAGTTCCTTTACAAATTGATGATTTAGATTCTATAAAATATACGAAAAAAGATTTAACCGAATTATATGATTTATATCAAGAATTAGAATTTTATTCTTTAATTAAAGAGCAAAAAAAAGAGCAAGAATTAAAATTAAATTGTGAATATAAAATTGTTAAAACAGCCGAAGAATTAAAACTTGGTGATATTGTTTCCTTTTATATTGAATGTGATAATGTTAATTATCATTGTGCCAATATTTTAGGTATGGCTATTAGTGATAAAAATAACAATTATTATGTCGAAAAAGACAATATTAAAAATGTTTATTCCGCTTTAGATAATAAAATTTTATATACTTATGATTTAAAGAAAAATATTGTTTTATTTCATAAACTAGGTTTAAAAATAAATGGTTGTATATTTGATACGATGATTGCTTCTTCTTTACTATGGGATAACTTAAAAGAAGACTTGGCGCATTTAATGAATAATAGAAATATTGAAATACCTTTTTATGAAGCTTTAAAAAAAGCCAAATTTGAGAATAATTTATTAAAAAATACTTGTGTTTTAAAAGCTCGTTTTATCTATGATACAAGAGATAGTATAATTCAAGATTTAAAAACAGAGCAAATGTATAATTTGTTTAATGATATTGAAATGCCTTTAATCAAAGTCTTAGCAAAAATGGAGATTGAAGGGGTAAAAGTAGATCCTACTGTTTTAAAAGAAATGAAAGAAGAAATCCAAGCACGAATAGATATGATTTCGGAAGATATATATAATATGGCGGGAGTTAAATTTAATATTTCTTCTCCTAAACAATTAGGTGAAGTCTTATTTGAAAAAATGGGTTTACCTTTTGGAAAAAGAAATGTTAAAGGTTATAAAACCGATATCAAAGTTTTACATAAGTTAATGGATTTTCATCCGATAATTAGAAAAATTATGGAATATCGAAATTTAGCGAAGTTAATGAATACTTATATCGATGGTTTACCAGAATATATAAGGGAAGACGGAAAAATACATACGGTTTACACGCAAACTTTAACTAGAACAGGACGTTTGTCTTCAACTTTTCCTAATTTACAAAATATTCCGACTAAAGATGAAGAGGGAAGAAAAATTAGAAAAGCTTTTATTCCTGTTAATGATATGTTTTTAAGTGCTGATTATTCCCAAATAGAACTACGTATTTTGGCTCATATTTCCGGCTCGAAAGAATTACAACAAGCTTTTATTAATAATCAAGATATTCATACCAAAGTTGCCTCAGATATTTTTGGAGTTGATGAACAATATGTTTCCAAAAAAATGCGTTCGACAGCTAAAGCTGTCATATTTGGAATTGTCTATGGCATTAGTGGTTTTGGTTTAGGGGAAAATTTAAGTATTAATCCTAATGAAGCTAAAAAATTTATTGATAAGTATTTAGAATTATATCCTGGAGTTAAAACTTATATGGATAATATTGTTAAAGAAGCTTATAATGAAGGAGTAGTGCGAACTTTATTCAATCGTAAAAGAAATATTGATGAATTATTTTCAAAAGTTTATCAAGTACGAAGTGCAGGGGAAAGAATTGCTCTTAATACGCCGATTCAAGGAACATCAGCTGATATAATTAAAAAAGCGATGGTGGAAATTGATAAAGCTTTTATGCAAAATAATATTAAAAGTAAAATGATTTTACAAGTTCATGATGAATTAATTTTTGATATTATCGAAGAAGAAAAAGATCGGGTGGAAGCGATAGTAAAAACTATTATGGAAAATGTCGTTAAACTTTCTGTTCCTTTAAAAGCTAGTGCTGATTATGGTAAAGATTGGTATGAAACAAAATAATTTCTATAGTTCATAAAATATAACAGGGAGGAATTATTTTGGATAAATATTTAATTTTAGTTAATAAAAATCATAAATGTAAAGATAATGATTTTCATTTAAGCCAAACTAATAGTTTATATGCTAATGTTTTTTTAGAAGAAAAAACTTATCATCAATTTTTAAAATTAAAAGAATATGTTTTAAAACAAGGTTATGAAATAGATTTAGAAAGTGGCTATCGTTCTAAAGAAGAGCAAGAAAAAATTTTTCAAGAAGTAGAAAAACAAAAAGGTTTAGATCATACTTTAAAGTATGTAGCTAAACCAGGTTATTCCGAACATCAAACCGGTTTAGCTTTAGATTTTTGCTTAAAAGAAAATAATCAATATTATGTTGATTTTGCCATGCAAAATCATCCCGTTTTAAAATTAATTGCTGATGTTGCTCCTGATTTTGGTTTTATAATTCGTTATCCAAATGGTAAAGAAAATATAACTGGTTATGGTTATGAACCTTGGCATTTAAGATATGTTGGTTATAGGGCTAAAGAAATAGCAAATAATAATTTAACTTTAGAAGAATATTTAGAAAGGATGTAATACTATGCCGGAAATAGCAGAAGTTGAAACAGTACGAAATACTTTAAAAAAACAAATATTACATAAAAAAATTAAAAAAGTAGAAATAATATATCCCAAAATTATTGAATCAAATATAGATGATTTTACGAAAAATTTAATTGGTAATGAATTTATTGATATTAAAAGAAAAGGTAAATGGTTAATTTTTGAATTACATGATTTTTATTTATTATCCCACTTGCGGATGGAGGGAAAGTTTTTCTTAAAAAATAAAGAGGAACCAATTGAAAAGCATGAACATCTTATTATAACTTTTACGGATGAAACTGATTTAAGATATCATGATACCCGAAAATTTGGGCGAATGAATTTAATTAAAAAAGAAGATTTAGAAATAACACCAGCTATAGCCAAGCAAGGCGAAGAACCTTTTAGTAAAAATTTAACCAAAGAATATTTAAAAGAGAAATTTGATAATAAAAATATTCCCATTAAAACCTTATTATTAGATCAAACTATCATTAGTGGTTTAGGCAATATTTATGCTAATGAAGTCTTATTTGCCTCTAGAATTAATCCTTTAAAATTAGGAAAAGATTTAACTTTAGAAGAATGTCAAAAAATAGTAACAGCTACTAACTCTATAATTAAAGAAGCAATTGCCATGGGTGGAACAACTATAAAAAGTTATACTTCTTCTTTAGGAGTAACTGGGCGTTTTCAACAAAAATTAAAAGTTCATAAAAAAGAAAGTGAACCTTGTTTAGTTTGTGGTCAACCAATTTTAAAAATTAAAATTGGCGGTCGAAGCACTTATTATTGTGCCAATTGTCAGAAATTATAAATTTTTTAACAAAATATCTTGTCAAAAAATAAAACTTATTCTATAATAAAATTGTTCTTGGAAATATTAAAAATTTAAAAATGAAAGAGGTATTAATCATGGGCGATGAGGAAATAAAATTTTAAAAACTTCCCTTTGGAAAAGAGAAGTTTTTTTAATCTTTAATTATTGGTTTATTCTTTAATTCAAAATCTAATTCATTAGAATTAGTTACTAAATCATATATAAAAACCGCTTTTTGTTCTAAACTATAAGTTTGAGAATTATAAATAGGTTTTAAAGAAATATTTATTTCTTTTTTTATTTTATTTAAATAATTTTTTCCTTTTTTACTAAAACCTAATATTTTTAAATATTCTATATTTTTTAAATTATCAGTCTTTTTAAAATCCAGTAAAATATGGATTAACATTCTTTTTATTTTATTATAAGTATATCTTTTTGTTTTAATTTTTTTAATATAATCTTCTAAATTATTTGCTTCATTAATATATTTTTTTAAACGATTTTCTAAACCCTCATCAACATCTAAATAATCTTCTAAATTAGAAGTTGTCTTAATTTTATATTGAAGTAGTTTATATAATAAATCTTCATTAATTGCTTGTAAAGATTGTAAGGATTCTTGAGGTAAATATTTATTAATTTCTTTTTTTTGTTTAATTTTATTTCTAATATTAGAAGCACTAATTATTTTTTTATTACTTTCTAAATCATGATAAGAACTAGTTCTTAAAATAGCTATCGGTTTAATATTAGAATTTATTTGACTAATGGCTTTTAAATAAGATATAGCTAATAAATCATTAGGATTATTAAAATCAAAATTAATATTTAAAGCTTTAGCTAAAGCCGTCGGATAATTTAATTTTTGTTTTAAATATTTTTTAACTTCAATTTCATAATCAGGATTATTTAATTGCTTACTAGCAATTTCTTTTAAAATTTCTAAATTGTTTGATTCACTTCCAAAAATTAAAGTATCAATTTTAAAATAATTTAATATTTCGATACTTTTGGAAGCAAAAGTATCGGCTGATTGAGTTCCAAAAATAGCAGGTAATTCTAAAACTATATCTACATCATTTAAAAGAGCAATCCTAGTTTTAGCTTGTTTAGATAAAACACTAACATCTCCGCGTTGCATAAAGTAACCATTTAAAACAAGAACAATTAAAGAATTAGGATATAATTTTTTAATTTGTTTTAAATGATATATATGACCATTATGAAAAGGATTATATTCACAAATAATGCCAACTATGTGCATAGTAATCACCCAAATTAGTTTATCATATTGATAAATGTAAATCAATTTTGGTATAATTTCGATAGATAGTAAAGGAGGTCAGAAGAAATGTTAATAATAGCTGCAATAGGAATTTTTATTGTAATTTTAGTTATAGCAGCATATATTGCGGAAGGTATACTTTTATATAAATTAAATAAATTAATGTATGGTAAAGGTACCCCTTTAGCTTGGATTCCAATATGTAATACTTATTTATTAGGAAAATTAACAGTTAATAAAATCGTTGGTTGGATTTTAGTGGCTTGTATGTTTTTAACAGCTAATTTTACTATAACCATAAATGGAGTAGAAACAACTAAATCATTATTACCAGCAAGTATTGTTTCTGTTCTTTCCCCAATTTATAGCATGGCTGTTTTTGGCTTATTAATTTATGCAATTATTAAATATGTTGATTTAAAAAAGAAAGCTAATTCTAATCAAATTTTTGAAGCAAATAATCAAAATATGGGAAATAGTTATCAAAATGTTCAAACAAATTTTGTGGAACCAACAATTCAAAATACTAATATTAGTACCCCAATTGATTCTCAATCTGTTACTAACAATGTTCAACAAAATTCGTTTGAATCAAGTAATCAAAATGTTAATCCTGTAAATCAGCCAGTCAATCCTCAGCCAAATGAACAAAATTCAGTATTTAATAATATTCAAGCTAATCCAATTGGTTCAACAAATCCATTTCAATCCGTAAATTCTCAAGTAGAACCAACAATTAATCCTCAAAATGTTCAGAATGCTCAAAATTTACAACCAAATTCAATCTTTAATAGCACGCCAAATGACTCAAATCCACAAATACCTCAAGATTCAATATTTAATAGTGTTCCAACAATGCCTCAAGAAAATTCTGAAAATAATAACTTCATTAACCAAGGTTAATGAAGTTGCAGGATAAAGACATGAAAAAATTTAAAAAGGAAGATTAAATTCCCTTTTATTTAAGGCATTTAATCTTTTTGTTTTGAAAAAAACGCTTAATGAGTAACAATGTTAAATAGTCTTAATATTTCTTTTTCAAAGTTAATAACCAATAAATCTCTAATGTGAGATAGACTACAATGATAAACATCTTGAGCATTTTTTATATAGCTAAAGCTAATTTTTTAATTATTTGTAAATTAAATAAAGCTTTTTTGTTCATAGTAGTATTTTTATCAGCTGCAAAGGTATAATCAAGTTGCCAATGTAGTTTGTTTTCAACATTCCAATGATTTCTAATTGCTTTAGAAAATGAAGCAATATCATTAAATAAACTAGAAATATAATATCTTTTTTCAATAGTCTTTTTTCCATTGTGCTCAATTGTTTTTCTTACTAAACCAAATGAGTGTAATGAAGGCCAAGAAGATAAATCGGAGTACCAATTAACATCTTCTGTTTGAAAATATTCATATGTAATGATATTAGAGTTTGCTTTTTCATTTGAAATAGTGTATGAAGATTTTAAACAACCAGCTTTAATCATATTTAATTTATCATCATCAAAATATAATTCTAAATCTTCTAAAAAGGAAGGATGATTTGCTTTTAATGCCACAACATAATCAGCTTTAGCATTAATAACAGCTTTAATATTTTCTTTTTGAGTATTTAGTGCATCCCAAGTAACAATAGCTCCTTTAGCATTAACTCTATTTAAAATATCAGGAATAGTTGTTATCTCATTAGTTTTATCATCAATCATTTCACTAGCAAGACACATTTGATAATTATTAGAATAAATATTTAAAACATTTAAAGATTTAACAGCTTCTCTAAGTTCATTTTCATTTCTTTTACTTCCATTATCAGTTTTGCCATCAATAGATAAAATATCTCTATTTGATTTAAATATTTTAGTTATACTTTTACAAAATAAAACACAAATATTTTCAAATTCTTCAGGACGAATAATAGCAAATACTCTTTCATAAGTTTTAGCTGAAGCAACACCACCAGTCATTTTTAAAAATTGTTTAAAAAAGTCATATTTAATTTCAACAAAATCGTGAATTTCTTCCCAAGTATTTTGATTAGCTAGAATAGCAATAAAAGCAGTAACAACAATATCCCAAATTTTATATATCCGTTTCCCTTTTTGTCTAGAATCATATAAATATTTTAAATTTTCTTTAAATTCAATAATAGCTTTTTTATCAAAATCATCAATATTAATTTCAAACTTTTTAAGTCGTTCTCTAACCATTTTTCTAGTTACGCCAACAGACATTATTACATCACCTAAAATTAGAATACATTATTTACACATTTTTTACTATATTATTATCGTTTTTTTCTAAATTTTATGTAAAATTTATCTCTTTTTTACTTATTTTATCTATATGTCAATAGGTTTCTTATATTTTGTTCATGTCTTTATCCTGATGAAGTTGTTTTTGAAGTAGACAAAAACTTAGGTTTTTAGTAAAATGAAAATGGTGATTTTATGCAAATAGATTTAAGTAAATTATTAACTAATAATGTTTTATTAATTGATGATAAAGCTTTTATAAATGCTGAATTTTATAAAGATACAGATATCAAAGGATTAAAGGACATAATTGTCAAAGGAAAAATCTATAATAGTATCGATGAAGAAGTAATTTTAGAATTAGAAGTAAATGGCGTTATGCAACTTGAAGATGCTTATAACTTAGAAATAGTTGATTATCCTTTTAATTTTGAAATCGAAGAAAATCTAAAAATATCACAAAATAATGAAAATATACTTGATATTACCGAGATTTTATGGCAAAATATTGTATTGGAAGTTCCGATTAGCTATTCTAAAAATCATAAAGATGAAAATTTAGCTGGTGAAGGTTGGGAACTAAAAAATAAAGAAACGAAAAAAATTGATTCTAGATTTGCTAAATTAACAGAGCTACTGGAAAAAGGGAAGGAGTGATAAAATGGCAGTTCCATTTAGAAGAACAAGTAAGACCAAAAAAAGAATGCGTCGTACTCATCTAAAAAAAGAAGTAAATGCTATGACTTCATGTCCAAAATGTGGCGAAGTAATTAGACCACATCGTGCATGTACTAAATGTGGTTACTACAAAGATCAAGAAGTAATTAAAACTCAAAAAGATGAAGAAGAAACAAAATAGTCAATTGGCTATTTTTTGTTTTACTATTAAGTTGCCAATTTGCAAACTTAATAGTAAAATAAAAGAGTACTCAACTATATGTTTGAGTAAAAAATAGCTTGGCTCGTATTTAATACGAGTTTTTCTTAACCAAAACCCCCGTTTTGTGATTGATATTTTATTTTTACTCTATAGTTTTTCCTCGCAATTAATTATAACATATATTTTTACATATTGCAAACAGCAAAAAAATAAGATAAATATTTAATTAAATTCATAAAATAATAGGGGTGAATACTTATGAGTAAAAAAGATGATTTTAAACGTTTTGCTTCTTTACATCCAGAACTTGTCAAATACATTAAAAATGGTAATATGACTTGGCAAAAATTTTATGAAATATATGATATTTATGGAGAAGATAATAATGCTTGGAGCGAGTATATTAGTAGTAAAGATAATTCTTCTATCAAAGAAATAACTAAAATGGTTCAAAGTGTTGATATGGATTCTATTCAAAAACATATCAACACCGCTCAAAAAGCTTTAGGATTTATTTCTGAATTAACAACTAAAAATCCGACTCCTAGTAATATAGCTAAAGGACCATTAAATCCTCGTCCTTTAAATAAGTTTTTTGAGGATTAGCTTATGCAAAGAATAGTATTTAATAAATTAAAAGAAAATCCAAAAATGTTTGAATATTTAAAATTAAATTCTAATTGGTATAAAGAATTAAATCGTAGTAGTACTAATTATAAAAAATTTGAAAATGCAATGAAAGATTTATATAAATTAAGAACTACTGATAAAATAAGCGAAGCTATTGATAATATTGATTTAATAAATAGTGTTTTAAATGTTTTAAAATAAATAATATTTACATAAATATTACTTTTTTAATTAAAAATAAACTTATCTTATCTTGACTTTTATATGATTATTGATATAATTTTATTATAGAGGAGAGATATAAATGGGGAAATTAAGAAAGAAAAAATTAAATAAAAAAGGTTTTACATTAATTGAATTGTTAGCAGTTATAGTAATTTTAGCAGTTTTAATATTATTAGCATTGCCTAGAGTATTAGATACTATGGAAAACGCTCAGAAAAAAGCATTTGAAACAGAAGTAAGAACATATTTAAAAGCCGCGCAGACAAAATATACAACTACTGCTATTGATGGGGCAGGAGTAACTAGTTTTTCTGATTCTGGAACACAAGTTGATGTTGAAGGAAAAACAGATTATCATTATAACATCCAAATGAATTTAACTGATGATGGGACAACTTATAGTTTTGCTATATGCAGTAATAATTATTATGCATCAGCTTCAACAGCTACACCAATAAATATAAATGGGGAAATTAAAATAAAAAAAATAGGTGATACTGGTGTTCCGGCATGTAATGATTCAATTGCAATTCCAGCATCAGAATCAGCATCATAATAATTAACAAGTGTAAATCACTTGTTTTTTTCTCCCATAAAATACTAAATTAATGGTATACTATTAATGTAAGATAAATAGGAGTTGATATACATGTTATGTCCAAGATGTAATAGCGAGAATGAATTAGGAGAAAAGTTTTGTCGACATTGTGGAGCTCCTTTAGTTGATACTGAATTATTTATGTCCGCTAAAGAAAAAAAACAAAGACAAAAAGAAATAAAAAAACAAGAAAAATTACAAAAAAAACAACAACAAAAAAAATATAGCATTAATGTTTCCAAAAAAACTTATACTTTAGATGAAAAAGCTTATCGGCGTGATCCTTTAAGAATTGTTGGTAGTTTAGTTAAATCTTTAATTATATTAATTATTTTAATAGTTTTAATTTATTTTGGAGGAGGTTTTGTTTTAGCTAAGATTACTGAAAGTACGGATACATATTCGGTAAGTGGAACAAAAGTGCCATCTATCAATTATGTTGTAGGAGATCGTACAGTTAAAAAAGTGAATTTTAAATTTAAAAATGGATTTAAAACTGAATATCAATATATTAATATTGATAATAAAGTGGATGATTTAAGTAAATATATTAGTTATTTACTAACTAATAATAAATTTCAATTAGAAAATGAATTTAATCCTAATTTAGATAATGGTAGTACGACTTTATCTGTTAATCCTACTACTATGAATAGCGATAAAATAATTGTTGAAATAAATTGGACCAATAATGCTTATTCTTTAACTTTATATAAACAAAAAAATACTTAACACAAGGTAAAAAAACTTGTGTTTTTATTATAATTTTGAGATACTTTTAATGGTGGTAGTATATGTTAATAATTGGTTCACATGTTTCTTTTAGTACGACCCAATTAATGGGGAGTTTAAAAGAAGCTTTAAGTTATGGAGCTAATACTTTTATGTTTTATACGGGAGCTCCAACTAATACAATTAGGAAACCTATAAATAATATTTTTACAACAGATGCTTATGAACAAATGGCTGAAAATAATATTAATTTAAATAATATTGTTTGTCATGCTCCTTATATAGTTAATTTAGCTAATCGGAAAGATGAAGATAAATTTAATTTTAGTGTTAATTTTATTAAACAAGAAATAAGTAGATGTGAACAATTAGGAATAAATAAATTAGTCTTACATCCGGGAAGTTCTGTCGGTATTGATAAACCAATTGCTTTACAAAATATAATTAATGGTTTAAATCTAATTTTAGAAAGAGCAACAAATGTTAAAATTTTATTAGAAACAATGGCTGGGAAAGGTAGTGAACTAGGTTCTACTTTAGAAGAGATTAAATACATTATTGATGGGGTAACAAAACAAGATAATATTGGTGTTTGTTTAGATACTTGTCATTTAAATGATGCTGGTTATAATATGGAAAATTTTGAACAATTTTTAGATGATTTTGATAAAATTATTGGAATTGATAAAATAGGGTGTATTCATATTAATGATAGTAAAAATGAGCTATCATCCCACAAAGATCGTCATGCCAATATTGGTTTTGGCACAATTGGTTTTGAAAATTTAAAAAACATTATTTATTCGCAAAGATTAGATAATATTCCTAAAATTTTAGAAACTCCTTACATAGGAGATACAGACGATTCGAAAGAACGTCTGTATCCCCCATATAAATTTGAAATTGCCATGCTACGCAATCAAGAATTTGATGCTGATGTTTTAAATAAAATAAGAAAATTTTATCAGGAGTAAGTATGAAGAAGTGTTACTATGTTCCTTTAGAACAAATAAATATTGATGATGATATCTATAATCCTAAAACCTATTTTGGGAATTATCCTTATGATACAGATTATTCCCAAAATAGACTTAAAGGTAAAAATTTAAGTGATTTATATTTAATAGTTAAATATGAAAAAAATAATGATTTTGCTTATGAACTTATTACTAATTATAAAATTCCCGTTAAAATTTTTCATGTAGAAAAGAAACAAAAAGTTACTATTCCTTTTTATGATACATCTGTTGTTTATCCAACTTATATTAGAAATGTAATAATAGATGGAAAATCAATAAATTTTAATAAAAATAATAATTTAAGTAAAATGGCTCTAAAAGAAGCAAAACATATTTTAGAAGTATATAAAATAAATTATCCAAATCAACAAATGCCTAATTTATTGGAAAAAATATTTGCTGAAGGAAATAGAAAGCTTGAAATAATATTAAATAATTATGAAGAAAAAATAAAACAAGAAAAACAAGATAAAAAAGAGATTAAAAAAATTTATAAAGAATTAAAATATGATAAGAAAAAATAATTTATTTATTCTTTTAAATAATGGAAGTAAAAATACCCTAAATCATTGTTGATTTAGGGTATTTGGCAAAAGTAGGCAATACTTTAATTTAAAAATGGTTTAAATTTTTCGGAATATTCTTTAAATAAAACTTTTATTTTAACAAAATTATCTTTCGTATAGTAATTTTGATATTTATCGATATCAAAATTATTATAATCTTTAATTACTTCTTCGCCATGTTTTTTAATAAAATTATAAGTAAAATTAAGTTCATCTTCACTTAAAACAATATTATTCATTAAAGCAAAGCTTGTAACTTGTTCTTTCGTTAATTTACTAATATAATTTTTGATTAAATTATTCATTTTCCACCTCAATTTATTATATGAAATTGCATACTTTTTTAGTAACCATAAATACTAATAAATGGTGATTATATGCAAAGAATAAAAAGAATAGGAAGTTATGTTTTTATCTTTATAATATTTATGATAGCGGGGATAAAAATCTATTCTTTAAATGGAATAAATAAAAAATATTATCAAGAAATATTAAATAAAAGTCAAAATAAAATTATAACTTTATCCTCTGCGCCAAGGGGAAGAATATTAGACCGTAATGGCAATATCTTAGTAGATAATATTGGCGTTAAGACCATTGTTTATAGTAAAATAGCCGGAATAAAAGAAGATGATGAAATAGATATTGCTTTAAAATTAGCCGATATTATTTCAATCGATGCCAAAGAAAATAATAATACTTTAAAAAATTTTTATTTAGTTTTAAAAAAAGAAGAATGTGCCAAGTTAATATCTAATAAAGAAAAAGAAAAAGTGCAAAATCGCCAACTTAAAACTAGTGATTTAGAAAATTTAAAAAAAGAAAGAATTACTAAAGAGATGTTAGATACTTTAAATGAAAAAGAAAAAAAAGCATCTTATATCTATGAACTTATGAATAAAGGTTATAAGTATGAAATTAAAACCATAAAAAAGGATGTTAGTGAAGAAGAATATGCTAAAGTAATTGAATCTAATATAAAAGGGGTAACTGGTAGTATTAGTTGGGAAAGAATTTATCCTTATAATGAAGTTTTAAAATCGATTTTAGGTAATGTTTCGACTAGTTCATCAGGTATTCCTAAAGAATTAAAAGAAGAATATTTAAAAAAGGGTTATAACTTAAATGATCGCGTCGGTATTAGTTATTTAGAAAAAGAATATGAAGATTATTTAAAAGGAACTAAAGCTACTTATAAAGTCAATAGTGATAATACTTTAACGAAATTAGAAGAAGAAAAAAGAGGGAATGATTTAATTTTATCGATTGATATTAATTTGCAAATGGAAATTGAAAAAATAGTCGAAGAAAAAATAATTGCCGGCAAAAAATTACGCAATACAGATTATTATAATCATGCTTATGCTATTGTTAGTCATCCGCAGGATGGTTCAATTGTGGCTGTTGTTGGCAAAAGATTAAATGATGATGGTTCTTTTAGTGATGTTATTACTGGGACCATTAACTCTGCTTATACGATGGGGTCCGTTGTTAAAGGAGCGTCGCACACGGTTGGTTATCAAAATGGGTTAATTGATATTAATCAAAAAATTGTTGATTCTTGTGTCAAATTATATTATGTTCCAGAAAAATGTTCTTTTAAAAAATTAGGAGTTTTAACGGATATAACGGCTTTAAAATATTCTAGTAACTATTATCAATTTATTACAGCCATTAAATCAACGGGTAAAACATATCATTATAATATGAGTCTTAATGCTACGGATGCTGATTTCGCCCGCTATCGCGATACCTTTGCCCAGTTTGGCTTAGGAGCCAAAACGGGCATTGATTTGCCGGATGAAAAAATTGGTTTAATTGGGCAAACTAAAGCGGATGATTTACTTTTAAACTTAGCCATTGGTCAGTATGATACATACACCCCGATGGAAATTGTCCAATACATCAATACTTTAGCGATGGATGGAAAAAGAATGAAATTAAGTTTAATGCAAAAAATTGTTGATGAAAATAATCAAGTTATTGTAGAAAATAAGGGCGAAGAATTAAATCAAATTGCTTTAGATTCCTTTTACTTTGGCCGAATTAAAGAGGGCTTTCGGCAAGTAATTGATGGAGGAACCGGAAGAGGTTATACAGATGTAAAATGGAATCCAGCCGGTAAAACGGGTACTAGTGAATCTTTTTATGATAGTGATAATGACGGTAAAGCTGATGTTAAAACTATTACGATGTCTTATGCCATGTTTGCGCCTTTAGAAAATCCTAAATATAGTTTAGTTGTTATTTCTCCAAATGTTTCTTATGAAAATCCTCATGATGAATATATGGCTTATATAAATAAACATATCAGTACAGAAGTTTCAAAAATTCTCTTTGAAAATTATTAATAGTTTGATATAATAGACTTGCTTAATTAAAAGGAGGGAAGTATAATGGCTAAAAATGAAAATCGTAATCAAGTTGGTTTAAAATGTAATGAATGTAAAAATGTAAATTATTTTACCAGCAAAAATAAAAAAAATAATCCAGAAAAATTAGAACTTAAAAAATATTGTAAAACTTGTCGTAAGGTAACTGAACACAAAGAAGTTAAGTAAAAAAATAGGAGGTTTTGGAAGTGTTAGATAACTTATCTAAATTAAAAGAATTACTGCAAAATAAAAAGTATTGTCAACAACTTAAATATTTAAGTAATGAAAATACTAAAGGTTATGTTAAAGTCAAAATTAAAAGAAAAAAACCATATAATACTAACAGGAGGTTTGACGGATGAAAAGATTACAACTAGAAATGCAAAAATTACTTTTAGAAAAACAAAAACAACAAGTAAGTTCTAAAGCTTATACAGTTGATAAAAAAGCATCAAATGGCTATACAAAAGTAAAAAGACCTAATAGAATGTTACAAAAATAAGAGGTGAAAATTTATGAATATTAATATTAATGATATTAAAAATGGGATGACTGTTTTAATTGATGGAAATTTATGTTTAATTCAAGAGTTTCAACATGTTAAACCAGGAAAGGGACCAGCTTTTGTTCGAATTAAATTAAAAAATTTAAAAACTGGTTCAATAGTTGAAAATACTTTTAATACCAATATTAAAATTGAAAAAGCTCATGTTGATCGGAAGAAAATGCAATATTTATATTCAGCGGGAACAAATTATGTTTTCATGGATACCGAAACTTATGAACAAGTAGAAATTCCGGAAGAAAAATTAGCGGAAGAAAAAAAATTCTTAAAAGAAAATTTGGAAATAGATATTGCTTATTATGAAGGCGAAATTATTGGAATTACTTTACCAGAAAAAATTGAATATGAAGTAATTGAAACAACTGATGCCACTAAAGGTAATACAACTAATAATGCGATGAAAGATGCAACGATTGAAACAGGTTATGTTTTAAAAGTTCCTCTATTCATTAGTAATGGCGAAAAGATAATTGTTTCCACTAAAGATGGAAAATATTCATCTAGAGCATAAAAGGAAAAAAGATATAGAATGTCCTAAAACTGAATAATATTACAAAATAGGTTTAGAATTAAGAAAATTGTATTGATAGAAATAGT